>CAVFRG010000050.1:0-18929 GCA_963624905.1 Oscillospiraceae bacterium
CACTTGCCACCACCCTGGGCATAGCCAGTTGCACGGCAGCATGAAGTAAACGAACGAACCCCGCAAAAAAAAGTAAGCGGGCAAAAGAGAGCGAATCCCGACAACCATGACGGTTGCCGGGATTCGCTTTTTAGGTCCCCTGCTTACAAAAACAAAACTGAAACCATGCCAGAACGCCCTCGCCGTACCATGATGCTTCACTTCAGACGGTACTTGAAGTGGAGGGTGTAGGTCTTGCCCTTGTCGATGGCATACTTCTTGAGGACGCCGGGGCCGCAACTGCTGTTGCCAAGCCCGAGCACGGCACAGTCGAGGCTCAACCACGTATAGCCGGGGGCGCTGTCATCGTGTTGTGGCAACTCGAAGTCGTGCTGGCAAGCATAGAGGTCGGCCACGCTGTAGGGCAGCGCCGAGAAGCTGAAGGGGGCATCGAGCGCCACCACCTGCAGCGTTTTCCTGCCGTTGCCCAGTTCCACGAACGTGCAGTCCTCGTGGTTGCCGTTGTCCTGCGGGCGGGGATAGTGGGTAAACTGGCTCTCCACGGGGCTTTGGTACAACCCTACGGGGCACGACTGCTTGCGGTCGGGATAGTTCTCCCAGGGTCCGCGTCCATACCATTTCACTTGGCTGAAGTCGTTGCGGGGCAGTTTCATCATCAGTCCCAGACGGGGTATCTCCGGCAGATGGCCCTCCATGCTGTAGGTGGCCTTTACCTCCACAAAACCGTCATCGGCGGGCTTCACCTCCAGCTTCATGTGTACGGTGCCTCCCTCCTTGCCTTCTTCGCCATAATGATAGGCATACTCGCCATCCTTCAGGGGGACGGCTGCAAGGGTGCTGTCGAGATGCGTCTTCTTCCAGTCCTTCGCTATCCAGTTGCCGAAGCTCTTGTCGTTGTCGGTTGGCGCACGGAAGAACTGCGGCACTACCATTGTCTCATCCGTCACAGTAGGTGCTGGCGAGTGCCACCTGCCCTTCGCCATACGCTCTGCTGCCTTCAACAGGTTGTCCTGCAAAGCCACTTGCTGGGTGCATACTTCCGCTCCTGCGGGCGAGAGGACCTGTAGCGAGAGACGGACATCACTGCCCGCATCATGCTCGAAATCGGTAGTCTTGCAGAGGACGGCACTGTCTCCGGGCAGTATGGCTGTGACGGGCAACACGCCTTTCTTCGTTGTCTTGCCGTTGGTGCTTATCGTGTAATTGCAGGTAAAGCCTTCGAGCGAGAGGTGCGAATGGTGGTTCTTAATCCACACCTCGTCTCCCGACTTGCCTATCCATACCGGGGCATAGACGTGCTTCACCTCATGATACTTTGCCGACACGCTGCGGTCGGAGAACACCACGCCGTTGAGGCAGAAGGCTTTCAGGTTGGGCTTGTCGCCGAAGTCGCCACCATAGAGCACGTTACGTGTGCCGGGGGCATAGATGCCCTGGTCTACCCAGTCCCAGATGAATCCGCCCGCCATGCGCGGATGACTGTACACTTCGTTCCAATATTCCTTGAAATTGCCCAGGGCGTTTCCCATGCAATGGGCGTATTCGCTGGTGAGTACGGGGCGGTTGTCATTCTTTCGCAAGGCGATGTCCAGGAGGTGTTCCCAACGGGCGTTCTCGGCACGCTCCTT
The DNA here is from genome assembly GCA_963624905.1 of Oscillospiraceae bacterium. Lineage (GTDB taxonomy): Bacteria > Bacteroidota > Bacteroidia > Bacteroidales > Bacteroidaceae > Prevotella. The sequence goes on from CAVFRG010000050.1 coordinate 1,629, forward strand.
GTCGCTGCCCTCGGGCACACCGGGGTTGAGGTACTCTTCCTTGACACGCGGATAGAAACGGCTCATGACATCGACGCAGGCGGGGTCTGTCTCGTCATACTCGTTCTCCTTGAGTCCCTTGCCCGGGTCGAAGGGCGTTTGCGCTCCTTCGTAATGTACCAGCCGGGTAGGGTCGAAGGTATGCAACCACCCCGCCATAGCGGCATGGTTAGCCCCGAAGCCGCTCTCGTTGCCCAAGCTCCAGAAGATGACGCTGGCATGGTTCTTGTCGCGCTCGGCAAGGCGCACCACACGGTCCATGAAAGCCGCATTCCAGTCGGGCGAGGACGCCAGCGTGCCACGGAGTCCATGGCTCTCGCAGTCGGCCTCGTCCATCACGTATATGCCGGCACTGTCGCACAGTTCGTACCAGCGCGGCACATTGGGATAATGGCTGGTGCGCACGGCGTTGACATGTGCCTCCTTCATCAGGCGGATGTCGCGCTGCATCATCTCTTCCGTCATCACGCGGGCCAACTGGGGGTCGTGCTCGTGACGGTTGACACCACGCAACTTGACGGGCTTGCCGTTTACCGTCAAAGCACCGTTCTCTACCGATACCCAACGGAACCCGACGCGCTGGTCGGTCTGCTCCACCACGTTGCCCTGCTTGTCGGTCAATGCGATGTGCAGCGTATACAGATAGGGGGTCTCGGCGGTCCAGGTATGCGGCTTTTCGACAATGGCGGTCATGCGCCCGAACTTTCTGCCGCCACGCTGCGGATACCACTCGTTCATGAGTGCCGCCTTGTGGTTGAGGTCGAGTATCTCCTCGGCATTCGCCTTTACACGCGTCTCTGCAGCTGCGGTGGATGCCGTCTTGAGCATCACCTGCTTGCCCTCGGCATCGTCCAGCCATGCCTGCACGGTGTAGCCTTCGCCTTTTTCTCCTGCCGACACGGCGAGCAGGGGATTGAGCTGCAGGGAGAAGTCGCCGTTAGATGTGGGGATGGTGCGCACGGCAAAGTCGCGAAGGCGCACGTTGGGGGTGGAATACAGGAGCACATCGCGGTGGATGCCGCCGAAGCGCCAGAAGTCCTGGTCTTCGAGGTAACTGCCGTCGCTGTATTTGTACACCTCTACGGCAATCTCGTTTGTGCCTGCCTTCAGATAGGGCGTAACATTAAACTCGCTCGGTTCCATGGAGCCTTGCGAGTAGCCTGCCTTCTCGCCGTTCACCCATACGTAGAAGGCACTCATCACACCCTCGAAGCGCAGGAACGTCTGCCTGTCCCTGCCCAAGAGCCGGGAGCCTGCCTTCAGCGTGAAAGTGCGCTTGTATTGTCCCGTAGGATTACGCTCCCCGTAGGTAGTCCAGTCTTTCTTAGGCTCTGACGTGACGTAGGGGGGATTTATCTTGAAGGGGAATCCAGCCGACACGTAGATGGGCGTGCCGTAACCGTTCACCTCCCAGTTGGCTGGAACGGCAATGGTTTTCCAGTCCGCACAACTGTAGCCGGTACGGTAAAAGTCCCTGATGCGCTCGTCCGGTGTCTTTGTCCAACGGAACTTCCATTCGCCGTTGAGCGACATCTGGCAGTCGCCTTTCCGCTGGTAGTAAGGGATAAAATAGGCACGTGCCGGTTCCCTGTTGATGGAAAGCACATGCTGGTCTTCCCAGTCGTGGTGCTCTACTGATGCAGCTACAGGCAGTGCTGCAAATGGAGCGGCTTGCGAAGCCAATGCCACGCAAGCCACTATCATTGTTCTATGTTTGTTTCTTAACCTCTGCATATAGATTCTTCACTCTTCGTTCTTCACTCTTCATTCTTCACTCTTCACTCTTCACTCTTCATTCTTCACTCTTCACTCTTCATTCTTCATTCTTCACTCTTCACTCTTCACTCTATTGCACTTCCAGGTATTCGAATGACACCTCCTTCACGCCCGATACCGTAACGCGGTAAGTTCCGGCATTGATCTGCGAGTCGGTAGTGGTACCTATGGTCTTGTACTTGTTGGGTGTCTCGGGGAAGGTCATGTCCCTGTCGAGCATCACAATGCCGTTGGCATCCACTATCTTGAGTCTTCCCACCTGGGGCATGCCCGTGGTGTTCTTGTATCGGAAACGCAGCATGTACTGGCGGGCGACACCGGGCAGGATGGTCCACTCCGCACGGTCGTCGGCAGAGGCAGAGGGTCCCTTCTCTTTCTTTTTCCCTTCCACCTTGTAGCGGACGGCAGGGAACACGTCGTTGTCCTTCGGCAACAACTCCTTGGGATACTTTTCCATCACGTCCTTGTCGAGGTCGGCCCAATAGGTTTTGCCCATCGTGCCCTGTGGCTTGTTCTGGAAACGAAGGTAGGCCTCGCCGGGAGTATCCGTCTCTCCCTTCACGGCTATGGCAATGGCGGAGATGATGGCCTCGCCTGCCTTTACCTCGGGGAAGGAAACGGTAAGCAGTCCGCCCCTGACATGTACATCGACGGTCTTCTTGCAGGCACCGGCAAAGCCAGCCTCAGCCCACAGGTCAAGGTCGTTGACCACTACGGAGTCGTTGACGGCAACATCGAAGATGCGCTCGCCCTCACAATCGATGGCTGCACCATAGCGGTCGCCAAGCCACGGCTCGGCAAAGTAGAGCTCCACCCTGTAATCGCCGTCGACGACGGGGAACTGATAATTCAGGGCATGACGGCCCCAACGGAAATACTGGAAGAGTTTTGCGTCTTCGGCATCCGAAGCCTGTTTCCCGGCGTTCTGGCTTGACTTCCGAACGGACACCCCTTTTTCTTCAGGAGCCTTCTCCAAGCCGTGAATGGGCGATGTGATGTGTCCCTGGCTGGCGAGGTATGGATTCAGACCGAAGCGCTCAGCCCACGAATGGGAGTAGGTGCTGTCGTCCTGTTCCCACTCACTGCCATAGCTGTCCACCAGGGCATCGCCTCCACAGTTCACCCTATACAGATAGGTGTAGCCGTCAGCCGGCTTCAGAAGGTCGCGGTTGCGGTCAGCTGCAGTGGGGGTGTCGTTATCCATGGCCACCTGCTGCGCATTGGGGTCGGTGGCAACAGCAAAGGCGCCCTTGGCATAATGGTCGCGATACCAGTAGAACACTTCCGCCGGTTGCTCCCACGGGGAGAGAAGTCCCTTGTAATTGAACGGTCCCACCTTGTCTATCATGCGGTATGCCTCGTCGGGCTGCACACGTCCGGGGTTCTCGTGCGAGACGAAAATCCACTGGAAATGTCCGCAGATGCTGTCCTTGGCCCGCTCGGCAAGCATTGCCTTCTTGCCCAGCAACGCCACTGCCGCCTCCTCCGTATAGGCCTTGGCCTGTGCCTTGGTGTCGCCGGCATGAGCCTGTGCCGCATCCTCGCTATGGAAGCCCAGGGTTCGCCAGGCTCCATACTCGCCATTGAGCAACTGGGCGGGTTGTTTCAGCTCCTGGTCATAGTTGTCGGCCGTTCCGCCATAAGTGCCGCTCCAGTTCTGCACGACATTCCAGTCGCTTCCCTCACCACCGTTGCAGGTTGTGATGGCGCGCATCGTAAGGGCTGTAGGGTCCATCTCGCGGATGATAGCGGCACACTCCTCGGTAAAGTCCTTGGGCAGCACACTCTCGTTCTGGATACCCCACAGAACGACACTCGGAGAATTGCGGCGCTCCTTTACCCAGCGGCGCAACAAGGCCTTGAAGTTCTTGCGGAAGGCAGGGGTGTCGTACCATACGTGTGCCGAGAACTGGCTCCAGAAGAGCATGCCCTGCTCGTCGAGCAACTGCTGGTAATAGAGATTATGGGGTTCGTGTGCCTCACGGAAAGCATTGAACCCTGCCTGGCGCATCATCTTCACCCGCGCGGCTATCTGCTCGTGGCTGAAGGCATGGCTCTGCCCGAAGAGATGCTCGTAATCGCAGGTACCATTGATGAACACGGGTTTGCCATTGAGATAGAAGCGGCCGTCCTTGATGTCTGTCGTCGTGGAGTCGCCTGCCAGGGCTGCCTGCCGTTTTCTCAGCACCGGCCAGGAGAGCGTGCGGATGCCGTAAGGGGTAGCCACGTCGTCGATGGTCTTGCCATCGCGCTTCAGTAGGGTAGAAAGGTTATAAAGGTAAGGGTCGTCCTGACTCCAGAGGTGCACATCTGTCACCTTGGCCTGCTGCCGAATCACCTTCATCTCGCCTGCAGCGAGCGTAACCTTCTCGCTTTGCCGGAAGACAGCCTTGCCACTGCTCAGGGCAAACTTGCTCACCAGTTCTACGGTCTGCTCCCGGTCCGAATAGTTCTTCACCTCTGTATCTACAAAGATGCTGTCGCATGCCACATTATTCCATACGTGCACACCGAACGGCTCTACTCGCACCTCGTCGGTCGCTATCAGCGACACGGGGCGGAAGATGCCAAACGGTTCGCTGCCCTCGGAGAATCCCCACTCGGAGGAACATCCGCCGCAAGGCCACGGGTTGGCGGTCTGCATGGCAGGATGGTCTACCTTTACCGACAGCTCGTTGGCTCCATCACGCAGGGCACGCGTCACGTCGAGGGTGTAGCAGGTACGCCCTACCAGTTCTTTGGGGAAGTGCTTGCCGTTGAGGGTCACCGTGGCATAGGTTCCCACGCCCTCAAACTGCAGGAAATAGCGCTTGCCCTCTTCCTTGCGGGCTGTAAACGCTTTCTGGTAGCGGGCAGTACCGTGCAGGTTGCCGTGCTTGAGCTGGCGATAGCCATAATAGTCGTCCAGATTGTTGGGCACATCCACACGGAAGGTGCCCATCTTTCCGGTTATCGCTTTCTCTGTGGTAGAACCAAACTTCACGCTCCAGTCCTTGTCAAGGCTCTGCACCGTGCGTTTGCCCTTCTTCTCGGGAGCGGGGAAACTAACGTCAGAACGCCCCATCGGCACACTCGTGGCTACGGCTATGCCGCGCTGCCCCGCCTGGTTGACAGCACAGTAGAAATGGTATACCACGCCACCGTGTTTCACCACATAGCTTTTGTGGGCAAACATGTTGTCGTAGGGTTTGGAGGGGTATACCAGGTCGGCGCCGTTCCAGTCCTGCCAGTTGACGAGGTCGCGGCTCACGGCAAAGGTATTGTAGGCATTGTAGGGACGGTCGGGACTGTAGGCCGAGAAGTAGAACATCACGTAAAGGGGCGATGTCTTCTTTCGGCGTCCCTTCTGCTGTCCGGCAAAGGCCGCAGGGAATTTCACTATCTGTGCATCACCGGTAATGATGCCGGGAGCCTCATGGAAGAACACGGGGTTTCCGCCCGGGTATTGGGCACTGCGAAGGGGCAGGCGTTTCCACGAAGTCATGTTGGCGGAAAGGGCTATGCCGATACGCTCTGCCTTCAGGTTGTTGGCGGGATTGATGCCTCCTGCATTGTAGAACATCACGAAGGGTTTGCCCAGCGACTTCGACTTGTCCCAATAGACGGTGCTCTTGTAGTGGGTCAGCTTCTCCCACCACTGCGCATCCTTGTCCTCGATGGAAAGGACGGGCGATGCCGATGTCTGCCACTCATGGGCCTCGGCAATGCTCCCCCTGGTGGATGCCATGCCCATATTGAGCGGAGCACGCACAGCCTCATATCCCGTTCCCGTTCCGCCAAAATAGCTCATCCAGTGACGTCCCTTGTACTTGGCCATCTCATAGGTGCCGTCCCATGCCCAGTCGATGAGGGCAGGATAGCCGGCACGCTGGTTCATGTCCCACCCCTTGTCGGCATAGGAGAGCAACCGGCCCTTGGTCTGCCAGTGCAGCAGGTCGTCACTCTCGGCAAGCCATGTCTCGTAACCGCGGCCGTCGGTGCCGTCCTTGCCGTTGTACACCACATAAGTCATGTACCATCTGCCGCCCTCACGGTACACCATGGGGCAGTCTATCTTGTGCCAGTTGTCCTGAGGGGCTATGGCCATACCGTATTTGTAGGGGGTCTTCACCTCGTCGTATATCTTTTGCATCAGGGTCTGGTCTATCTTCCGTGACTGCCCTGATGCCGTGCCCGCCTTTCCTGCCTGTAATGCGGTCTTGGAAGTCTTCCTTACACCGGCCTTGGAGTTCTTCTGCGCCACTGCCGACAGACAGCCTGCCATGAGCAGTACCAAGAGTGCCGTTCTTCTGTTATAGAATATCATATAGGTTTTTCTTATGTGTGTTTGTTTCCGTGTTCTAAGTAGTTGTCTGGAGATGGCGGCTGCATTGCCCACCTCTTGTATATAGACGCCCGGACGGGGCTTTTGTAACTATCTGCCCAGGGGGAAGAACACGGCGGTGCATCGTCTGCATCCCATATTATCGGCATAAAAATTTGGAGGGTAAGAAGATTTGTCGTATATTTGCAACCAAAACAACCAAACACCTTCTTGACAACAACACCGTTACCTATCACAACATCATGTCGATACGCAATTTTCTCTTTTCCATACACATCGCAATTATTGCCCTGCTGGCAACCGGCTGCAGCAGCCCTTCCAAGCCCCGCTTCGTCATCGGCGTGTCGCAATGCTCGGAAGACATCTGGCGCGACAAGCTCAACGACGAACTGAAGATGGGCGAATACCTCAACGACTCCATTGTCGTAAAACTCGCCTCCTCCAACGACGACAATGTGCTGCAGAACAAGCAGGTGAACCAGTTCATAGACGAGGGGGTGGACCTGCTCATCGTCTCGCCCAACCAGCTCAGTGCCATCTCCAAGGCGGTGGAGCGTGCATACGACAAGGGCATCCCGGTCATTCTCTACGACCGCAAGACCAATTCCGGCAAGTATACCGCCTTTATAGGTTGCGACAACTATACCATAGGCAAGTCGATGGGCCACTACATAGCCCAGCAGTTACACGGCAAAGGCCGTATCGTGGAGATTCGCGGCCTGGAAGGCTCGTCGCCTGCCATGGAGCGCCATCGGGGCTTCATGGATGCCGTCAAGCCCTATCCCGCCATCGAGGTTGTGGCATCGGAGGGTGGCGACTGGAAGGAGGAGAGCGGCATACACGCCATGAAACGCATCCTGGCGAAGACACACGACTTCGACTATGTGTTTGCCCACAACGACCGACTGGCATGGGGCGCCTATGTGGCTGCACGACAAGCTGGGCTGGAGGGAAAATACAAGTATACAGGCGTGGACGCCATGGCCACGGAGGGTGGCGGACTGGAGCTGGTGCGCGACGGCGTGTTCGAGGCCACTTACCTCTACCCGACCAAGGGCGACGAGGTGATAGCCCTGGCCATGAAGGTACTTACCCACAAGCCCTACAAACGCGACAACTACCTGAGCACCTCCATCATCACACGCGAGAATGCCGAGATTACGCTTATGGAGGCTCGTGATGCCGAGCGGCAGGCCAAGAACCTGAAGACGCTTCACAAGCAGGTGGACCAGTACCTGTCCGACTACAATTCGCAGAAGGTTATACTCATCGGGCTGGGCATCTTCCTGCTGGTCATCATCGTGGCGGCGGTGCTTATCTTCAGAGGATATGTTGTCAAGGCACGGCTCAACGAGGAACTGGCACGCAGAAACAACGAGCAGAAACGCATGAACGAAGAGCAAAAACGGCTCAACACCGAGCTGGCAAGCAAGAACGACGAACTGAAACGACTCAACGAGGAAGTGATGGAACTTACCCACTCGCGTCTGGTGTTCTTCACCAACATAAGCCACGAACTCCGCACCCCATTGACACTGATAGCCGATCCCGTGGAGATGCTGCTGGAGGACAGCACCATCAAGGGCAAAAGCCGCGACCTGCTGAAGATGGTGCAGCGTAATGCCAAGGCGTTGCAGCAACTCGTAGGCTCCATTCTCGACTTCCGAAAGATACAGAACGGAAAGATGGAGCTGAAGCTCTACCGCTTCGACATCGTAAAGGCACTGGACGTGTGGACAGGCGACTTCGCCCTTACCGCCAAGCGCAAGAACATCTGCCTGCACCTGGACACATCCCTTTATACGGCATCTTCCGAAGTAGTTGCTGACGAGGAGAAGATTGCACGGGTGGTGTTCAATCTTCTGAGTAACGCCATGAAGTACACCCCGGCAGGCGGTGACATCTTTGTAACCCTAAAGGAGGGAGAGGGCGACACGCTCCGCATAGACGTACGCGACACCGGAAAGGGCATAGCCAAGGAAGAGGCCGACAAGGTGTTCGAGCGGTTCTTCCAGGCCAAGGGTGCTGCCAGCGGTACGGGTATCGGACTGGCTCTGGTCAAGTCGTTTGTGGAACTGCACCATGGCGAGGTAAAAGTGGAAAGCGAACCCGGCAAAGGTTCCGACTTCTTCTTCATCATTCCCCGCACACAGGAGGGGGAGGTACAGGTTATCCACAATGGCGAAAAAGATGTGGATAACGACATAAGCGACTCACCTGCAGCAGATAAGCACTATGTGGACGAGAGCGCAATGCAATATATTGACGACGGCAACAAGCTCTGTGGAAAACTGCAGCAGGTGGTGGAAGACACGGGCAGCAAGCCCACCTTGCTCATCGTGGATGACAACAATGACATCCGCCAGTATGAACGCACACTCCTGCAAGACTCATACATCGTCCTGGAGGCATCCGACGGCAAGGAAGGACTGGAGGTGGCAAAGAAGGAAGTGCCCGACTTGGTTATCTGCGACGTGATGATGCCCGTAATGGACGGTCTGGAGTTTACACAGCAGTTGAAAACACATACCGCAACATCGCATATCCCCGTCATCATGCTCACAGCCAAGAATCTGGAGGAACAGCGCGCCGAGGGCTACGAGCACGGTGCCGACTCGTACATCACAAAGCCGTTCCACAGCAAGGTGCTCTTGGCCCGCATAGACAATCTGCTGAAGCAACGCTGCCTCCTGAAGCATGCCTACCAGGGCAGCAAGGAGGCTGAATCCGAAATTGCCGACTCTCCGTTGGAGAACCGCGACAAGCAGTTTGTCCAGAAATTGCGCGATATCATACGGCGCAACTTGTCTGACAATGAGTTTGGTGTAGAGGACATCGGACGGGAGATAGGCTTGAGTCGTGTGCAGCTCTACCGTAAGGTGAAGGCGATGACCGGCTCGTCGGTGGTAGACCTGCTGCGCAAGGCCCGCTTGGCCAAGGCCAAGCGTCTGCTCGAGAGCCGCAGCATGAGCGTCAGCGAGGTGGCATACGAGGTAGGGTTCTCTGCCCCCTCCTATTTTACCAAGTGTTTTAAGGACGAATACGGCATGTTGCCGGGCGAGGTAACCAACTGAAAGCCTTTCACTCCCATTCCTCAAACTCCAGTTCCAGCTCTCTCCATTGCGGTTTGCTGATAGTGCTGCCCTCCTTGTCCTCCCTCTTGGCTTCGTCGGATGTGGCATTGCTCACCGAGAGGCCGAGCAGACGGATAGGGTGGGAGGAGGAAAAATCCACGAGCTTGAGCAACTGCTTGGCAAGGGGAAGGATGTCGTTCTTCTTCTTCAACGTCTTTTCTTGCGAGATGCTGCGGGTAATCTGCGTAAAGTCTGCAAACTTTACTTTCAGCGTCAGGGTCCTTCCGTCAAAACCGCTCTTGGCTATGCGTTCGGTCAGTTCGATGACGGTATGGTAGAGTTCGATGATGACGGCCGACTTTGTGTAGATGTCTTCGAGAAACGTCTGCTCACATCCCACCGACTTCCGTTCCCTGTACGTGACAACCGGACGTTCGTCGATGCCCCGCGCAAAATCATAAAAGATGTGCCCAGCCTTGCCGAACACCTCTACAAGATGATTCTCCGACACCTTCCTAAGGTCGGCACCACTGAAGATGCCCATGAAATGCATCTTCTGCAGCGTCTTCTGCCCTACGCCCCAGAAATCCTCTACGGGCAAACGGGCAATAAAGTCGAGTGCCTTGTCGGGATGGATGGTGCAGATGCCGTCGGGCTTGCGATAGTCGGAAGCCACCTTGGCGAGAAACTTGCAGTAGCTGATGCCCGCCGAGGCGGTAAGCCCCGTCTCCTCCTTGATGCGAGCCTTGATTTCCCTGGCTATGTCTACCGCCAGCTGCATTCCCTTCTTGTTGTGGGTAACATCGAGGAAGGCCTCGTCGATGGAGATGGGTTCGATGAGGTCGGTGTATTCCTGGAAGATTTTGTGTATCTGCTGCGATACCTCTTTGTAATGTTCATGCCTGCAGGGCACGACGATGAGTTCGGGGCAGCGCTGCTTGGCCTGGACTATTGACTGGGCGGAATGTACGCCCCACTTGCGGGCCTCATAGCTGGCGGTAGAGACTACACCGCGCGGACCGTCGAAGCCCACCGCTATCGGTTTGCCCCGAAGGTTCGGGTTGTCTCTCTGCTCCACCGAAGCAAAGAAGGCATCCATGTCGATATGTATGACTTTCCGTCCTTCCATCGTCCCTTTGCTCCGCAAATCTGCTGCAAAGGTACGGATTATTTCCTGATTTCGCAAGTCTTCCAGAAAGGTTAGTAATGATTTAAAAAATAAGTTGGTACATTTCTCTTGGGCGAATCTACAATTCCTTACCTGAGTGGTACGGCGGGGGCGCCGTACCGCCTATGGTTGCCTTTTCTGGCAAGTATGGGTAACTGCAGGAGGTACAGCGCCCTCGCTGTACCATTCCAAAGTAACAGTGCCCTCGCTGTACCAAGTTGTTTTTTTTTATCGTCACTTAGCTGCTGAATTTGTGTAATTTCAAAGGAATTTGAAAAATAGATTTACGGAATTTGAAAGCAACTTTTCTTTTTCTCAGCGTATGGATGGGCAATACTTGTTGAGGGCGGCGATAATCGAAAGACAGGCTTATTCCCTTCCTGCGATTACTGGAATCACCTCCGTTTCGTCGGGCCAGTGGGGCAAGTAGAGTAAGGGGCGTGGAGTGCCTCCTAATCCCGCCCAGTCTATTCTCTTCACATAGTCGAAGTCTGGTGGACCGAAGTCGAAGCTTCTGCCATATAGTACGATGGCACCTCTTCCTTCGTCTATTTTCCACAGTCCTCCGCCGTAGGTGCATTGCTCTCCTGGGGTAAGCATATCGCGGTGGAGATATACATGCCCGAACTTCAGTACACCGTCTCTGTTGATTATGAATTTCTGAAACATATCTTTATTTTTCAATCTTCATTCTTGTCCAAACCCATCGGGGGATGAGGCGCCAGAGGAATACGAGGAGGGTGTAGCGCCAGTCGATGACCTTTACGCTCTTGCCCTTTTCCACTGCCCTCACGATACTCTTTGCTACATCCTTCGCATCGAGCTGCAAGGGATAGTTGGTGCCGGCGATGAGGTCGGTCTTGACAAAGCCCGGACGGATGTCGGTGATGGAAATGTTAAGATGGCGCATCCTTGCCTGTTGGGTGAGGCATTCGAGATAATGGCTCTGGAAACGCTTGGTGGAGGAATAGGCGGGGGCGGCACCCAAGCCCTTGGTTCCTGCAATGGACGTGATGCAAGCTATCTGATACGAAGGGTGGCTTGCCGTGGAATCCTTGTTTTCCGAAGATTTTTCCGCAAACCAGTTGAAGGCTGCATCCACCATCCTCACAAATCCCAAGCCGTTGGTCTCCATGGTCTTCAGCTCCTTCTCCACGCCGAGCAAGTTGTTTTGCCAACCGATGCCCGAGCTGTGGAAATACAAGTCCATGCCGCCAAGTTGGGCAATGAGGGTTCGCAGGCGACTGGGAGCATCGGGCGAGGTGATATCTATCTGCTGACAGCACACGATTCCTTCGTGGCTCTGCCTCATGGCTTCCAGCCTGTCCGCTCTTCTTCCGGCAATGCCTACCTGCCAGCCACGTTCCGCCAGGAGCGCGGCCACTTCCATTCCGATGCCCGACGTGGCACCCATCACGATGGCTTTTTTATGAGATTGTATCATATCTGTTCTTTCCTCATGATTCCTCATATGTTGGGAGAATATCTCACTTTTGCGGCATTTGCCAATGTCTCCCGAATGAGAGCATTGATGGTAGTGCCTGCTTGCATGGCCATCATTGCAATTGTACTTATTCAGCGAACACTACTTAACTCTGGCATGATTGTGCTTTTTGCGCAAAGTTAAAGATTTATTTCGTTATCTCCAAACTTTTTATGGAAGTTTCTTGCTGAAAAAGAACCGCATCGTGTCCCACTTCGCCATTTGTCCCACCTTGACAAAATAAAAAAAGCTGTTGTCTTGACTCCTTAACTTCTCTAACTTTTCCCACTCCCCCTCACACGGAAAGAGGGTGCAGCCCCGTGTGCCACACCCTCTCTCTCTATTATTCTTGTATATATTCGTATGATTATTAGTTGCTGTAGGCGCTCTCTCCGTGCTCGTAGATGTCGAGGCCTTCCTCCTCCACGCGCTTGTCCACACGCACGCCAACCGTCTTGTCCACGATGACGAAGAGGATGTATGTCACGACGGCACTGAACACGATGCTTACCACGGTGGCGACAATTTGTACCCACAGCTGGTGCCAGTCGCCGTAGAGTGCACCCTCCACGCCGTCGGCTCCGGTGATGTACTTGGTGGCGAACACACCCGTGAGGATAGAGCCGAGGATACCGCCTATGCCGTGTACGCCAAAGGCGTCGAGCGCATCGTCGTAGCGGAACTTGGCCTTCACCACTGCCACCATGAAGAAGCAAACGCAGGTGCTGATGATGCCGATGAAGAATGCACCCAGAATGTCGGTAGAGCCGGCAGCAGGCGTGATGGCCACGAGTCCTGCTACGGCACCCGTGCAGGCGCCCACGGTGGTAGGCTTCTTGTTCACTATCCAGTCTATGAGCATCCAGGTGGTGGCGGCAGCTGCTGTGGCGACGTGCGTCACCATGAAGGCGTTGGCTGCCAGGCCGTCGGCGGCAAGTCCGCTACCGGCGTTGAATCCGAACCAGCCCAGCCAGAGGAACGACATGCCCATGAACACGAAGGTGATGTTGTGCGGGGTGATGGGGTGACCTGCACGATAGTCCTCGCGCTTGCCCACCATCAGAGCCATGACGAAGGCCGCCACGCCGGCATTGATGTGTACCACGGTACCGCCGGCAAAGTCGATGGCGCCCATTTCCTGGAGGAATCCGCCGCCCCATACCCAGTGTGCCATGGGCAGGTATGCCACGATGACCCACAGTACGGTGAAGAGCACGTATCCGCTGAACTTCACGCGCTCGGCAAAGGCACCGAGGATGAGGGCGGGCGTGATGAGTGCGAACATACACTGGAACATGGCGAAGGTAAGCTCGGGGATGCCTGTAGGCATCAGCGTGTCGAGTGTAAGTCCGTGGAGGAAACACTTGTCAAAACCGCCCATGACGCATGCCAGGGGGTTGCCGCTGTCGGCAAACTGTGTGGAGAAGGCCCACGAATAGCCGAACGCCACCCATATCAGGCTTACCACCGCCACGATGAAGGTGGTCTGCATCAGTATGCTGAGGATGTTCTTCTGGCGTACCAGTCCGCCGTAGAAGAGTGCGATGCCCGGAATGGACATGAGGAGTACAAGGATGGTGGCGGTAATCATCCACGCCGTGTTACCTGTGTCGAGTGTTGTCAAAAATAAGCTGCTCATATCTTTTATACCTTAATTTAAGTGAGGAACGAAGAGTCTGCTACTCCATGTTCGACATTTTAGATTAACATTCCATTTTTTTTTAGGCGGGTTCTAAAAATTACCTTTGATGGATTTTTGCATTTTAGCCGGATAAAATCAAAAAGACACAAAGAGCAATCCGTCTAATGATATAGTTTAACCATGCGTGGAATTTTTAGAACACGCCTTTAGTTAAATCTCTTTCTCCGCATTGTAGAGGGCAATGTCGCCGCGCTCGCCGGTGCGTATGCGTATGGTGTCTTCTACGGGTATGACGAAGATGCGTCCGTCGCCTATCTCGCCCGTCTGCGCTGCGCCCTGTATGGCGTTGATGGTGGGTTCCACGTTCTTGTCGCGTACTACGATGTTGAGCAGTACACGCTCTATGCTGCTCGTGTCGTACATGACACCGCGGTAGATGCGTGCCTGGCGCATTTTTCCCTCTCCGCGCACGTTGTAGTAAGAGAACCACTCGATGTCGGCGGCCAGAAGGGCCTTCTTGACATCCTCAAATTTTGACTTGCGAATGATAGCCTCGATTTTCTTCATAAAGCTAAAGTTTTTATTTGGGTTACACTTTTATTGGTTTGTTACTTGACTAAAAGGTGGCAGATAGTGTATATAATATGTATATTACACTCATTTTTGCCCTGTCACGCTTACTGGCTGTTGCTTCATATAATTTTCAGAATTTTGAGTTTGAGTTACTGTTTGCTGTTTTCGGTTGCAAAATTACAACATTCTGAAAGTTTATGGAATATATAAACTGACAAAAAGATATTGAAAAAGCACGAATAATGAAATCTATCACAGAATAGTGTAGGATAGTTTCAGATTGTAAGGATTCGCTGTATTCAGCCTTACAATCTGAAATGGGTAGTAAAAATTACTTTATCTTTTTGCAGAAAAAATTCGCTTGTTCCGTCAAAATACGCTAATTTTGCAGTCGAAAAATAGACAAAACGTAAGTAGACAACCAAAGAAGAGATACAAAATGGAAGAGAAATTAGTTCGTTTTACCAAGATGCACGGTGCCGGCAACGACTATATCTATGTAGACACCCAGCTCTATGACATCCCCGACCCCGAGCGCACAGCCATAGCGTGGAGCGCCTACCATACGGGCATAGGCAGTGACGGACTGGTTCTTATCGGCAAGCCGCACGACGGCAGGAGGGCCGACTACTCCATGCGCATCTTCAATGCCGACGGTTCGGAAGCCATGATGTGTGGCAATGCCAGTCGCTGCATAGGCAAGTATCTCTACGAAAAAGGACTTACGCAGAAGGAAGAGATAAGATTGGAAACCCTTTCGGGGGTCAAGATATTAAGGTTGCATGTTCGGGATGGCAAGGTAGAATCGGTAACGGTAGACATGCTCCGGCCGCTTCTCGAGAACAAGGAGCAGTTTACGGGTCAGGCCACGCTCGAGGCCGACGGCAGGACTTTTGAGGGAACGTTTGTCTGCATGGGCAACCCCCACTTTGTCACCTTCGTCGACGACATAGACACCATAGATATCGCCCACTACGGCAAGTTGCTGGAACACGACAGCGCCTTCCCCCAGCGGTGCAACATTGAGTTTGCACAGCTCACCACCCCCGATATCATCAGGACACGCGTATGGGAACGCGGAAGCGGCATCACGATGGCATGCGGAACAGGTGCCTGCGCCACCGCAGTGGCAGCATACCTCACGGGGCGCGCCAGCCGTAAGAGCAGCATTGTGATGGATGGAGGAACACTCCACATCGAGTATAGCGAGGCCGACGGCCACGTGTACATGACGGGACCTGCTGCCTTCGCCTTCGAGGGGGAAATCAAGTTAAAGGTAAAAAAGTAAAAGGGGTAAAAAGGTAAAAAAGTAAAAGGGTAAAAAAGATAAAAAAGTAAAAAGAGGGCATACACCGGGAAAGCTGATGTCCCTTAACTTCTCAAACTTCCCTTAACTTCTTTAACTCCCTCAAAAAAAACTCCCCTACATCCACATCCGACAAGAAGAGACGGGACAAGAGAATTCTTCACTCTTCGTTTTTCACTCTTCACTAAAACAGAGCAAACTTAAATATACATAATAAAAGGAGAACAGAAATATGGCATTAGTAAACGAACATTTCTTGAAGCTTTCGAACAACTATCTGTTTGCGGACATCGCCAAGAAGGTGAACGCCTACAAGATAGCCCATCCCAAGCAGAAGGTCATCAGCCTGGGCATAGGCGACGTTACGCGCCCGCTCTGCCCCGCAGTCATCGAGGCCATGCACAAGGCAGTGGACGAGATGGCGGTGCAGTCCACCTTCAGGGGCTACGGTCCCGAGAGGGGCTACGACTTCCTGCGCGAAGCCATCATCAAGAACGACTTCCTGCCGCGCGGCATCCATCTCGACCCCAATGAGGTGTTTGTCAACGACGGCGCCAAGAGCGACACGGGCAACATCCAGGAGATACTGCGCTGGGACAACACCGTAGGCGTTACAGACCCCATCTACCCCGTGTACATCGACTCTAACGTGATGATGGGCCGTGCCGGCGTCTTCGAGAACGGCAAGTGGAGCAACATCACCTACATGCCCTGCACCGACGGCAACGGCTTCACGCCGCAGATACCCGACCACCGCGTGGACATGATCTACCTCTGCTACCCCAACAACCCCACGGGTACGGTCATCACCAAGGACGAGCTGCGCAAGTGGGTAAACTATGCCGTGAAGAACGAGAGCATCATCCTCTACGACGCAGCCTACGAGGCTTACATCACCGACCCCGACATACCCCACAGCATCTACGAGATACGCGGTGCACGCAAGGTGGCCATCGAGTTCCACAGCTATTCCAAGACGGCTGGCTTCACGGGTGTGCGCTGCGGATACACCATCGTGCCGAAAGACCTTACCGCCGTATCGCTCGACGGCACCGTGGCGAACCTCAACCAGATATGGGACCGCCGCCAGAGCACCAAGTTCAACGGCACAAGCTACATATCGCAACGTGCCGCCGAGGCCATCTACACCCCCGAGGGCAAACGCCAGGTAAGGGAGATCATCGACTACTATATGGACAACGCCCGCTTCATGCGCGACAAGCTCACCTCGCTGGGACTGAGCGTATACGGTGGCGAGAACGCACCCTACCTCTGGGTGAAGACCCCCAACAACACGCCGAGCTGGAAATTCTTCGAGGAGATGCTCTACGGAGCCAGCGTGGTATGTACGCCGGGTGTAGGCTTCGGCCCCTCGGGCGAAGGGTTCATCCGACTCACCGCCTTCGGTGAGCACGAAGACTGCAAGGAGGCCATGGAGCGCATAGCCAAGTGGCTGGGTAAATAATAAAAGTGAAGAACGAAGAGTGAAGAGTGAAGAATTCTTTAGTGTTCTTGCTTATAGCTCTCGCTTCACCAATAAACCAAGACAAAAAGAAAATATGTATAACGAAGAAACAAGAGGACAGAGACAGGAACGCATTAGGATTCTTCACTCTTCACTCTTCCTTCTTCACTAAACAAACAATAAGGTATGAGCAACTTAAGATTTGAGGCTGTTTCAGAGGCTTCCAAGAGAAAGCCAGTAGAGGTCGCAGTGCCAAGCGAGCGACCCAGCGAATTCTTCGGTAAAAAGGTATTCAATCGCCAGAAGATGTACAAGTATCTCCCGGCAGACGTTTACGAGAAGCTCGTCGACGTTATCGACAACGGTGCACGTCTCGACCGCAGCATCGCCGACGCCGTGGCAAAGGGCATCAAGCAGTGGGCCGACGAGAACGGCGTAACCCACTACACCC
>CAVFRG010000051.1:0-17815 GCA_963624905.1 Oscillospiraceae bacterium
CTTCCACGCAGATACCCTTCTCGTTCTCGTCCTTGCCTTCCCACTTCAGTTCGATGCCTACGTAGTGGAAAGCCAACTGAGCGAACTCGCGCACTGAGTGCTGTTTGCCTGTGGCGATAACGAAGTCTTCGGGCTTCTCTGCCTGAAGGATGAGCCACATACACTCCACATAGTCCTTGGCATAGCCCCAGTCACGAAGTGAGTCAAGATTGCCGAGGTAGAGCTTTTCCTGCTTGCCCTGCTTGATACGTGCAGCAGCAAGTGTAATCTTGCGGGTAACGAATGTCTCGCCACGACGCTCACTCTCATGGTTGAAGAGGATGCCCGAGCAGCAGAACATATTGTAAGCCTCACGATACTCCTTCACGATCCAAAAACCGTACTGTTTGGCCACAGCGTAGGGAGAGTAAGGGTGGAACGGAGTGTTCTCGTTCTGAGGAACCTCCTCCACCTTGCCGTAAAGTTCGGAGGTGGAAGCCTGGTACATACGGCAAGTCTTCTCCAAACCACATTGGCGGATAGCCTCGAGGATACGAAGCACACCCGTGGCATCCACATCGGCAGTAAACTCCGGGGAGTCGAAACTTACCTGCACGTGGCTTTGTGCTGCAAGGTTATACACTTCGGTGGGTTTCACCTTGTTCATCACCTGGATGATACTCATAGAGTCGCCGAGGTCGGCATAGTGCAGGTGGAAGTTAGGCTGACCTTCGAGGTGGGCGATACGCTCACGATAGTCGGTTGACGAACGGCGGATCGTGCCGTGCACGTCATAACCTTTTTCCAACAACAATTCAGCCAAGTAAGAGCCGTCTTGACCTGTGATACCTGTAATTAAAGCTACTTTTCTATTTTCCATTTTATGTATGATGGTTTTATTAGTTTCGTAATCAACACCTATCTTTATAGGTAATGCCGGTCTTTTCCTTACAATAAGAGGAACCGTTCTGATGTCCCCCCATAGTCTTTAGGGGGGGGGAATCGTCTGCAAAGTTAAAGTTTTTCTGCAAAATTGGCAAGACTTTTGCCTAATTTCTTGTACTATTGCCGATAGCAACATTGGCAGAACAGCCGCATAACTAGCCCCGATCTTTTCCCTATAGGAGATCAGCCCTGCTCCACGGAAACCTCCAATATACGTGAAGTGCCTGTTGTCACACAACTTTCTTGTGACGTGCGCCGGCCCACTACCCACACAATGGTGCCTCGTGCATCTTCCAGCAACAGTTGGTCTTCCCTCTCAAAGGCGTTGCACTTGTTGTCCGTGAGAAAGTCGCTTACCAGTTTGCTTCCCCTCATGCCAAAAGGCCGGAAGCGGTCGCCAGCCGCAGCCTTGCGCAAGCATAGCGGAAACGCCACGTTGTCTGCATCGAGCGTTATGAGAAGAGATGTTTTGGCAGGCACAAACCCATCCGGTTTGGCATAGACATGCACCCTCACTACCCTACCATTGCCAAGTACGTATTTGCCCTCCTCAGGAATGCGTAGTGAACTAAACGGATGCTGCGGCACCGGCCTTACAAGAATATGGTGGCGGTCAATGGCCAATTGATGGGTAGCGGAGTGCCACCGCTTCCCCACAACGGAAAGACTGCCCATCACCTCTGCCGCAGTGGCTGAAGAAAACCGGAACTGTTCCAAGCACTCGTGCAGAACGTACTCGGGGCTTGCCGACCGGGCAAGTACCGCCTTGTCTATCAGCACTACACCATCGGGCATCGTCTTCACAACACCGCTCTGACCTACATGCTCATCTATCAGCAAACTAGCCTGCCGCAGATATTCGGCCGTATCCGCCATATTGGAGCACACGGAAGGATTCATTTCACGAAGCAGCGGCAACACCTGCAACCTTATCCTGTTGCGCAATACATCTGCCACCAGGTTGGTGCTGTCCGTAACATATTTCTGTCCCCTACCGTCAAGGTAACGTAGTATATCGTCTCTCCCTACACCAAGGAGCGGGCGCAGAATGTTTCCGTTACGCGGTGCGATGCCTGTAAGCCCCTTGATGCCGGTACCTCTCACTATATTGATAAGCATCGTCTCCACACTGTCATCGCGGTGGTGCGCCACACAAATGGCATCTGCCTGGATGTCGTGCAGGAGTTGTTCAAAATAGCGGTAACGCAATTCGCGTGCTGCCATCTCAATGCTCACATGGTGTACACGGGCATAGAGTTTTGTATCGAAGTGTGTACGATGCAAGGGGATGCCCTTTTGGGCGCAGAGTTCGACACAGAACGTTTCGTCACGGTCAGACTCATCTCCACGGAGATGAAAGTTGCAATGGCACGCCTCTACCCGATAGCCCATATCCTGAAGAACAAGGAGCAGCGCAACACTGTCTGCACCGCCAGAGAGGGCCACAAGGTACTTTCCGTCCTCATGCAGCAGTGCATGCTGCCGGACGAAGCGGGCAACGGTATGCTGAAAAGATGCTTTGTTAGACATAAGTGGACGTGTTTATCTCTTTGCCAGGAACTGTTCCGCCCTTTCCAAGTCCTCGGGCGTATCAATACCGATGGTCTCCACGTCTGTAGTACCCACCTTTATCTTATAACCACTCTGCAACCATCTGAGTTGTTCCAGACTCTCTGCCAGTTCAAGACTGCTTTGTGGCAACTGCGTTATCTGGCGTAGCACCTCTGTGCGGTAGGCATAGATGCCCAGATGCTTGAGGAAAGGATAATGGGAGAGCCAGTCGGCATGCTCTTCGTTGCGTACGAAGGGAATGACGCTACGCGAGAAATACATGGCAAAGCCCTTATTGTCAACAACGATTTTGGGAGAGTTGGGATTCTCCACGGCCTCCATACTTGTAAACGGTTTACCCAATGTAGCTATCTGCGTAGAAGGGTCATCAAAGCAACTGCAAATGGTATGCAACTGACTCGCATCGACAAAGGGTTCATCACCCTGAATGTTGATGATAACATCCCACTCACCACCTATTTTTTCTATGGCCTCCTCTATGCGATCAGTACCGCTCTTGTGGTCAGATCGGGTCATAACAACTTTACCACCGAATGCCTTGACAGTATCGTAAATTCTTTCGTCGTCTGTGGCGACGTAGGCTTCTCCCAACGCGCCAACCACCTTCTCGTAAACGTGCTGTATAACCGGTTTGCCTCCCAAGAGGGCCAACGGTTTGCCCGGAAAACGCGTAGAAGCGTAACGGGCAGGAATGATACCTATAAATTTCATCGTGCTATTTTTTTCTTTATTATTCTGTTGATGTTAAGGATGCTTCGTGCCGGCATATTTCTTGTTCGGTAAATCTCATGCGGAGCACACGGGCGGGCACGCCGCCTATGATGGAGTAAGGAGGACACGAACGGGTGACTACAGCTCCTGCTGCCACTACCGACCCACGGCCTATGGTAACCCCTTTGAGGATAGTAACATTGGCACCCACCCACACATCGTCCTCTATGGTAACGGGCTGGTCATAGGGGTTATATCCACCGGAAATCTTGTCTGCCACAGTCACATCGGCAATGTAACGGCCTATGAGGTCGATGCGATGGTCACCGGTAATGATGGTAGGGTGCGGTCCGAAGATTACTTTCCGTCCGATGGTACAGGGAGCCTCCGAACAGTAGATAGTGCTGCCGGAAGGAAGACTTGTCCCGTCACCCACCGAGAGATTGTACAATCCCTTGATGTCGGACGACATGGGGCGCAGGTACACCCCCTTTCCGCAATGGCGCATGCAGCGTTTCCATACCGGTGCCCACATCATGTCCCAAAGCCACGAAGGAGCGAGGCTCAACTTCTGCAATGCAGTAAACAAATTGATCATCAGTCTATTTTTTTACACTTGAATATTCTCCACATAAAGTGCCACATCCTGAACACTGGTTCTCCGAAAGCCTCGGCGGGATAATAGCGCATGAGCCGCATGTCGCGTACCAGCCTCAACACGTTGTGTCCGAAGTACCCCTGCCTGAAGCGATTACGTTCCTTCTTGCCCCAGCCCCACACGTGGCGCTCGTCAAACTGACCGAAGTTGCCGCCCATAAGAATCTCCTCGAGCAACATCCACCCGCGCCGGTCGTCGGGAGGTGCTATCATCCGTTCCTTGGGCATGGCGAGCACCTCCTGCAAGACATACATCACGGCACCGGCAAACTTCCACAATCCGAGATGGCGCAATGTCTTCTGCAACGACGGAAGCGCCTCTTCATTCTCTGCTTCGGCAAAGAACTGTTCCACAACATAGTAGTAGTCAACGACCTGTCGCAGTCCCACACCTTCATAGAAGAAATGGTGGAAGAGATGGAAGAGTTGGTATACGGCATTGAAGGCTGCAGTAGGCACGGCAACGGGGCGCGGGTCGTAAGCAAAGGTTATCATATGCGCGCACTGCTTGTCGGCCTGTTCGCTTATCCACTCCTGTAACCTCTTGTTGTACTTAAAATTGGACATGATGGCTGGAGTGGAATGAAGTTCCACCGCCACACCGTTCACACTCATCTCTATATGGTTAAGGCTCTCCTTTCCTATGGTGCCCCGGTCTGCTACCAGCATAGTTGCGATGTGGCGCAACTCGTCACGGCTTGCCAGCACCCATACATCGACATCGCCGGGGGTACGTGCCTGCGGATTGGGATAGAGCACGGCATTGCCCTGCCCCTTGAGTATGCAGCACCGATAGCCTGCTGCCGTAATCTTGCGGTATATGAAGGCCGAAGCCTTGTCGAGCAGCACATTCTGCCTTTTCAGTTGTTCGCTCACGCCTATCCACTGCATGAGCAACGGCATGGGCGGTGCTGCATCCTTGGCGAGTTGCTGTATGCCGTCGAACACCAGCCCGAGCATGGTCTGCCGCAATGCGAACTCATAGAATGCCTTCCAGTCGAAACCAGCCAGCGAGGTACCGTCGAGGATGTCGACAGCAGGCTCCAGACCGAGCGAGAAACGGATGAAACGGTAGTAGACCGTGGTGCGCATACTGGTAAAGTAGCGGCTGTCAGGGGCATATTTCGTCAACGCCACCTGGAACAGCTCTTTGTAGACACCGTTGAGCGTCTGCACATAGCGCATCGGACTGAAATGCGTAAAGATAGTGTCTCTTGCCTCTGCTCCCATACGCCGCAGGTCATCGCGATGCGTGTGAAGATACTTCACCGCACGCACGATAGTGTCTACATCGCGCACCTTGACAAAGACCCCGTTACTACCGTCGGTCACCACCTGCGGGATGCTGCCCACAGGAGTGATGACAGGCACAACGCCATAGCTCATGGTCTCCAGGAGCGACATGGGCAACCCCTCGAAATAAGTAGGAAGAGCAAAGACATCGAGCGAACGCAAAAACTGGCACTTGGTCTGTCCCGACACCAGACCGGCATACTCAAACTTGTTGCCGAGCTTCTGCCTGAAGAACGGAAGGCATTGACCCTCCGTATCCTCTTTTCCTGCCAGCACCAAGCGGAAGTCCACCCCCTCCTGTTTCAGCCGGGTACAAGCCTCGAGCAATTCGTTCATACCCTTGCGCGGCTCTATACGCCCCAGATAACCGATACGCAGCGGTTTGCTTTCGTCGTGGGGCAACGCCTCCTGGGCGAACGACTGGGCATCGTAGAGGTCTACACAGTTGGGGAGCACCTTGACACGGCGTGCCCCGAAACGCTTCTGGAGCGTTTCGCACTCCGAGTCGCCAAGAACGATAAACGGCACGTCCTGGCTGAATATCCACTTTAATATCTTGCGGAAAGGAAAGGCTATATGCTGGGCTGTAAGAAAATAGCCACCATGTACATGCACCATCACCTGTCCGTGCTTGCGCAGGGCATAGCGCAGGAACCAAGGGTCGCGCAGCAGCGAGCCGAGCGACAACGGCAGGTTATAATGGATGACGGCATCGGGATGCATGGCAAGCATCACCTTCCACCGGCGATAGCATTTCCACAGTGCCACAACGCGGTTAAGGCCCTGACGCTCGTTGTCACGCCTTCCCAGAAGGAAGAAACGGTAGTTTGCCTCCCAGTTGTTGTCGATGATGAACCTCGTAACACTGGATATGCCGCTGACGTTGTCCTTCGGATCGAGCGATGGTGAATTGATGATTATCTTCATTTACGGTATACTGTTCTATGTATCGAGCACCTTGTCCAGGTAAGTCATTGACCGTGCTGGGGCTGAGACCGGTGTATCATGTGTTGACGTGCATGCCTGCTTGCGATAGTTGAGCTTATGGAAAGAGACGTGCTCCACCAGATCTTGCCAACGTGCCTCGTCGTACGTCTCGTGCAGTGCTTCTGCCAGCAGCAGACTATGACGGCTGTTCTCCCTCGGCATGCCGGCAAGCAGGAGGGGGGTTCGCTCCAATGCCGTAGCGAGGAAGAGGTGCATTATATAATAGTCCACCAGGCAATCGTAGTCGTGCCAATAGGCCAGAAGTGCCTCCAACACGTCACTGAGCAGGGGCGACCCTTTTCTTGCGGCAACAAACCATGTGGAGAGTCCTACGGCTACTCTGCTGCCTTGCGGATAGTAGCGGAAGAGCGTCAGGCGACTATGTTCTACGGTCTGCCATCGGGAGGCGAGCCGTTCATGGCCCATGCCCGTGCAAAACACGGTGGCATCGAGCCACACCCCGCCATAGTCGCGGAGAACCGCCAGCCGTATCAGGTCGCTGAAATTTGCCGCCGGTACAATGCCCCGCTTATATTTGCTTACCACCTCGGGAGGAAGGGTTACCCACTCGGTATAGTTCTCAAGGGTAAGCATCCGATGCTCGTATCCAGCCAGTTGCCGGCGCTGCGACCGTATGCAGGCTTTTACCAAGGCGGGGGCCTTGTCTTCATCCTGCAGCCAACAAGTCCACACTATCTTGGGCAGAGTGGCATCGGTACAATTGGCATTCACCTTACCGGCCTCAGCAGCGCCTTCGTGCCCGGCACTGCCAAGCAGATGTGCGTATCTATGGAGGAGGAGGCCGTCTACCCTATCCCGAATCTTCGGATATGCATTCTTAAAGGAGCTGCCCTTGAGCATACATGCAGCAAGCGCCTTTACGCCTGTACCAAGCACGCCCATGCGCAGATAAGTCCGCACAAGTCGCCAACCGCCAAACTCGCCCAGTCGGGCCTTCAGTCTGTCAAGATCTTTCATGTGCCGGTACTTCCGCAGTCCTTTCTGCGTTGCTACCCACGGAGATGGCGTAGCTACCCGTGGTTGCTGTCGCGTTGTCCATGGCTACAGGGCCCTGCTTGTCCGCCATGGGCAGCAGGCGTTTCCTGCGCCGTGGCCTTCTTCGTGCAGAGTTGAGACACAGTGCCAGTATCATGAAATATCCCATTCCCTTGCCCGAGAGATAAGACGAGTCGGCTGTGCTCTCCAGCGCCAATGCCATGATGGCCATCAGTGCCATGCGGTAATACACCATATTGGGTATGCGGTTGGCCTCCCACAAGCGCCGTTTCCAGAACACGAGGAACAGCACAAGTCCCAAGATGCCATATTCCGCCAGCGTAGGATAGAACGCATCGGCAAGGAACATCGGGTTGTCGGGGGTAAGTCCCCACACTTCGTCGAGATGGTACTTATAGTAGAGGGGCGAGTATTCCTTGGCCGCAGCCGCCACACCAAACGAGCCGAGTCCGCTGCCGAAGGGTATGTAGTCATGGAACATGATCTGCAGTCCGGTGGTATAGGTGGCAGGGCGTGCCATCACCTCGCTGTCATCCTGGAATCCCTCTACGTAGTAGGCATTAAACTTAGTCCATGTAAAGAAGATGACAACAGCTCCGAGCGCCGCCACCTTGAGCAGGGTGACCGGCGAAGTGTAGTCTATCTTGCGCTTGACAAAAAATACCAGGGCAATAAACACCACACACTCACCGAAGTACTTCGACTTGCCGGAAAGCAGACCGAGAAGCATGATGAGGACGGCTATGTTGCGGTTCATAGGGGTATGCTTAGAGAAGAGATAATAGACCATACCGCAACAGATGGCTATCTGCCCCAATGACGCCGACTCGACGGTGCCGCCCGTCCTTACGCTGCTTGCGGCAAAGGGGTCTACCAGCGAGGGGAAGAACAAGAATGCCACCAGATACACACCATAGGTAACGAGCATGACACTGCGCAGGAGTTTGCGCTGGAAGCGCGTAAACCTCGGCGCCATCATCCATGTCAGGTAGAACACGGCATAAGGGCGCAACTGCTGCAGGAAGTCGAGTATCACACCCCGTGGAGTAGTGACACGCAAAAGGAGCGAATACACCAGGTAGAAGAGCATGATGCCCACGTATGTCATGATTTCGCCGGTACGCGCTTTACTCCTTACCAGATAGCGTCTTCTCACCACAGCATAGGCCAGGAGCAATACCGTGAGAATCTCGTCGCTCCAGTCGAAATTGACGGTATAGGTAAAGGCTATGCATACCGGAAAGTAGACTATCCAGAACCAGGTATAGAATTTAGCGATTCCTCTCATCGTTTGTCTTTTGTGTCTTTATGGGCTGCAAATATACAATGTTTTTTCGAAACGGCAAAGTATCAACGGCCTTTTCCTGCAAAATGTTGGGCATAATGCGCACAGGGCGAACCACATTTTAGTTAAATAGAGGTTAAAATCCTCTCAGGCGATACAGTATATGGGAAATAAAGCCTATCTTTGCGTACACTAGTTTCGTAAGCAGAGAAGTTAGAGGGAAGTTAGAGGGAAGTTAGTGGGAAGTTAGAGGGAAGTTAGAGGGAAGTTAGAGGGAAGTTAAGAGACATCAGCCTTTCTCTCGAGTATATGAATATTTAGTAATAAAGCTGTTGTCCCTTAACTTCCCGAGCTCTCGCAGAGAGCGATAACTCCACTTAACTCCCCTTAAATTCCCTTCTTCGGAACTTCCGGAGGTTGAATCTGAAGATGTATAAGTAATAGGAACAAAAGGAGTAAAAGAAACAAGCCTGTTATCCGCGAGAGTACTCCATCACAGCAAACTACAACTATGAAGAAACATGCCCTCATCATTTTCGCCCTCGTGTGGGTGGTGCTGGCCATAGCCTACATGGCAGACCCCGGAAGGCGGGAAACGCAAAGCGTCCTCAATACCATGGGCCGGCAGACGGCCAAAGACTATATGCTCTCGTCGCTCAATGTGACGGCGATAGAACAGGACAGGCGCGGGCTGGTATGGATAGGCACTTCCGCCGGCATCAATGTCTACGACGGCAGGAACTACATACAGTTTTTCCACGACAGGAACGACACCACTGCCCTACCCGACGACTACATCAATGTGCTTCATCTCGACCGCAGAGGAAGGATGTGGGCAGGCACACAGAACGGTCTGGCATGCTATGAGGGCGGCGGACTGTTCCGGCGCATACCCCTACCCTCCCGAGGGAACGTCACGGGGATATGCGATGCAGCCGCCTTGCCTTCCATAAAGCATCAAGCAGAAAAGTATCAAGCCGAAAAGTATCAAGCCGACACGGCCGCCATCGTGGTATGCACGCCACGGGGGGCGTACCTGATAAGCGACGGCAAGCAGCCTCGCCTCCTTACCCCTTCCGCCGACATCAGGAAAGCAACCGCCAAGGCACCATACCTGCCCCATGTGCCCGAGCATATGTTCAACAAACCGGCAGACCTCGTCTCCGCCACTTTCAGAGACAAATACGGCAACCTGTGGATAGGGTACCACAATGCCGGCTACCAGATACTTTCCACGAACAGGACAGCGTTCAGACAAGCCAACGAAAACATCCTGGCACACGAAACGGAAGGGCGCGACATCACCCAACTGGAATGTATAGGCCGCCATATCCTGGCAGGCACCACCCTGCGCCTCTATGTATATGACACGGGAAGCGACCGTCTGGACTTTGTCTTCTACAAAGACCTCTTCGGCGGAAACAGGAGAAAGGAAGGTACGGAAAACCAGCCACAAACCGGCATAACGGAAAACCGACGGACGGAACTGACGGGTATCCTCCCCATAGACCACCAGCGCGCATGGCTCCTCTCGCACAAGGAAATACAGCTGTGCAGCGTAGAGGGCACGCGCCTTGTCACCCACTTGCGCCACGCTGCCCCCAAAGGCATGCTGTACGGCCCTGCCGCCATTCTTGACGGAGATGCCTACGTGTGCACCAACAGCGGGTGGTTACTGCGTTTCGGACAGGACCACAACGCCGTAGACTCCATCAAGGTGGACTCGCCCTGGTACAACGAAGAGACACAGGTCACCCACCTTGCCGACGGCACACTGCTCCTGGCCATGAAGAACATGCACCTGGCGCTGCTACGCCCCGGCAGGCGGAAGGTGGAGACACTCACCCTAAAATGCGACTCTGTCGGCACCAACAGCGAACCGGCCTTCACCATGCAGGACTCCCACGGCAACGTATGGCTCGGTACAAAGCGGTCGGGCCTGTTCCGCATCGACATGAAGCGCATGGCGGCAATGCGCATGAACTTTCTCAACGACGTACACATCCAGGCCATGGAGGAAGACAAGCAGGGCCGACTATGGATTACTACCCTGAAGGACGCCCTATGCTACTTGCCCACAACTGGCGAAGTATGGCTGAACAGCCTGGTATCGTCGAGCCAGAACAACTGGAACCGCCAGTTCTTCGACAACTCCATCTGCCTGTCGCCGACGGGTGCCATCATCCTGGGCAGTTCGGACGGCTGCAAATTCCTGCCCACCGACAAGGATATGCACCAGGAAGAGGCCAACATCAAGAAGGCTGCCCAGAACCTTACCGTCTACTCGCTCGACATAGAGTGCCAGGACGGAAGAAAGCTGACGCTGAACGACGACCTCGAGAGGGGCAGCAACGAGCCGTGCCGCTATACGCTCGCACACGACGAGAACACGCTCAACTTCGGGTTCTTCTATCCCAACTACTGCCACCGCTCGTCGCTCATGTTCCAGTATATGCTGGAGGGCTACGACAAGGCGTGGCGCACCCCCACCTATTCGCACGACGCAAGGTATGCCAACCTGCCTCCAGGCCGCTACACCTTCCGCCTGAGGCTGGTGGCATCGCCGTCCCTCCCCCCAATGGCAGAATACAGCATGGACATACGCATCAAGCCGGCTCCATGGGCATCGGCCGCCGCATGGATGCTCTACCTGGGCATCGTGGCATGGCTGATATACTACATCAACGGCCTGTACCTGCGCATACGTACCAACCGCATGAACTACCTGCAGGAGCAACACGAGCGGGAGCGCGAACAGCGCACCAACGAGATGAACATGAACTTCTTTGCCAACATCTCGCACGAATTCCGCAATCCGCTTACCATCATCGCCGGACCGCTGCTTTCGCTCAGGAGAAGGGAGAACCTGCCTCCCGACACCAGGCGCACCATTAACCGTATCTGCATGAGTGTCAACCGGATGTTGCGTCTCATTGACCAAATGCTTGACTTCAACCAGCTCGAGGCGGATGCCCTGCCACTGAGAGTAACATCGACCGATGCTACCGCCGAAATGGAGAAACTCATAGAGGCCTTCAGCGACTCGGCCCTCATGAAGCACATCGACCTGCAGACCGACATTCCGGAAGGCATGTGCCGGGCGTGGTTGGATACCGACAAGCTGGAGAAAATCATGAGCAACCTCTTAACCAACGCCCTCAAGCACACGCCCGAAGGCGGCACGATAAAGATAGGCATGCACACGGAACACGCGGCACAGGGCCGTTCTCTCCGCATCAGTGTGCTGAACAGCGGACCGCACATTTCGGAAGCCCGCCTGGAAGATGTCTTCAAACGGTACTACCAGCTTACCGACATGCGCACCGGGCACCACTACGGATGGGGAGCGGGAATAGGACTATACTATGTGAAAAGGCTCGTCGACCTGCACCATGGAGACATCGCAGTACGCAACATCGGCGGAGCGACAACGGGCGTCGAGTTCTTCTTTACGTTGCCCATCGACCCGCATATATATAATAAAGAGGAAAAAGTGGAGGAAAACCACCGGATACTGCAAATACCCATAGAAAAGGAGAACACGATAGTGCGCCCTTGTGGCGACAATACGCTCCCGGAGGAAGACAGCACCCGAAAAAGCAAGATACTGATAGTGGATGACGACATAGACGTGGCACACTACATACGCAGCATCTTTGCCGGGGAATATGCCGTGGAGAACCGCTACTCGGCCGAGGCGGCGCTGGCCGACATGGAACGTCTGGCCCCCGACATCATCATGAGCGACATCATCATGGGCAAGATGTCGGGCTACGACTTCTGCCGTTCGCTGAAGCAGTCGCTTACGTTCAGCCACATACCCGTCGTGCTGATAACCGCCAAGTCGGATATGGCCGAACAGACAAAAGGTCTGCGCACGGGAGCCGTGGCATACGTTACCAAGCCTTTCTCGCCCTCCTACCTCAAGGCACTCGTAGCCTCCCAACTGAAGAGCGTGCAGACCCTGCGCCAACGGTTGAGCGCCAGCACCGACACCCACCATCTGCCCGCGAGCGTGGTGGACACCCTGTCCGAGCAGGACCGCAAGTTCATGGACGAACTTTACGGCTATATGGAGAAACGCATCTCCATGCAAGAGCTCAACGTGGCCACCATCAGCCGCGACCTGCTCATAAGCCAGTCAAAGTTGGCGTACAAGCTGAAGGAGCTTACCGGCGAGACACCGGGAGCCTTCATACGCCACTACAAGCTGAACAGGGCTGCCCAGCTCCTGAAGGAAGGGGAATACAATGTCTCCGAGATAGCCACCATGACGGGGTTTGCCACAGCAGCCCATTTCACCG
Organism: Oscillospiraceae bacterium; assembly: GCA_963624905.1. Taxonomy (GTDB): domain Bacteria; phylum Bacteroidota; class Bacteroidia; order Bacteroidales; family Bacteroidaceae; genus Prevotella. The sequence continues at coordinate 12,751 of CAVFRG010000051.1, forward strand.
TTGCCTTCAAGAAGCAGTTTGGCGTGTCGCCCAGTACGTGGTAGCCCTACAACAGATGTCAGGGAATGAGCAGCGACGAGTCGCCATAGCTCAGGAAACGGAAGTCGTGCCCCAGCGCATAGTCGTACACCTTGTGCCAGTCGCCGTGCAGGAAAGCACTTACGAGCAGCAGCAGCGTGCTCTGCGGCTGGTGGAAGTTGGTTACCAGCATCTTTACTATCTTGTACTCATAGCCGGGTGCTATGATGATCTGCGTGCTCGAGTGGAGCGCCTCCAGCCCGTTGCGGTCCAGGTAGTCTACTATGGCGTGTATGGCCTGTACGGGTGTAATGCCGTCTACAAGACCGCCCTCCCTTCCGTCTTCGTAGGGGGTCCACTGGTCTACATGCAGGTCTTGCTCGTTGGCATCGGGATGGTTTACGAGGTACGCTCCCATATAGTAGAGGCTCTCTACGGTACGCACGCTCGTAGTGCCGACGGCAATGATGCTGCAGTCGTGGCGCAGCAGGCTACAGAGCGTATGGCGGTGCACCACGATAAACTCGGTGTGCATGCGGTGGTCTTCTATCTCCTCGCTCTTCACGGGCTTGAAGGTGCCTGCCCCTACATGGAGCGTCACCTCTTCGCGCTCTATGCCGTGCGCATCGATGTCGGCGAGCACCGCCTCCGTAAAGTGGAGTCCGGCGGTGGGTGCCGCCACACTGCCCTTTATCTTCGAATATACCGTCTGATACGTGGTCTTGTCGCTCTCCTGCGTCTCCCTGTTGAGGTAAGGGGGAATGGGCAGTTCGCCCACCGACTCGAGTATCTCTGCAAACGACACCTCCGCATTGTCCCAGTCGAAGTCCACCCAGTAGTTGGTACCGCCCTTGCTGTCGGTTGCCCCTGCGGCGGTTGCCCCTGCGGCATCGGTGCTGCGGCGCAGCGTCACAGACAGGGTGAGCTTCCGTCCCTTGACGTCGAACGAGCGGTGCAGGCTGCCCTCCTTCCACTTCTTCAGGTTGCCTATCATGCAGAGCCATGCGCAGTGGCCTGCCGTCTGGAACATCTGCTCATAGTCGGTAGGCTCGGCGGGTTCCATCAGGAACACCTCTATCAAGGCTCCCGTCTCCTTTCTGAAGTGGAGGCGTGCCTGTATGACCTTCGTGTTGTTGTACACCATGAGTGCGCCCTTGGGCAGATAGTCGGGCAAATGGTAGAAAAGGTCATCACTTACCTCTCCGTGTCTGTACACCAGGAGTTTGGAGTGGTCGCGCTGCTGCAGGGGGAATTTGGCTATGCGCTCGTCGGGCAACGTGTAGTTGTAGTCGCTTATTCTGATATGTTTTGTCTGCATCTTTTTTGTATTTATTGTTCGGAAAACGGTTGCAAAGGTAATCATTTATCCGCTTATTGCATGACATTTTTGCCCTATAGTTCCATATTTTAGCATTATTTTTACCAGCAGCGGCTAAACCAAGCCTAAAACAACACGTCTAATAAAGGTAAAAAAGTAAAAAGGTAAAAAGGCCGATTAAAGGTAAAAAGGTAAAAAAGTAAAAAGGCAAAAATAAAAAGAATGAAAAAAATCCTATCCGCGCTTCTGCTGTTGCTTATCGCCGTGGCGGCAGGCGCACAGACCAGGCTCATCACGGGCGCACTTCTCGACAAGGATGCCAAGGAGCCCGTAGAGCAAGCTACCGTACAACTGCTCAGGAGCGACAGCACCTATGTGGCAGGTGCCCTGACCGACGAAAACGGTCTCTTCAGCCTGCAGGCTCCCAGCGACGGCAAATACCTGCTCAAGATTACCAATGTGGGCTACAAGCCTACGGTGAAGAGACTGGAGATGGCAGACGGCAAAGACCTCGCCATGGGCAATGTCACCATCACGGCAGAAGCCATCACGCTCAAGACAGCCACCGTCACGGCCATGGCCAAGAAGGTGGTACTGAAGGAGGACACCTTCGTCTATAACTCGGCGGCCTACCGCACACCCGAAGGCTCTACCATCGAGGAACTGGTAAAGCGCCTGCCCGGTGCCGAGGTGAGCGACGACGGCAGCATCAAGATAAACGGCAAAGAGGTAAAGAAAATCCTCGTTGACGGCAAGGAGTTTATGACGGGCGACACGAAGACGGCGCTGAAGAATCTGCCCACCAGCATCATAGACAAGATAAAGGCATACGACCAGAAAAGCGACCTGGCCAAGGTTACCGGCATAGACGACGGCGAGGAGGAAACGGTTCTCGACTTCGGCGTAAAGCGCGGCATGAACAAGGGACTCCTCTCCAACATCGACCTGGGCGCGGGTACGGAGAAACGCTACAGCGGGCGCATGATGGCGGGATACTTCAACGACCGCAACCGGCTCATGCTCTTCGCTTCCGCCAACAACACCAACGATATGGGATTCCCCGGCGGAGGCGGTCCGGGAAGGGGACCGGGCAGACAGGGTCTGAACGCCTCCAAGATGATAGGACTCAACTACAACTACGAGAACAAGGACAAGCTGAACATGGATGCCTCGCTACGCTGGAACCACAGCGACGGCGACACCGGAAGCACCATGGCCTCGGAGAACTTTGTCAGCGCAACGCCCTCGTTCACCAACCAGCGGGCGTCGGCCTACTCGCGCAGCAACAGCTGGGACGGACGGTTCCGCATGGAGTGGAAGCCCGACACGCTGACCAACATCATGTTCCGCCCTTCGTTTACCATCAGCAGCAGCGACGGCCTCAACCGTTCGCTCTCGGCACAGTTCCGCGCCAACCCGTACAACCATGTCACCAATCCGCTCGAGACCAGTGCCCTGGCGCAGATGCAGGCCATCGACAGCCTGGTGAACAAGCAGGAGACTAACGACATTTCCTACAGCGACAGCAAGAGCTTCAACGGCATGCTCCAGTTTAACAGAAGGCTCAGCAGCACCGGGCGCAACTTCACGCTCCGTGCCGATGCCAGCTACGGACGTACCGACAGCAAGAGCCTCTCGCTCACCAATGCCTACCTCTACCTCGTGAAGAAGGCTTCGGGCGAAGACTCCACCTACAACACCTACAGGTACAACACCACGCCTACCGACAAATACAGCTACAGCCTGCAGGCCACCTACAGCGAACCGCTCTGGAGGGCCACCTACCTGCAGTTCAGCTACAGGTTTACGTACAACTACACGAAGAGCGACCGATCCACCTACGACTTTGCCGACCTTCCTGCCGCCGAACTGGACCTGTGGCGCAACACCACGTCCGCCTACCGCGGATGGGACAGCTACCTCTCCCACGTGGGCGGATACCCCCTCGAGAAGTATCTCGACCAGGACCTGAGCCGCTACTCGGAATACAAGAACTACATACACGACATACAGGTAATGATGCGGTTTGTAAGGCCCAAGTTCAACCTCAACTTCGGTGTCATGGTGCAGCCACAGACCTCCAAGTACCTGCAGGACTACCAGGGCGTGCATGTAGACACCGTGCGCAACGTGGTCAATTTCTCGCCCACCCTCGACTTCCGTTACCGCTTCAGCAAGGTGAGCAACCTGCGCATCAACTACCGAGGCACCACCTCGCAACCCTCCATGACCGACCTGCTCGACATCACCGACGACAGCAACCCCCTCAACATCAAGAAGGGTAACCCGGGACTGAAGCCCTCCTTCACACAGAGGTTCCGCCTGTTCTACAACAACTATGTAGAGCGCCACCAGCGTGCCCTCATGACCTTCATCAACTTCTCCACCACGAGCAACAGCGTCAGCGACAAGGTAACCTACAACGAGGAGACCGGCGGACGCACCACACAGCCCGAGAACATCAACGGCAACTGGAACGCGAACGGTGCCTTCATGTTCAACACCGCCATCGACTCGGCAGGAGTATGGAGCGTCAATACCTTCACCAACCTGCAATATGCCAACAACGTGGCGTACCTGAGCCTTGACGGGGGCGACTCGGAGAAGAACACCACCAAGCAGACCACAGTGGGCGAACGACTGGCCCTGAGCTACCGCAACGACTGGCTGGAGGTAAACCTGAACGGAACACTCAACTATACCCATGCGCGCAACAAGCTGCAGGCATCGAGCAACATGGACACGTGGCAGTTCTCCTACGGACCCAGCGTTACGCTGAGCATGCCGTGGGGAATGAGCCTGAGCACCGACCTGAGCGAGAGCAGCCGCAGGGGGTATTCGGACAACTCGATGAACACCAACGAACTGGTATGGAACGCACAGCTCTCGCAGGGCTTCCTGCGCGGCAAGCCGCTTACCGTGATGCTCCAGTTCTACGACATCCTGCGCCAGCAGAGCACCCTGAGCCGCTCGCTTACCGCCATGGCACGCACCGACACTGAGTACAACAGCATCAACAGCTATGCCATGCTGCACGTAGTGTACCGCTTCAACCTCATAGGCGGCAAGGAAGCACGGGAGGGGATGCGCCGACATGAAGAAGGAAGGCCCGACTTTGGCGGAAGGCCGTTCAACGGAGGCGGAAGGCCTATGGGACCGCCACCGGGAGGCAGAAGAGGAGGATTCTGACACACCACACACCTTCAACAAGAGAACGGAAGAGCTGTCATTCGGGGCTTTTCCGTTTTTTTCTTTTTGTGCAATGCCAACTCAAGTTTCGGATTTGGGAAATCCTCTTGCTTGGTACAGCGAGGGCGCTGTACCTCCTACGTTTACCAGCACTTGCCCGAAAAGGGTATTCATCAGGAGGTACGGCGCCGTATCCCCCTTGTAAAAGCAAAGGCAATCCATAGCATTTGAATTCTCTAATTTCAAAGAGCGATTACTTGTACGACCTCACGTCGTGACCATGCTGCAAAGTTACTGCTATTTTCGCTCCGTTCCAAATTTCAGGGTGTGATAAGGGCCCGTTTTCAGCAAAATGCCGTTTTTTAATTTTCATCTCATAATTTTGTTGTCTGAGAAAGGTAGTTTTGGCATTTTTGGAGGGGTGTGTCCCTGAAGCGAGTGATTACGATTACAATTACAGTTTAAAAAACCGTACCCCCCTATGCCGCACGTTGAAGACGGCAAAGAGTATGTAAAAGGAGGTTAAAAGAGGTTAAGATA
>CAVFRG010000052.1:0-17365 GCA_963624905.1 Oscillospiraceae bacterium
GTCTGCTTCATGTTTCATAAGACAAAGGTAACAAACTAAAATGACATTCTATCGCATATCGTTGATATTTTAGTTAGCCTTGCCACGGACTTTATCGGGTGAGCCTATTTTTTGTAATATTGTCTTTGTGGAGTGTATGTGCTTTTGCAGAAGGTTTGGCCAAGCTAACGCCTTTAAAGGTAGACTCCGTAGCCGATGTAAAAATGTTGGTAAATTTGAAGGTCGTAGGAAAAAGGCTGTGTGTTACTTATGAAAGTCCGAAGCGATGGGGAACTCAATTGTTGAGAGTATACCGTATAGATGAATCCTCAGGTTTGCTTATGTTTGAGACTGAATATTTTAGGAATCCAGCCAAAAGTAATGGTATTGACTATCCTGTGCTTTTTCAAGATAGTCTTGGAGCAACTTATGTTATGGATTGTACTTATCCGTTAGTTTATAACATAGATTTGGAAAAACATGTGATGCAAAATACGCATAAGTTTGTTTTTACCGACAAGGCAAAAGTTCCGTATCCAATGGCATTGAATGTGTCGTTTGCTTATCGTTCGTCAGAACTGGAATATTATTTTGTAGGAAGACAACCTAAAAGGGGCGTGCAAGCTGTTTATAAATCAAAGTCTGATACAACGTCTGTTTTTGTGGAAGAAATTGCTCAACTCGTATTTTCTAAGAAATATCCTGCTTGGACTACTAATTTTGGAAAACAAACAGTCGGAGTAGTGCAGCATGTGATAGCTCATGGCTTTTACCTATACCCTGCGATTCAGTATGTAAACTTGGATACCAAACAAAGTTACGTTGTAAAATTGGCAGAACCGAATTGGAAACGTTTAAAACCTCTGACTGCTGATGTTTGGGAGGAGAATATTGTACAAATAAAAGATATCTCATCATCAAAAAACTATGTCTATGCCCTTTGGTGGAATAAGTCTCTGCAAAATATGGAAACATTGCGCAAACAGAATAAAGCAGCGTGTAAAATCGTGACTTTAGATTGGGATGGGGATGTGAAAAAGATATATTATATAAATAGGTATATGGTAAGTATTGTCGCATTGGATGATGGTAAACTTATCGGAACTGATGGAAAAAAATATTGGTTGATAACATTGGAATAATGGTGAAAAGATTCCCTTTGTGTACCCAAAGAGACAATTTGGATTGTGGCCCAACCTGTTTGCGGATGATTGCTTCGTTCTATGGGAAAAAACTTTCCATGGCATGCGTTCATCAGTTGTGTGTGTTCTCAAGAAATGGTACAACTATGCTAAGTCTAATGAAGGCTGCAGAAGAGATTGGGTTTAAGTCTTTTGGTGTAAAGGCAAATCTTCAAACATTGATGGAGAATATTCCATTGCCTTGTATCTTGTATTGGAGACAAGAACACTTTGTCGTATTATATAAGGTAAGGAGAAAACGTGGTCATGTCTATTTTTATGTTGCAGACCCTGTAGGCTCATGCTTTAGATTTACAGAGGCAGAGATGGAAAAATGTTGGGAGATAGAAAATGGCAAAGGGATTGTTTTGTGTCTGGAGCCAACGGAGAAGTTGAATGATTATGTAGAAAAGAAACACAAGCAGAAAAGTATATCTGATTTTTTGTGGTCTTATGTACAGCCTTACAAGTATAATATGTTGCATTTGCTTTTGGGGATGTGCCTTAGCTCTTTGTTTATACTCGCAATTCCGTTCTTGACCCAAGCAATCATAGACTATGGTATAAAGGGAAAAAGCGTTTATATGGTCTGGGTGATATTGTTAGGTCAATTGGCTTTGGTCTTGGGGACTGCTGCGGTGGAGTTGGTTCGTAATAGAATTTTGCTTTATATAGGAGTAAGGGTTGATATACTGATGATTTCTGATTTTATTCGGAAACTTACGAACTTGCCAATCTCGTTTTTTGATACAAAGATGAGTGGAGACATCATGCAGCGTATAAGTGATCATCAACGCATAAAGGAATTCCTGACAGGGACAACGTTGACAATGCTGTTCTCGTTTCTAAATATACTTATATTTAGTACAGTTTTCCTTTATTATAACGAGATGATATTTTTGGTCTATGTAGGTTGCAGTGTTTTATATATAGGTTGGGTATGGCTTTTTATGGAAAAAAGAGCAACTATAGACAATCGTATGTTCTCTCTTAATTCTTTAGGAAAAAATAATATCTTTGAGATAATCCTTGGTATGCAAGACATTAAGCTCAATGGATGCGAGAATGAAAAAATATGGGAATGGGAGAAAACGCAGGTAAGTATTTGTAAATTGCTTTCTGAAGGATTGCAACTTTCGCAAAACCAGATGTCTGGAGGTGTGTTGTTGACTCAAATTAAAAACATGTGTATTACGGCGTTTGTCGCAACAAAAGTTGTTGACGGGTCGATGACATTAGGTATGATGCTTGCTATACAGTATATTATGGGGATGTTGAATAGTCCTTTGGAACAATTGGTGACATTCGTGAAAAAATTACAAGATGCAAAATTGAGCATTGGACGACTGAATGAAATCTACAGTTTAAAAGAGGAAAATGAAGAGGAAAAGACAGCTCATATACCCCATGACAGTATAAAATTTCATCATTTGTCGTTCAGATACGACAAACTTGCAGAAACCTCTGTTCTGGATCGAGTAGATCTTCAAATTGCCAAAGGCAAGACGACAGCAATAGTAGGGCTTAGTGGAAGTGGAAAATCAACATTGTTGAAGTTGATGTTAGGGTTTTATGTGCCTGATGCAGGAAGTATAACCATAGGCGATACACCTCTTCGGGACTGTGATATCCGGGAATGGCGCAAAAGATGTGGGGTGGTGATGCAAGATGGATATATTTATTCTGATACGATAGCACGCAATATAGTCCCAGCTGGCGAGATAGATACACGGCGTATGGTGCTAGCTGCAAAAATGGCAAATGCCCTTTCATTTGTAGAAGATATGCCTTTAGGATTTCGTACAAAAATTGGGGCTGATACTAACGGGTTGAGTTCGGGACAAAAGCAAAGGTTGTTGATTGCAAGGGCGATATATAAGAATCCTGAGTATTTGTTCTTGGATGAAGCTACGAATTCCCTTGATACTAATAACGAAAGGGAAGTGATGCTAAATTTGAAATCCTTCTTACAAGGACGTACTTCCGTGATTATAGCTCATCGCTTAAGTACTGTAAAAGATGCAGACCATATTGTAGTTATGCAGAGTGGGCATGTGGTAGAGCAGGGAACGCATCAAACGCTGTTGGGCAAAAAAGGTATATACTATTCTTTAATTAAAAATCAACTTGCAGTATGAAACATAACAATCATTTGCACAGCAAAGAATTTAATGATATGTTGGGACAACCAATGGGCTTTCTCGAAAGGTGGGGGATACCCTTCGTCTTTCTGTTGAGTATATTGTTGTTCTTGTGTGTCTTGGATATACATGCTCAAACAGCTGCAACGACTATTAGAGGTTGGGTAAAAACAGAGGCTAACGAACTAGTTCCTGGGGTAAATGTCTTTGTTAGCCAACTTAATCAGAAGTATAAAATTATAGGCTCTTGTACAACGGATAAGAACGGTATGTTTTCTGTATCGTTCCATTCACAGGCTGATAGTGTAAGTTTATATTGCTCGGGAATGACGATAAACAAAACGCATGAAAATTTTGCCAACAAGGATGCTTTCCATACAGTCTATGTCGAGGAGAAAGCACAGAAACTAAAGGAAATAACTGTAAAAGCGCAGAAAATTTATGTGGGGGGAGATACGGTTAATTATAATGTGGCTTCATTCCTAAACAAGAATGACCAATCCATAGCAGAGGTTTTGAAGAGAATGCCGGGAATAACTGTGGCGAATTCCGGACAGATATCCTATAAGGGCTTGCCGATAAAGAATTTTTATATAGAAGGACTCGACTTGATGAAAGGTAGATATGGCATAGCAACCAACAATGTCGATCCTAATAGCGTTTCTACGGTTCAGGTACTTGAAAATCATCAAGATATCAAGGCTCTCCAGAATTTGCGCCCGGAAGAGCATGCCTCTATCAATTTGAAATTGAAGGAGGGCGTGAAAGGCGTTTTCAACTTAATCGGTACAATAGGCGGGGGTGTAGAAGACAAGGGACTTTGGACTGGTGAATTGTTGGCTACCTATTTCAGAAAAAACTCTCAGTTGTTGGCAACTTATAAGGGTAATAATGTGGGAGATGATTTGGAAACGGAACTTCGCTCTTTTGACGGGGACGATTATACTCGTGCATCAAACCTGACAGGAGTGGAAATGCCTACGGCACCGGGAATAGACAAGCGGTATTATTATTTCAATCGTTCTCATAGTGCTACCTTTAATAATATATACCGTATTGGAAAGAATGGCAGTTTGGGCATAAACATAGGTACTTTGTCTGATCGAGACAGTCGTGACAACCAGTCTGCTGTCTACAATCTTTTGCCGGACGGTACTTTTCACACGATGGCAGAGCGAATCTCCGCCAACCAAAGGAAAGAAATGGCTTATGGAAATCTTTCATTTATAGAAAACCAAGATAAACGCTATGTAAAAAATTTGCTGATGTTAGACTATTCTTCTTTGAACGGCGTGAACTGTATAGTGAATGAAGGCGATATCATGCAACAGGGCAAAGTGAAGGATTATCGTCTGCATAATGAACTGCATCTTACCAGTAAGTTCCGGAAGGATCGTGGCGTTGATTTCGTTTCTAAGTTGAATGTCGAAAAGCGGCCTCAAAATCTCTCTGTAGATTCCAACCTGTTTCCTGATGTGTTAGACTCAGATGAAATGAACCAATGGGTTGAGAGGAGAAATTTCGAAACCAGAAACCAATTGGGATTGCTGTCCTCTTTGGTGATAGGTAATCTACAGATTGGTCCGATAGTTTATTGCGATGTCCATCATGACAAATTGCAAAGTACGTTGGAACAATATAAAAACCAGATTGTCCTGACCGAACTGAATACGGGAGTTGGTATTGACGCCGTTTGTAAATTCAGCAAGATAGTCTTGGATATAAATGTTCCTGTAGGGTATATATATCAGTATCTGAATGACCAAATGGAAAACAATGCAAAAACTTTTCATGGCCTCAATTTTGAACCAATGGCAAAGGTGATGTTTCAGTTAGATGCCTCCCATTCTTTGACATATAGTGGCTCTTTGTCAAAAGAGTTGCCTGCCATCGAAAACCTGTATGCCCAATATATCTTGAATAACTATCGTCAACTCTCATGTTATGCTACTCCGTCTCTCTATACAGGAACATGGTTGAGCAACAGGTTGTCCTATAACTATAAAAATATCTTTAAGATGTTTTTTATAGATGTGGATTTAGTGTGGAGTCGCAATAAGCCAAAGATGCTTTATGGTAGTACTTATGATGGGGTAGTGGAAAAGGTGGAGAGTCAAGCTGCTGGGAGCGTTGCAGAACGTGTGAACGTAAAACTTAATGCCAGCAAGGGCTTTGACTGGAAGAACATGAAAATAGCCTTGCAGCTTAATTATGCTCGTACAGATAGCCCGATACTTCTTCAAGGGGAGGAACTGAATTATACGAATGATACGTGGAGTGTAAAGATGGATGCGAGTGCTGTTATTGCTAAATGGATGACGGCGAGCCACGAAAGTTCATTCTATAGTGTAGGCAGTAAAATCAGCGGCGGTAGTGCTATGGCGTCATTGCGCTCTATGACAAACGATACGTTTGTAGATTTCTTGCTCCCGGCTGGGGTTTCCTTGTCTGCGAATTGTTCTCATTACTATAATAGTATGAATGAGAAGGACAAGTCTTTTGTGCTTTGTGGGTTGAGTGCTAAGTATTCCCATAAGCGATGGCTCTTTACGTTGCTTTGCAATAATCTCTTCGACAAAAAACTTTACTCCCGCTCTACGTCCTCGGCACTGACAGAGAGTATTTCTGATTATCGTATCCGTCGACGTAGTGTATTGCTTATAGTGAGATACCGCATACTTTAGTGTTTGCATTAAGGGTAACGTTACAAATTAATGATACTTTAGGTGGATTTCCGTCATATTAAAGAGATTTTGGATATTTTTTTGCTATCTTTGTGCCCGTAAATCCTAAAGAACGAGAACGGATATGCTTAGATTACTCTTGCGGTTATGGTGGCTTCAGCAACGGCGCAACTTCACATGGAAGGACGCCATAGTGGGAGGCTACATGGTGTTTATATATATATGTGTAGGGGTGGGGTTCTACTTCGGCGCAACAAGAGACGGCGGGGAGTTGTTCCCGGATGGCGTGCCTTCGTCGTTTGCTGTCATCGTGGCGTTGGTGATGCTCTGGCCCGACATCCTGTTGAAGTGTGTGATGAAGCGCGACTCCACCGCCATGGACGAGTATGTCAAGACGCGGCCTGTGCCTGAGGGGGTGTGGAACCGTTTCCTGCTCCTTACCAACCTGGCGAGCTTCTGGAACTATGTGCTGCCCGTCATCATGCTCCCCCTGCTGCTGTGGATGCTCCCGGCATCGCAGGCTGTTGCCGGTTACCTGCTTATGCAGGTGTTCTCGTTCATCGACGGCTTTTATGTCACCTGTTACCGCAAGACGAACAAGTGGACGCTGCGCTTGCCGATAGTAGTGGGCTGGCTGTTTATGTTTGGCGTGCTCGCCGTGTATGTAGTCCTTAACGCGTGGATGCCGTGCTGGGTGCTCTGTCTCGGCATGTGGGTGTGGGCGGTGTTGATACTTGCAGGGCTTGTGGCTTACCTGTATGGGCTGAAAATATACAACGAGCAGAGCAACAGGACTTCCCGCTTCCGTAGCTTCGGCCACACCACGCTCCGTAGTCTGCAGTATATAGGTCTGCTCCGTGCCAAGCGTGTGCGCAACATGGTGCTGCTGATGGTGGTGGTGTTCTTCCTGGATGCCCTCCTCATGGTATGTTTGCCTCAAGAGGCGCAAAGCGGTAATGTGCCGCTTGTACTTTATGTTGCCGGTGTGGTGCTCATGCCGTCGGTGGTGCTCTCCCAGTGGACATTCGGCATAGAGGCCAATTATTTCCAGGGACTTATGACCAAGCCCGTCACCGTAGAGCGGCTCTTGCGCAACTGCTATTATTTCTATCTCAGCATCAGCACGGTGATGGCGGTGCTGGCGTTGGTGTTCCCGTTGTGCTCTTCCGATGTTACGCTGTTCTCTGTTGTCGGGGCACTGGCGATGGCGGTGGTCATTAATCTGGTGAATCTTCCTACCTGCCTGTTCTCCACGCGCCTCGAGATATTCTCGCAGTCGATGTTCAGCATGCAGGGTGCCAATGCCAGGATTAACCTCTATGGGTTGGTGTTCCTCCTGCCTGTGGCGGCTCTTGCCGGTGTGTACTGGATGTGGGGCGAACGGGTGTGGTGCCTTGTCTGTGTGCTGCTGGCTGGTGTCGGCCTGGCTTTCCACCGCAAGGTAATAGCCCTTGTGGGAGGTGTGTATCATCGCCACCGCTATGCACGTATGGAGAAGTACATGGAAAAGTGAAGAGGGAAGAGGGAAGAATCCAACGGCAAAGCTAACTGTAGGAGGTACGGCGCCCTCGCCGTACCACTCAAGCAAGAAACAAGCAAGAAAGGCTGTTGTCCCTTAACTTCTCTAACTTTCCTTAATTTCTTAACTCCCAATAAATTAAAAACATAGAAAAAATGGATATCCTTACAATTCAGAATCTCAAGAAGATATACAATGGCAATACCGTGCTCGACATAGAGTCGCTGCAGATAAAGGAGGGCGAACTGGTAGGACTGGTAGGCAACAACGGGGCGGGCAAGACCACGCTGCTCCGCCTGGTGCTCGACCTCATAGAGGCCAACAGCGGTTGTGTGGAGAGCTGCGGACAGAAGGTGAACGAGAGTGAGGCCTGGAAAGAGTACACCGGCAGTTATATAGACGGCCGTTTCCTTGTCGACTTCCTTACCCCCGAAGAGTACTTCTCCTTTGTAGCCGATGTCTATGGTATCGATGGCGAGACGTTGAAGGAACGCTTGGAGCAGTTTGAGGGCTTCATGCACGGCGAGATTATGGGTACGAAGAAGTATCTCCGCGACTTCTCCCAGGGCAACCGCCAGAAGATAGGCATCATCGGTGCCATGATAGTGCAGCCCAAGGTGCTGCTTCTCGACGAGCCGTTCAATTACCTCGACCCCTCTTCGCAGATGGCTATCGCCCACATGATTCAGCGTGTCTGCAAGGAACAGGGCACCACGGTCATCATATCCAGCCACAACCTCAATTTTGTCGCTGATATCTCTACCCGCATCCTGCTCCTGGAGAAGGGCCACCTCGTTAAAGACCTTGGCAATGCCGACGGTGCTGCCATTGCCGAACTGAACGAATACTTCGGCATACAGGCGGAGAGCGCCAGTTAGACGGGTGGGTTGCTTAAGATGATACCGTCAAGCAGTTCTGTATACTGCCCGATGGCATTTCTTATCTCGCTGATGCGGATAAACTCGTCGGCAGAGTGGGAGCGTGACGACTCGCCCGGACCCAGCTTGAAACTCGGGAAGGGCATCAGGGCCTGGTCGCTCAGCGTAGGACTGCCAAAGGGCTTCATGCCCATCGCCACACACTTCTTTACCAACGGATGGTTGGGGTCTATGTGCGATGACTTCAGTCGGAAGCTGTGGGCCTTGCACTCGCTTTTCAGTTGACTGCAGATGAAGCGGTATACCTCCTCGTTGTCGTAATGCTCGTTGGTGCGTATGTCCACCAGCATGGTGCAGGTGTCGGGTATCACGTTGTGCTGCGTGCCCGCATTCACTACGGTGAGTGTCATCTTGGTAGGGCCCAGAAAGTCGCTTACCTTCTCAAACCGGTAGTCCCTTATCCACCGCATGTCGTCCAGCGCCTCGTAGATGGCATTCACGCCCTCGTTGCGGGCGGCGTGTCCGCTCTTGCCGTGCGCTATGACGTCGAGCACCATCAGTCCCTTCTCAGCCACGGCAGGCTGCATGCCCGTAGGCTCGCCCACGAGTGCCACGTCGATGTGGGGCAACAGCGGCAAGGCACGGCTGATGCCGTCCTTCCCCGACACCTCCTCCTCGGCGGAAGCAAGGTAGACGAGGTTGTATGCCTGAGGACGGGAGGTGAGTATCCTGAACATCTGCAACAGCGAACAGAGTCCGCCGCCGCAGTCGTTGCTGCCCAGTCCGTAGAGCGTCTCTCCCTCTACGGTAGGCGTGAAGGGGTCGCGCTGCCAGGAGTCGACGGGTTTCACCGTGTCTATGTGGGCGTTGAGCAGCAGGGTGGGTTTGGCGGCATCGTAATGCGGGTCGGTAATCCAGACGTTGTTAGCCTCGCGGCGGGGCTGGTATCCATACTGTCGCATGGTGCTTTCCATGATGTCGGCAGCCTTCTGCTCGTTGCGGCTTACCGACGGTGTGGCGATGAGCCGTTTCAGCAGTTCTACGGCCTCGTGTACGTATTCTTCCTGTGTCATGTCCTTGTGTTGTTATGCTTGGGGCGGATGCAAAGTTACGCTAAATAGGCAGACGTGCAAAATAAAAACAAGATTTATTTTGTTTTCTTAATGATTTCTATTATCTTTGCAAGCAATAAAAACAAGATGCTTATGCAAATCAACAGTCATCTCTCGGTGCTGATTCACGACCTTGCGAAGAAATACGGCGACAAGCCTGCCCTCTCTTTCAAGAAGTTTGGTGCAGACCAGTGGCAGTCGGTGTCGTGGAACAAGTTCTCACATAGGGTGAAGCAGGTGAGCAATGCCCTGCTCAATCTCGGTGCCCGCCCCAAAGACAGGATAGGAGTCTTTTCGCAGAACTGTGTGCACTATCTGTATACCGATTTCGGTGCTTATGGCATCAGGGTGTGCTCCATACCGTTCTATGCCACCAGCAGCGAGCAGCAGATACAGTATATGGTGAACGACGGACAGGTGCGCTTCCTCTTCGTAGGCGAACAGGAGCAGTACGACAAGGCGCGCCGCATCTTTGCGCTCTGCCCCTCGTTGGAACGCATCATTGTTTTCGACAACAGTGTGAACCTTGGGCCGCAAGACAGGGCTGCGCTCTACTTTAGTGACTTCATTGCCCTGGGCGAAAACCTGCCCCGCCAGAGCGAGGTGGAGGAACTTTACAACCAGGCCTCCATGGACGAACTGGCGAATATTCTCTATACCAGTGGTACGACAGGCGACAGCAAGGGCGTGATGCTTACCTACGGACAGTATCATGCAGCACTGAAGGCTAACGACGAGTGTGTGCCTGTCACGGCAAAAGACCGCGTCATCAACTTCCTTCCCTTTACCCATATCTTCGAGCGAGGGTGGGCGTACCTCTGCCTGAGCGAAGGTGCCCAGCTCTTTATCAACACCGACCCGCACGAGATACAGGACAGCATGCGCGAGGTGCACCCCACATGTATGTGCAGTGTGCCGCGCTTCTGGGAGAAGGTGTACGTTGCCGTGAAGGCCAAGATGGACGAGGCTGGTGCCTTGCAGCAGAAACTCTTCTACCATGCCCTTGCCGTTGGCCGCAAACGTAACATCGAGTATCTGAGCCGTGGGCGCAGGGTGCCCTTGTCGCTCGAACTGGAATACAAGGTCATCAACAAGACCATCCTCAGCATCGTGCGCAAGCAGTTGGGACTGGAGAGTCCGAATATCTTCCCTACAGCCGGTGCGTATGTCAGTCCGGAAGTGGAGGAGTTCGTCCATTCCGTAGGCATCGGAATGGTGGTAGGCTACGGCCTTACGGAGAGCCTTGCCACCGTGTCGTGCGACCATCTGAACAAGCGGTATACCATCGGTTCGGTGGGCCGCCCCATCTCGAGCATACAGGTCAAGATAGGCGAAGACTCCGAAGTGTTGCTCAAGGGACCGACCATCACTCCGGGCTATTATCACCGTGACAATGCCAACGCAAAGGCTTTCGACGAGGACGGATTCTTCCATACGGGAGATGCCGGCTATCTGAAGGACGGCGAACTGTTCCTTACCGAGCGTATCAAGGACCTCTTCAAGACTTCCAACGGAAAGTATATTGCGCCGCAGCAGGTGGAGTCGTTGCTGCTGGTGGACAAGTTCATAGACCAGGTGGTGGTCATTGCCGACCAGCGCAAGTTTGTCTCGGCACTGATAGTGCCTGAGTTCAAGGTGGTGGAAGACTGGGCGTGTGAGCACCATGTCTCCTTTGCCAACCGTGAGGAGCTGTGTGCCAACGAGAAGGTGAGGAAGATGCTGAAGGAACGCATCGACACCCTGCAGCAGCAGCTTGCCTACTATGAGCAGATTAAGCGCATCACCCTTTTGCCCCGCCATTTCTCTATGGAGACGGGCGAGCTTACCAATACGCTGAAGATTCGTCGCCCTGTCATCAACAAGAACTATAGGGAACTTATCGATGCGATGTACGAGGAGTAATTTTAAAGGTAAAAAAGTAAAAAGGTAAAAAAGAAGAGTGAAGAACGAAGAGTGAAGAATCCAACGGCAAAGGTATCTGTAGGAGGTGCGGCGCCCTCGCCGTACCATCTCAAGCAAGAAAAGCTGTTGTCTTAACTCATTAACTCATTAACTCATTAACTCCTTTAACTCCTTTAACTCCTTTAACTCCTTAACATTGTAAAATATTTAGAAACAACATTCATACATGATAACATCCGACCAGTTGAAAGATGTGATGGAGCGCGCCGATGCCCTCCACCGTTATCTCAATATAGACCAGAAAAAGGTAGAGTTCGAGGAAGAACAGCTGCGTACGCAGGCGCCCGACTTCTGGGATGACCCCAAATATGCCCAGGAACAGATGAAGAAGGTGAAGGGCATACAGAAATGGCTCGACGGATATAAGACCGTTCGCCAATATGCCGACGAACTGCAGTTGGCGTTCGACTTCTATAAGGACGAAATGGTGACCGAGGAAGAGGTCGATGCCGACTATGCCAAGTGTATCAAGGCTATAGAAGACCTCGAACTGAAGAATATGCTGCGCCAGGAAGAAGACCCGATGGACTGTGTACTGAAAATAAACTCGGGTGCCGGCGGTACCGAGAGCCAGGACTGGGCCTCTATGCTTATGCGCATGTATATGCGTTGGGCGGAGGCTCACGGTTACAAGACAACCATCACCGACCTGCAGGACGGTGACGAGGCTGGCATCAAGAGTGTCACCATGACGATAGAGGGCAGCGAGTTTGCCTATGGTTACCTCAAGAGTGAGAACGGTGTGCACCGCCTGGTGCGCGTGTCGCCCTTCAATGCACAGGGCAAGCGTATGACCAGCTTTGCCAGTGTCTTCGTCACACCCCTCGTAGACGATACCATCGAGGTGTACGTCGACCCTGCCAAACTGTCGTGGGATACCTTCCGCTCCAGTGGTGCGGGCGGCCAGAACGTCAACAAGGTGGAGTCGGGTGTGCGTCTGCGCTATTGGTACACCGACCCTGATACGGGCGAGGAGGAGGAAATCCTCATCGAGAACACCGAGACGCGCGACCAGCCCAAGAACCGTGCCAAGGCGTTGCTGCTCTTGAAGAGTCAGCTCTACGACCGAGCCATGAAGAAACGCCTGGAAGAAAAGGCCAAGATAGAGGCGGGCAAGAAAAAGATAGAGTGGGGTAGCCAGATACGCAGCTATGTGTTTGACGACCGCCGTGTGAAGGACCACCGTACCAATTACCAGACCTCCGATGTCGACGGCGTGATGGACGGCAAGATAGACGACTTCATCAAGGCTTACCTCATGGAGTTCCCAACGGAAAGTGAAGAATAAAGGCGCAGCTCAGTAACGCCTAAACCTAATAACGATACGACTATGAGTAGAAACAAAGATTTAAGGAAAGCCAAGCATGAGGCTTATGAGAAGAAGCAGGCCGAGAAGGGCGAGAAAGTTATCAATTGCGTCATCGGCGTACTTCTGGTTTTGGCAATAGCGTTCATGGTGTATACCTGTCTCAACGCATGATGTGCAGCCTATGAGCGGATTGGAGATAGAACGCAAGTTCCTCGTCAGGAAAGGCGACGCTTACAAGAGCGCCGCCTTTTCCAGCAGTCATATACGGCAGGGGTATATCCCGGCTGAGGGGGCTACGGTGCGGATTCGCACACGCGACGACAAGGCTTACCTTACCATCAAGGGCAAGTCGGTGAACGGCGGCATGACCCGTTATGAGTTCGAGAAGGAGATAACGCCCGATGAGGCAAGTCATCTCCTCTTGCTTTGCAGGGGCGGGGTGATAGACAAGCGGCGTTATCTGGTAACGTGTGGTGACCATACCTTTGAGGTTGACGAGTTTTACGGTGACAACGAAGGACTTGTCATGGCAGAGGTGGAACTGTCCGACGAGGCGGAAAGTTTCGACAAACCGTCCTTTATTGGTATGGAGGTGACGGGCGACAAACGTTTCTACAATTCCCACATGCTCGCCAATCCATTCAAGTTGTGGCGCGACACCTTGCCCGAGGAATATCGGTAGAAAAGGAGTAAATATTCGTTTTTCTGACAATTTTGCTTTCGCTTTGTGCGTATAAGTGCAGAATATTTTATAATTTTGCACCCAAAAAGCAAGTTATGGCAAAATTGGAGAGAGCAAACTTCGGTAGTAAACTGGGATTGATACTCGCCACGGCAGGCAGTGCCGTGGGCTTGGGCAACGTATGGCGTTTCCCCTATATGACGGGACAGAACGGCGGTGCCGTCTTTATCCTGGTTTATGTGTTGTGTGTATGCATACTGGGCATCCCCTGTATGGTGTCCGAGTTTATCATAGGAAGGCATGGTGCCTCCAATACGGCACGTGCCTATACCAAGATGGCCAATGGCACGGCATGGAAATGGATAGGTTACCTGCAGGTCGTTACGGGATTCCTCATCACGAGCTATTATGCCGTCGTTTCGGGCTGGTGCCTGCAGTACATCTATGCCTCGGTAATGGGCGAGCTGCATGGCAATCCTGAGTTTGTTGCCAATTACTTCAAGGAGTTTTGCTCCGACCCCGTTCGCCCGGTGTTGTGGACGGTAGCCATCTTCCTGGTTTGTCATTTTGTTATCATACACGGTGTGAGGGGAGGTATAGAGAAGGCTTCCAAGCTGATGATGCCTACGCTGTTTATCCTGCTTCTTATCATCGTGGTGTCTGCCTGCCTGCTGCCCAATGCCGGCAAGGGACTGGAGTTCCTCTTCAAGCCCGACCTGGGCAAGCTCGACAGTAGCGTGTTCCTGGGTGCTTTGGGACAGTCGTTCTACTCGCTGAGCATCGGTATGGGCTGCATCTGCACCTATGCGTCTTATTTCAGCAGGCAGACCAACCTGTTCAAGTCGTCTTTGCAGATAAGCGTCATCGACACGATGGTGGCTGTCCTTTCCGGCATGATGATATTCCCTGCCGCCTTCTCGGTGGGTGTGTCGCCCGACAGCGGGCCCTCGCTCATCTTCATTACCCTGCCCAATGTGTTCAACCAGGCTTTCGCCAATCTGCCGTTGGTAGGGTGGGTGGTGTCCCTCCTGTTCTATGTGCTCCTGTCGCTGGCTGCCCTTACGTCGTTGATGTCTCTGCACGAGGTGAACACGGCTTTCTTCTATGAGGAACTGAAGACAGACCGCAAGAAGGGTGCGCTCATCGTTACCATTAGCTGTTGTATCATCGGTGCGTTCTGCTCTTTGTCGCTGGGTGCCACAGATGTGCTTACCTTTGCAGGGAAGAGCCTGTTCGACTGGTTTGATTTCGTGACGGGACAGGTGTTCCTTCCCGTTGTGGGCTTCCTTACCTGTCTGTTTATCGGCTGGTATGTGCCGCGCAAGGTGGTAAAGGACGAGTTTACCAACTGGGGGACGCTCAAGGGCAGTCTGTTTGCGGTTTACATCTTCCTGATAAGGTATGTGTGTCCGCTTTGCATCCTGGCCATATTCCTTAATCAGCTTGGAGTAATATAAATACTGAAAGAACAATGGAGAACAGAGGAAGTTTCGGAAGCAAGTTGGGTGTCATTCTTGCCACGGCAGGCAGTGCCGTGGGCTTGGGCAATGTGTGGCGTTTCCCTTATATGACAGGCCAGAACGGCGGTGCCGCCTTTATCCTTATCTATCTGGTGTGCATCTTGCTGCTCGGGTTGCCCGGCATGTTGGGCGAGTTTATCGTAGGGCGTCACTCTGCAGCCAATGCTGCGCGCTCTTACCGCAACCTGGCGGGTGGCAAGCCCTGGTGGGCCTTTATAGGCTACATGGGCGTCTTTACCTCCATGATTATCCTCGGGTTCTATGCCGTGGTGGCAGGCTGGTGCATGCAGTACCTGTATGCCAGTCTGATGGGTGGCATACAGGGCGATGCCTCGTTTGTCAAGGACTATTTTGTCTCGTTCTCTTCCCATCCGCTCAAACCGGTAGTGTGGACCATCGTGTTCATCCTTCTTACGCATGCCGTCATCGTAAAGGGGGTGCGCAACGGCATAGAGAAAGCCTCCAAGATACTCATGCCCATGCTCTTTGTGCTCCTCGTTGTCCTGGTGGTGGCTTCGTGCTCCTTGCCCGGTGCGATGAAGGGTGTGGAGTTCCTTTTCAAGCCCGACTTCTCCAAGTTGACGCAGAACGTGATGCTCGAAGCCTTGGGGCAGGCGTTCTTCTCGCTCAGTCTCGGTACGGCTTGCCTCTGTACTTACGCCTCCTACTTCAGCCGGCAGACCAACCTCTTCAAGTCGGCATCGCAGATAGCGGTCATTGATACGGTGATAGCCATCCTTGCGGGCCTGATGATATTCCCCGCAGCTTTCTCGGTCGGTGTACAGCCCGACAGCGGTCCGTCGCTCATCTTCATCACCCTGCCCAATGTGTTCAATGAGGCGTTTGCTTCCATGCCTGTGGTAGGGTACGTCATTTCGGTTTTGTTCTATGCCCTGTTGGTGCTGGCTGCCTTGACCTCCACCATTTCCATGCACGAGATAGGTACGGCGTTCTTCTTTGAGGAGATGCACCTTACCCGTCCGCATGCGGCATGGATAGAGACGGTGGCGTGTTGTGTCATCGGGGTGTTCTGTGCCCTTTCGTGTGGTGCCGTGCCGTCATTGTCATTCTTCGGTCTGACGTTCCTCGACTGTTGCGACCATCTTACGTCGCAGTTCCTCATGCCTTTGGGCGCATTCCTTACCTGTATTCTCCTGGGGTGGTATGTGCCGAGCAAAGTCCTCAAGGACGAGTTTACCAATTGGGGAACCCTCAGCGGCAAGTTCTTCGGTGTCTACCTCTTCATGGCGCGTTTCGTCTGTCCGCTCTGCATCCTCCTCATCTTCCTCCATCAGTTGGGGGTGTTCTGATAGTTCACTCGAAGGTGACGTAAGGCGTGAGCCTTTCTATCTGCGCAGGGGGGAAGTCCTTGAGCAGGGCGAGGTCGTGCAGGTTCTTCAACGGACCTTTAAGTCGGCGGTAGTCGCATATCTCCCTTGCCTGATAGTAGTTGATGTAGGGGTGGCGGTACAGTTGCGAGAAAGACAACTTGTTTACGTTCAGCTTTTTCACGCTGCTGTTGTCTTGCGCAGTCTGCATATAGGGCAGTGTCTCTTCGGGGAATCCTTCTATCTCCTTCAGTTGGGCGGTGCTGACAAATCCGCCCAACTTCTCCCGGTATCGTACGATGCGTCGGGCAAAGACACTCCCTATGCCCGGTACCTTCTTCAGTTCGGTGGTGTCGGAGCGGTTGATGTCCACGTGTTCGCCTGCTTTCAACTTTTGTGGATAACTGTATATGCGTTCCTCCTTTTCGCCGTTCTCTTGCTTGTCGTTGCCTTCCTGCGCATTTTCGCCCTCCCTGTGGCTTTTCCGTTGACCATAGTAATTGGCAGCCGGTTGATAGTCTTCACCTATTATTATATAGGGACGTAGAACTTCGTATTGCTTCTTTGTCAGTCCGTAGAGCCGTGCAAAGTCTTCAGGTGCACGGTAAATGCCTCCCTTGGCGCGGTAGTGGTAGATGCTTCTTACCTGCCATGATTGCAGACCGAGGCGTATGAAGTCGGTGCTGTCTGCCGTATTGGGGTCGAAGGCAAACAGTTCGTGCGGCATCTCGTCAATCTTGTAGTATAGCGGATGTTCACGTGTAGCTTTTCTTGCCTCTTTCGGTGTGGTGGCTTTTTCGGTTTCCCGCTCTTGTGTGTTCTCTTTTCTACTCATCAGCAGGATGAGTACTGAAGCTATTCCGAAAGTAAGCAGAAGGACGGTAAGGGCGTGCCGGTCGTTGCGTTGCAGGTAAAAGAAGTTTTTCATGGGCGTGTGGCATCAGTGTGTTTTTAACAGAAAAGGGGAGAATCTCCTGTCGGAAAAACTCCCCCTTGTGATTGTGGTTAATAGTATGTCGGGATTAGGCGACTCGAACGCCCGACCCCTACGTCCCGAACGTAGTGCGCTA
>CAVFRG010000053.1:0-17138 GCA_963624905.1 Oscillospiraceae bacterium
GGCAATTGCCGTGATTGTGGATGGCAATTGCCGTGATTGTGGATGGCAATTGCCAACAATCGTACGAAAGGGCTTTCTTGCATCACATAGCTTAGGTTCGTAAGCATTAATACCTGTAGTTTATGAATGCTTACCATTAAGGCATTTATATATGCAACTATAACTGTCGTAGCAGGATGCACATTACTTAACTCAAGCTTTATACATGGCCAGGCAAGAAATGGCAGGAAAACTTATAAAAACAAAAAAAACGAAATCACTGTCATAAACTGTGATTTCGTTTTTTCATTTATCTGGTATTTCCCTAGCTTACCTTATTCAGCTTCTTGATGATAGAGAAGATGAAGAGGGCGGCGAGGAGACAGATTACCATCAAGGTGCCCCATACTACCGGCAACGGCATGTCCCACATATGACCGGGAATAGACACCAACTTGTTACCGAGGGCAGTAGCCACAAACCAACCACCCATCATCATACCCTTGTACTTGGCAGGAGCCACCTTCGTAACGAAGGAGATACCGATAGGAGAAAGGAGCAACTCGGCGAAAGTCAGGATGAGATAAGTGCTTACAAGGATGTTCGGACTAACGTTTGCCACATGCTCGGGGTGGTTTGTAGCCGGCAAACCTATGCTCGACACCGTCATCAAGAGATAAGCCACAGCGGCAACAAGCATACCCAAGCCAATCTTCACAGGTGCCTTAGGCTCCTTGCCGATGCGTCCCAACCAACCGAAGAGGGCAATGCTCACCGGAGTCAACGCCACAACGAAACAGGGATTGAACTGCTGGAAGATAGGAGCGTCAATAGCCACTACATCGTTGCCATGCTGCACATAGTTGTAAACAAGGATAGCGGCAGGTATCACAACAAGAGCCAGATTGACCAGCTGACCCTTTCCTTTAGAACCCTTGGAAGAAGACAACAGACCACAGATACCGAACACCATGAATATGCACCACACGAGGTTCATCACATTGAACTCCATACCCGTAACACCTGTAGCCTCACGAGCAGTAAACTCATCGGCAAACCAAGTAAGGGTAAGACCGTTCTGATGGAAAGCCATCCAGAAGAAAATAACCACGGCAAACACCAAAACCAGGCAGACGATGCGCTCCTTGGTCTCGGCAGGACTCATCTCCTCCACGACAGCCTCCTTGCCATCCTCCTTCTTCTTGCTGGTGGTCAACACCTGCTGATAGGTTTTCTTACCGAAGAAATAGATGAGGATGGAAACGATGACAGAGACACATGCCACAGCAAAGGCGAAGTGATAAGAGTCGGCCTTACTGTAACCAAGGCCATTCTGTGCCCACGCCATGATGGTTGTGGCTGCAGTAGGTGCGAAAAGAGCGCCCACATTAATCGCCATATAGAAAAGCGAGAACCCCGAGTCACGCTGCTGCGCATATTTGGGGTCATTGTAAAGGTCGCCCACCATTACCTGCAGGTTTCCCTTGAAGAAACCCGTACCGAGACTCACGAGCAGCAGAGCTGCACCCATGGCAGCCACAGCCACCGTACCTCCACCCAACGGAATGGAGAGGAACAGGTAACCCAGAAACATAATCAAGATACCGATAATCACCATCTTGTTGTAGCCCCACTTGTCGGCAGCCATACCGCCGAACAAGGGCAAGAAATACACGGCGGTGAGGAACCAAGTGTAAATCTCCGATGCCGTACCGGCATCGAAGCCAAAGTTCTCACCGAGGAAGAGTGCGAATACAGCCAGCATGGTGTAGTAACCAAAACGCTCGCCCGTATTAGCCAATGCTAAGGTCCAAAGACCTTTCGGTTGATTTTCAAACATAATTTTTCTTTGTTGTTTATTGTTTTATTGTCATTCGAATACTGTTCAAACACCGTATGAATACCATTATCGAGTACAAAATCAAACTCTATAGCTACGGCCTTGCAAAGGTACGCATATTTTCCGAATAAACCAACAATATGCAGCAAAAAGGAAGAAAAGTACATCTTTAGGCAAGCGCACAGGGCAAGCAAAAGGGACAATTGACAAGACTAACGCCATCAACACATCTGCACCCAAGACAAGGAAGACAAGAAAAAGGAAGGAACAAGGCCCAACTTTTTGTGCAGTTATGACAATTATATTGCATTTTTTTTGTAACTTTGCAGCCCGATTGCCCATTTTACGGGGCTACCACTACGTTCAGACAGACAACACACCGAGATATAAAGACACAAAACATAAGGTAAAAAGTAGATTATGAGACAACTTAAAATCAGCAAAAGCATTACCAACCGCTCCAGTGAAGCACTCGACAAATACCTGGTAGAGATTGGTCGTGAGCCTATGGTTTCCATCGACGAAGAAATCGAGCTTGCCCAGAAGATACGCAAGGGCGGCCGGGAGGGCGAGCGTGCCAAGGAGAAACTGGTAAAGGCCAACCTGCGCTTCGTCGTTTCGGTAGCCAAGCAGTACCAGCACCAGGGACTCGGTCTCACCGACCTTATCGACGAGGGAAACATCGGACTGGTAAAGGCTGCCGAGAAGTTTGACGAGACTCGCGGTTTTAAGTTCATTTCATATGCCGTATGGTGGATCAGACAAAGCATTCTGCAGGCCATCGCAGAGCAGAGCCGTATCGTGCGCCTTCCGCTCAACCAGGTGGGTGCGCTCAGCAAGATACAGGCAGAGATAAGCAAGTTCGAGCAGGAGCACCAGCGTAAGCCTTCCGTTACCGAGTTGGCTCAGATTACCAAGATGGAGGAGACGAAGATAGACCAGACCATCAAGGCTGACAACCACCACATGAGTATCGACGCCCCATTCGGAAGCGATGACGACGACAATGCGATGGTAGACGTGATGGCTTCTGGCGAGGACAGCCGCACAGACCGCAACGTAGACTTCGAGTCAATGAGCAACGAGTTGCAGCGTGTGCTCCGCTCGGTACTGAAGGAGCGCGAGCGCAAGATTCTCTGCTACTGCTACGGCATCGGTTGCCATGAAAAAGGTTTGGAAGAGATAGGAAGCGAGTTCAACCTTACCCGTGAGCGCGTACGCCAGATAAGAGAGAAGAGTGTTCTCAAACTACGCGACAGCGGACAAATCCGCATCTTGATGAAATACTTGGGATAAGGTAAAGGTAAAAAGTAAAAAGGTATATTGGTAGACGCCACACCCTCTTTGCTGGCGAACACTACTCTTCATTAGAAAAGAAATAAGAGAGAGAATTAAATAAGAAAGGGCAACCGGAGCTGCACATACCGCAGTCTTGGTTGCCCTTTGTTTTTGCATCGAACATTCTACTTTACGGAAGCCGAATCAGTGTTTCTGGAAGTTTCCGAACTTGTCTATCAGGCCCGTTACGCCGTCACGCGATGCCTCGAAATAAGGATATTCATCGCGCAGACAAATCTCGTCATAAATGAAGTCGGCCACTACAGTATCCTTCCCGTCTGGCAAGACAAGTCCCATCTTACCGTTCTTCTCGGCTATGACGGGCATGGTACTTAAGTCATCCACGTAAATATAGCACGTACGCAGGAAATCATATTGGGGAGCAAGCATAGGTTCCCCGTTATGGTCTTTCATACCAAACTTTCCGTCCTGTTCGAACACCTCGTGAAACTGCAGATACTTGTCCTTCATGCGCAGATAATAGAATATCATCTTGCGCTTGTCATTGATAAATTCCAGCATGTACTGATACGTATCGCAGTAGTTGGCTACCGAGCGTACAAGTACCATCTTGAAGTCCAGACCGTCTACAGCCTTCCTGTTCAGGTCAATGTACCTGGCAATGGCACGTTCTTTCTCCGGTACGGAAAGACTTGCCAACCGTTTCTCAAATTCGAGCATAGCCTGTTTCGTGCCCGACATGCCCTTGATGTAGCGGTGTATCTGCCGCCCCATCTCCGCGCACACAAACTTGTCTATCTCCTGCTGCTCTATAGGGTCAGCATATTCCCTGATCAATGATTCCGGTGTCGAGTTCATGGCTTTTTCCTTTCTTTTGTTTAGGGAGAGCCACGGGTATACATCCGCAGCTCTCGAGGTTAGCTTAGTAGTGATATTTTGTTACTTGATGTTAGGCTTCTGCAGGCCGTACCCCTTGCGCTTGTCCTCAAAGAGGAGAAGGAACGATATGAGGATGGCCACTACACCGAACCCTGCAAAGATCGTCATCGTCTCGGTATAGTCTATAAAACCGTCTGCCGCCGTATTGGCCTGGTTCACCTTGCCTATCCACACGGGTATCAGGGCCAGACCGATGTTCTGTATATAGAAGATGAGGGCATAGGCAGTACCAAGCAGTTTCATCGGGATAATCTTAGGTACAGAAGGCCACATGGCGGAAGGCACCAATCCGAAGGCAATACCCAGGATAAGCATCATGACAATGGCAAGCACCCACGAGTTGATGGGCAGGGCAAACACTACGTGTACCAATGTGAGCAGGCAACTACCGATAATCATCAGCGTAGCACCCTTGCCATACTTATCATATACGCTTCCGAAGAGTGGAGTCAAGAAGATGGTTCCGAATGGCAACATGGCAGGAATCAAGCCCGCTACACTGGCATCTACACCATATTTGAATATCATCAGTTTGGTAGCAAACTTCAGGAACGGGAACACACCTGCATAGAACATAAGGCAGAGGAATGCTACATACCAGAAACCCGTGGTCTTGAAGAGTCCGCCGAGGTCGGAGAACTTGAATCCCTCCTCTGGTTCGCCAGCCACGGCTGCAGCGGATGCATCCTCCTTCTTGTCCATCACGCAATAGACCAGATAAACGAGTACACCGGCACACAGCAAAGCTGCACCAAGACCTACAGAAGCGGCTACGCCGCCCATCGACTTGGCAAACGGCAGAGAGGCACCAAGGGCTGCAGCCGTACCAAGACGCGCCGTAGCTACCTGTACGCCCATGGCCAATGCCAGCTCGTGACCTGTGAACCACTTCACGATAACCTTGCTCACGGTAATACCGCATATCTCACAGCCCACGCCATAGATGGCAAATCCGACGGCGGCCAACACCACCTGTACGGAATAGGTGCCGAAGAACGGAACGTCCACTACACCTTCAAACGAATGTCCCACGGCGTACCACTTTACAATGGCACCGACGAACATGAGTACTGTAGACATCACACCCGTAAAGCGTATGCCGAACTTGTCGAGGATAATGCCGCCAAAGAAGAGAAGCAGCAGGAACACATTGAAGTATCCGTAGGCCCCCGAGAAGAATCCGTATTCGTCCGATGACCATCCCAAGCCCAGTCCGCCGTCTTCCTTGGCCGCTGTAAGAAGCGGTTCGAGCGGTGACATCACATCCGTGAAAAAGTAGCCGAACATCATCGTTACACTCACGATGAGGAGGGCTGTCCAACGAGCCGACGCAGAGTCGCTCAGTTTCTGTTGAATCTTTTCTGTTGTACTCATTTTTATATTTTTATTATGTTTCCTTCTCTATCTCTTTACCTATTTATTTTTTCACCTATTTATTTTTTACCTTTTTTACCTTTCGACCTTTCCCCTACTTTCGTTTCACATCCTTGGTCTTGATGATATCGAAGAGATAAGACAACTTAAACACGATCTGCCCGTAATTGCTCTTGCCGAAGTAGTCGCGCTTGGAAGAACCGTAGATATTGCCCAGTCCATAGTAGTATCGGGCCTCCAACAAGAAGTGCCCTACTTTCGGAATGCTGTATTCCGCGCCCAGGCCTAGGGCGATACCGTAGTCGAACTTATTTTCTATAGCCATCGTATCCTGCGCCACCGCCGTGTTGACACGGTCGTTATCCGTGACAGGCGGATGGACAGGATCGAAGTTGCTCTTGGTGGATTCACTCAAGAGATAGCCGAACTGCGGACCGGCATTGACGAAGATGTTGAGTCCCCGTGTCTCCCTACCCCATGCCAGATGGGCAAATACAGGCACCTGTATATAGGTAGCCGTGCGCTGGTAAGCCAACCGCTCCCCTGTCGCCGTGACAGTCACAGGCGCATCGTCGATGTCAAGGATATTCTCTTTCCATCCCACCTTCGAGTAGTTTACCTCCCCATAGATGGAGCAGATGGTCTTGAAATACTTCTCGCAAACATACCGTATGGAGAAACCACCCGTCACACCACCGTGCTGTTTCTGCTGCACTTCGGGCTGGAAGCCTATCTTGCTCAGCACGTACCCTCCGTTCACACCAATGGCCAGGTCGTTGCGATGCTCGCCTACCTGTGCGTGAACCGCCATGCCCGCCAGCAAGAGCACGAAAGTCAATATCTTTTTTATCAGCCTGTTGCTCATTCCTTTGCTGTCATTAATAGTTGATGGCCTCTATCTGCTTATTGAACGTGTAGTGTATCAACTGGAAGCATGTATTGCGGTAGCCGCCCTTAGAGGTTCTGACAAAACGGAGCGGAGTCTGTACAGGCTTGTCGTTCTGCATTCTGTCGGAACTGGCAAAATTCTTGCCCTGCATATGCAGTCCGTTGATAAAGAACATGGCATGGTCGTAGCCTATAAGGGCAAAGCGTGGCATTGCCACCTGCATGGGCTGATGAAACCACTGCTTGTAGGTACGCTCCAGAGCCTGCGTCTCCGCAGAATTGGCATTATAATAAAAGGTAGAAGGTATGTACGTGTCATACTTGTAGAAACGTTCCATATTGTACTTGGCGTACATCAGCCACTCGGTATAGCCGTAGAGCGAGATAATGGCACCGGGATATTTGGAGTCGAATTCGTCCAGTTTGTTGAGCACCTGTGTCAACTGCGGCATGCGCCCGGTATTGAGTATCACCACGTTCTGCTTGCTCGGCACGAAAGCTTTGGCAAACTGTTCGATAGAGGAGTTTATGTTGGTGATGCTGTAATTGATTTTCTTGCTTTCCAGTTGCTTGCGCAGTCCAAAGGTAAAGTTGCCCTTGCGCGAGGTAGAGTCGTTGCAGTCCACAAAGATAGGATGCACATTGGTAAAGCGGTTCATGAATGCCTTGATAGCCGCCTCGTTAAGTGTCTCCGGACTCTGGTATACCTGGAATATCTCCCTGTTATTCTCCACGTCATCACCATTGATGGAGAAGGGAATGACCATCTTGATGCCATAGGTCTTGCAGAACCCGGCAAGAGGTGCTACCTGCTTGCTGTAGAGCGGTCCGAAGATGACATCACACTGGTTGGCACCCTCCTGCAGCAGCGTGGTGCGAATGTCTGCATCGATAGGCACGTTCCAGGCATGGATGTCCGTAGACACGCCCTGCTTCTTCAGTGCATCGCATGCCATGAGTATGCCGCGGTAATACTCCACCATACGCTTTCCGTCGCCGTCCACATCGTGAAGAGGCAACATCACGCCTACCTTTACCGCACCGGCCTTGGCGGCTGGCACCTTGGAGGATGCAGAAGGCTGTGCTGTAGTGACAGTTGAAGCCGTGGTGGAAGCAGACTGCCCGGCTGCAGGCTTTGCATTCTTTTCGTAGGGAATGAAGAGGGTATCACCCTTCTTCAGCACATAGCCTTCCTTCTTCATGTCGGGGTTGGCCTCCATGAGTTCCGGCAATGTAAGCCCGTACTTGTTGGCAATGCCAAACACAGTGTCCTTCTTCTTTACCGTGTAGATGTCGCGCCACTTGATGGACTGTGCCGTAACCGATAGGCTAAGCAACAGTGCCAAGGCGGTCATCCAGTATCTTAATTTCGCTTTCATCGTGCAATCGTTTGGTTATTCGTATGCAAAAATACAAAAAAACTCTTATCCAACCATATTCATGTGTTATCTTTTTAGTAACTTTGCACAAAATAACCGGCTATACGGCCTTCAAGCAAACCATTAGACATGACATACACCTTAAGAGCAAGCATCCTGACGGTGCTTTTTTTTCTATTGTTGTTTCCCCTCCATGCTGCCGATGACACACCCTCTGTCAATCCCGCTGCAACCTTTACCGCTGCCGACGGGCAGACAAGCACGGAGAGTTCGTTTACAGGGTCAGCACCCATCAAGGTAGCCTGTTGTGCCAACCCTTCCGGCCATTCCGGATGGGAGGCATATTACGAATGGCGTATCTTCCGCAACTCCGAACAGGAGCCATATATAATAAGGTATGAACAGGACACGGACCTGGAGTTCAGCGAAAGCGGCACACACCGCATCAGCCTCATAGCCCGTTTCACCAAGGACGGGCTGCAGGAACAGTACTATGAGATGGAAGTGGCGAGTGTCACGGTGTCCGAAAGTCAGTTGCAGATGCCCAACGCCTTCTCACCCAACGGTGACGGCATGAACGACATCTACAAGGCCAAGTCAGGTTACCAGAGCCTGGTGGAGTTCCATGCCTATATCTTCAACCGTTGGGGCCAGAAGCTCTACGAGTGGACTGACCCTGCAGGGGGATGGGACGGCACCTACGGGGGCAAGCCCGTGAAGGACGGCGTATACTTCTGCCTGGTAAAGGCCAAAGGTGCCGACGGAAAGACATACAACATCAAAAAAGACGTAAACTTGCTAAGAGGCTACACGCAGTCGACAACAAACGAGTAACTTGAAACATGAACGAAGAAGAAAAGATAAACGTATGGGGAGCACGTGTCCATAATCTGAAGAATGTGGATGTGGAGATTCCCCGCAACTCGCTCACTGTCATTACCGGATTGTCAGGGTCGGGCAAGTCTTCGCTTGCCTTCGACACCATTTTTGCTGAAGGTCAGCGCCGCTACATAGAGACTTTCTCCGCCTATGCACGCAACTTTCTCGGCAACATGGAGCGCCCCGATGTGGACAAGATAACAGGACTGAGTCCCGTAATCAGCATTGAGCAGAAGACCACCAACAAGAACCCGCGCTCTACCGTGGGTACCACCACCGAGATATACGACTACCTGCGACTACTCTACGCACGTGCCGCCACGGCTTACAGCTACCGCAGCGGAGAGGCCATGGTGAAATACACTGAGGAGCAGGTTATCGAGATGATTCTCTCCCACTACAGCGGCAAGCGCATCTTTCTGTTAGCCCCGTTGGTAAGGCAACGCAAGGGGCACTACCGCGAACTTTTTGAGAGCATGCGCCGCAAGGGCTATCTCAACATACGCATTGACGGCGAGATAAGGGAGATAACGGAAGGTCTGAAGGTAGACCGCTACAAAAACCACAACATCGAGGTGGTGATAGACAAGTTGGCTGTACGCCCTGAAGACGAGGAACGCCTGCGCAAGAGCGTGGCGACAGCCATGAAACAGGGCGACGGCATGGTTATGGTCATCGACAAGGACAGCGGCGAAGCCAAAAACTTCTCCAAGCGTCTCATGGACCCCGTCACAGGCATTGCCTACCAGGACCCTGCCCCCAACATGTTCTCCTTCAACTCGCCCGAAGGAGCTTGCCCCCACTGCAAGGGACTGGGAAGGGTGGACCAGATAGACATAGCCAAGATTATTCCCGACAACAAACTGAGCATATACGAAGGGGGTATCGTTCCGCTCGGCAAATACAAGAACCAGATGATATTCTGGCAGGTGGAGGCTATCCTCGCCAAGTATGAACTTACGCTGAAGACTCCCATCAAGGACATTCCAGACGATGCCATGCAGGAGATTCTGCACGGTTCGGTGGAGAAACTGCGCATACCCATGGAGAGGGTGCATACGTCGAGCGACTTTTTCTGCCACTACGAAGGTGTGGTGGCTTACCTGCGCATGGTAATGGAAAACGACGATACGGCTGCCGGCAAGAAATGGGCCGACCAGTTTTTCTCTACCATAGAATGTCCGGAATGCCAGGGGCAGAGACTGAAACGCGAGTCACTGTCGTTCAGGATATGGGACAAGAACATATCGGAAGTGGCTTCGCTCGACATCGACGAACTGCGCGACTGGCTGGACCATGTAGAGGAACACCTGCCCAAGATGAAGGCTAAGGTAGCACACGAAATTGTCAAGGAACTGCGCTCGCGTGTCAACTTCCTGCTCGATGTAGGGCTCAACTACTTGTCGCTCAACAGGCAGTCGTTCACGCTGTCGGGCGGTGAGAGTCAACGCATACGCCTTGCCACACAGATAGGAAGCCAGCTGGTCAACGTTCTCTATATCCTTGACGAGCCAAGCATCGGACTACACCAGCGCGACAACGACCGTCTGATACGCAGTCTCAAGGAACTGCGCGACCTGGGCAACACGGTCATCGTGGTAGAGCACGACCGCGACATGATGCTTGCCGCCGACTATATCGTGGACATCGGGCCCAAGGCCGGGCGCAAGGGCGGCGAGGTGGTGTTCCAAGGCACGCCTGCCCAGATGCTCACGACTAACACGGTCACGGCCCAGTACCTCAACGGTGAGATGAATATCGAGATTCCCGAAGTACGCCGGGAGGGAAACGGCAAGAGCATCGTCATACACGGTGCAAAGGGCAACAACCTGAAGAATGTGGACGTGGAGTTTCCTTTGGGTAAACTGATCGTCGTGACTGGTGTCAGCGGTTCGGGCAAGTCGACGCTTATCAACGAGACACTGCAGCCCATCCTCTCCCACCATTTCTACCGGTCGCTGAAGCAGCCCATGCCGTACACGGGCATTGATGGTATAGAGAATATAGACAAAGTGGTGAACGTAGACCAAGCACCCATAGGGCGCACACCACGCAGCAACCCAGCCACCTATACAGGTGTCTTCAGCGATATCCGCTCACTCTTTGTTGCCCTGCCCGAAGCGAAGATAAGAGGCTACAAGCCTGGCAGATTCTCTTTCAACGTAAAAGGCGGACGCTGCGAGGCATGCGGCGGCAACGGTTACAAGAGTATCGAGATGAACTTTCTACCCGATGTACTCGTACCATGCGAGGTGTGCCACGGCAAACGGTACAACCGAGAGACGCTGGAGGTACGCTACAAGGGCAAGAGCATTGCCGACGTACTGGACATGACCATAAACCAGGCAGTAGAGTTCTTCGAGAGCGTGCCGCAGATACTGCAAAAGATCAAGGCGCTGCAAGAAGTCGGTTTGGGTTACATCAAACTGGGGCAGAGTTCCACAACCCTGTCAGGCGGCGAGAGCCAGCGCGTTAAACTGGCCACCGAACTGTCCAAACGCGACACGGGCAAGACGCTCTACATCCTGGACGAGCCTACCACCGGACTGCACTTTGAGGATATACGCATACTGATGGGGGTACTGCAGAAGTTGGTGGACCGCGGCAATACGGTACTCATCATAGAGCATAACCTCGACGTCATCAAACTGGCCGACTACATCATAGATATGGGACCGGAAGGTGGCAGAGGCGGCGGCAATGTGCTCTGTACTGGAACTCCCGAACAGGTGGCAAAAAGCAAGAAGGGATTTACGCCACCGTTCTTGGCTGAAGAGCTGAAAAGAGGGAAATGAATTTCTCTACTGCACAGACAGCACATACGTGCACAAAAAAAATAAAACAATAACGATGGAAAAATTACCTTTAAACGACATTCCAATGTTGGTGAGCGCCATCAACTTCTTGTTGCGCGACCACGAGTTTGACACACTTGACGAAATATGCGACCACTTCCATGTAGACAGAAAAGAACTTGAAGCCAAAATGGCAAGCCAAGGATTCGAGTGGTCGGAAGAACAGAAGAAGTTCTGGTAACCACCCCTATACTACGGCAACAAAACAAACGCCCTGTAAAGGAAAAACGCTATTTTACACAGAAGGTTTTAGCGTTTTGCCTTTACAGGGCGCAAACTTTCATACCGTCAGGTATCAGTACTCCCGTTCGATAAGTTCCAGACACATACGACTGTTATGGTACGGACACTTCCAGAATCCGGCCTTGTCATCTTCAAGGTTGAGTGTTCCGTCCTCCAATACGGCCCAGTGCCACTCTCCCTTGCGGGCATCTATGAGATGTTTCTGCACGTAGCTCCAACAGTGTATCGCCTTCTCCAGCGCTTCCTCATTGCCGAAATACTGGTAGAGGTCGATGTGTCCTATGATGTTTTCGCACTGCACCCACCACTGACGCTGCAGGTCATAGCGGTCGCCGTCTTTCCAGTGTTCGTACACCATGCTTCCGTCAGGCCTCAACCCTTCGTCAGCGGCATCGGCTATGCGACGTATTACCTGTTCTATCTTCTGCAGCACCGCACGGTCGCCCAACACAAGGGCTGTCTCGTGCAAGAGCCATGCAGCCTCTATGTCGTGACCGTAACTCTCCACATTTCGCCTGCCCTGCCACTCGTCGTCGAAGAAGAGGTCCAGATGGTTCGTCTCTTTATTCAACAGCCGGTCCGTGAAAATACTGAGCAGATTACGAATGCTCTTCTCCAGTTCGGGTGTTTTCCACACGCGATAAAGGTTGGTATAAGGTTCTATGATGTGCAGATGCGTGTTCATGGTGCGCGACCCGTTCTCGTCCTTGTCAGACAGGCGCATGTCGGCAATGGGCTGCCAGTCGCGCGTCAGAGCCTCTATATATCCGTTGTTCTTGCTGTCGAAGGTATGGTTCTCTATGTCATGGTAGAGCGAAACGGCAATATCAAGTGCTTCCTTGTCACCTGTAGCACGTGCATACTCTGAGAATCCGTAGACCGCAAAACCGATGGCATAGGTCTGTTTCTTCGTATCGAGCGGGTTGCCCTTGCAGTCCACACTCCAGTAGATGCCGCCATATTCCTTGTCCAGGAAATGGTCGCGCACATATTCCTTCGCACGTTTGGCAGCCTCAAGATATTCCGGTTTCTTCAGCACACGGTAAGCTGCCGAGAATGCCCAGAGGATACGCGCATTCATCACAGCCCCCTTTTCTGCTTCGGGGTGTATCTCGTCATGACCGTCCACTCGACCGTAATAGCCGCCGTTCTCATGGTCAGTTACCTTTTCTATCCAGTAGTTGAGGATGTTCTGCTCCAGAACATCCAGCATTGCTTGCTTCAAGTTTTCCATACTTCACAGGGAATTATTTCTTGATGGGGAATTTCCACGACAGTATCATCAGCAACAGAGCAATGACTGCGGGGAAGAGTGAGAAGAGCGACCACACCATGGTAAGTACAGAGTCGGTAACGCTGGCGGGGTCTATCATCGTGTTGCCCATATCGTCGGTTATCATGTTGGCACCTGCCCATCCGAGGAGGAGCGCTATGAGCGAACCGGATATGGCTGTACCGAACTTCTGCGACATGGTACCCGAAGAGAAGATGAGTCCTGTGGCGGAGGTACCGAAATGCTCGGTATGGTAGTCAGCCACATCGGCATACATAGACCACATGAGGGGCGAATAGATACCGATGCCTATGGAGGTGAGCACCACCAGGGCTATCATCACCCAGATATATGACGGTTCCATGGGCAGGAAGAAGAATGCAACGGAGAGTACCATGCAGAGGAAAGCCGACCAGAAGAAGGCCATGCGCTTGCTGCCTACCACACGGGTAAACCAAGGTGACACGCCACCGAACACCATGCACGTCACCTCGCCGAAGGCCATGAAGACGGTATAGTTGATGATAAGTCCCTCTACCGTCACATTGCCGTGCAGACAATAGTCGAACATGTATCCTGCCACGGCATAACGGAACCCGTTGAAGAAGTTGGTACATACGGCAATGGCTGTCATGTAGAGCCATGCCTTGTTGTGTACGAGGTCAACAAACTGGTGGAAAGAGAACTTCTCCGCCCTCTTGGGCTGCAGGCGCTCCTTGGTCAGCAGTCCGCACACCAGCGTCATGACGGCAGCCACCACACCGAGCACTGCACCGATGACAGCATACTGGTGGGCCTCAGAACCACCAACAAACTTCTGCAGGTAAGGGAACGAAAGCAGAGTGACAAACCCCATAGCGTATGCGCCCACCATACGGAAAGAAGAAAACTGGTTCTTCTCGTTATCATCGTCTGTCATCACACCGAGCAGCGAACCGTAGGGCACATTCACCATCGTGTAGATGGCCATCATGAGCAGATAGAGCGTGTAGGCATAGACACGCTTGGCAGTAGGACCAAAGTCGGGCGTATAGAGCAACAGGGCAAACACCAGCCCGAAGGGTATGGCTCCGAAGATGAGCCACGGGCGATAAGTACCCCAGCGGCTCTGCGTGCGGTCGGCAAGGGTACCCATGAGGGGGTCTGTCACCACATCGAACATACGTGCCACCAGCATCAGTACTGCCGCATCGGCAAAGGTAAGGCCAAACACGTTGGTAAAAAACAGAGGGAAGGCAATGCTCATTACCTTCCATACGATGCCACCGGCAGCGGCATCGCCTAATGCATACGCAATTTTTTCTTTCAAACTTGCCATATAAAAATAGGTGTATGTGAGTTTAGTACTTTCAAAACGAGAACCTTCCCCCCGCCCACCGCAAGGGGGCAGGAAGAAGGCATCCCGAAATCTTTTTAACCTTATCAAGAGTCAGGAGTAAAGTCGTCCTACATATACAATACGTAGGAAGACTTCCTTTCCCTTATTTTTTCATCTCTTACTTAACACATTCCCTGGCTTTAAAGTATGCGATTCTTCAAAGGAAGCGCTCTTCCCTTGTCCACCTTACTTGCCGAGGGTTTTCTTGTTTTTTTCCACAAGCTGCTTGATGGTCTCTACACTGAAGGCTGTACGATAGCCGTCCTTCGGTGTGTTCATGCAGTAGTCTACGAGGCGGTCCACCGTAGACGTTGCCACGTGCATACGGGTGTCTGAAGAGGCATAGTAGATAAACACCTTGCCGTCTTCGTCAGCTATCCATCCGTTGGCGAACACTACGTTCATCACGTCACCGATGTACTCGCCACCCTCGGGTACGAGCAGGTAACCGCCCGGTTCTGCTATCACCTTGGTAGGATCCTCGAGAGAAGTCATATACATATAGAGCACATAACGCAGACCGCTGGCACAACCGCGCACACCGTGTGCCAAGTGAAGCCACCCCTTGTCGGTCTTGATGGGGTGCGGACCTTCGCCGTTCTTCACCTCCTGGATGGTATGGTAGTGGCGAGCGTTGATGATTTTCTCCTCAGTTATCTCTGCATTCGTGATATCGTCTACCAAAGCCCATCCGATACCGCCACCCGATCCTGTATCGATAAATCCGTCCTGCGGACGGGTATAGAAGGCGTATTTTCCGTCCACGAACTCAGGATGCAGCACCACGTTGCGCTGCTGGCTCCTGGTCTTCAGGTCGGGCAGACGCTCCCATGTCTTGAGGTCTTTGGTACGTGCTATAGCTGCTGTGGCTGTAGCAGCACTGAGGTCACCCGGCTGACTGTCGTCATGTCTCTCGGCACAGAACACCCCATAGATGTATCCGTCCTCATGTGCAGTGAGGCGCATATCGTAGATGTTGGTGGCAGGCACCACGTCTTCGGGCATGGTAATCGGCTCATCCCAGAAACGGAAGTTGTCCACACCGTTTGGACTCTCTGCTACGGCAAAGAAGCTCTTGCGGTCGGCTCCCTCTACACGTACCACAAGGAGGTATTTTCCCTGCCACTTCATGGCACCCGAATTAAGGGTGGCATTCATCATGATACGCTGCATGAGATACGGGTTGTCCTTCTCGTCGAAGTCGTAACGCCACTCCAGTGGTGTATGCTCGGCTGTAAGGATAGGGTACTTATACTTCTCGTAGATGCCGTTGCCCCATTCTACGGGTTCGTTCTTTCGGGCAAGAAGCTCTTCGTGACGGGCACGCAGGGCTTTCACTTTGTCTTGAAATGTTGTCATAATTATATACTGCTGATTTTTACTTGTTCGAAATATTGGCTCATCCTTGCCCACCCTAAGGCGGACTTTTTTACCTTTATTAGATTCTTCACTCTTCGTTCTTCACTCTTCACTTTTCCGGCGTATGCCCTTTTTTTACCTTTTTACTTCTTTACCTTTTTACCTTTACTATGTCCTTGGCAAAAAGTATCTTCTTTTCAGCCTTAAAGGCTTTGAAGTCTTCGACAATGTCCCCGTCTCCCACTCCGGGAAGGTAGGCCTCCTCCTGCGGTTTGTCCCAGGCGTTACGCCAGAAGAGCACATAGCTTAAGGGGTAGTCCTTGATGACGGGCAGAAGGGTCTTGGTAAACCAGTCCTTCTTCTGTGAGATGCCACGGCATCCGGTCTCGGACAGCGTAACCATCTTTCCTGTTTTCTTTCCTGCAGCCTCCATCACGTCGAGGGTCTCTTTAAGGTTCTTGCTATAGTTGGCATCATTGCCGTCAAACTCGTATATGTCCACACCCAGCATGTCTACAACATCATTGCCGGGGTAACGCT
Source organism: Oscillospiraceae bacterium (assembly GCA_963624905.1). Taxonomy (GTDB): domain Bacteria; phylum Bacteroidota; class Bacteroidia; order Bacteroidales; family Bacteroidaceae; genus Prevotella. Next base: position 16,226 of record CAVFRG010000053.1, read on the forward strand.
CCAGGAAAGCCTCCACCGTCTTCGCATCACCGAGGTTGGGCGACCAAGCCCATACGATGTTGTCGCAACCGGCAGCCTTCAGCGTCTCGTATGTTTTCCGATAAAGTGCAGTATATTGCTGTGGCGTGCAACTGTTGGCACCCCACCAGAACCATCCACCGTTCATCTCGTGCCAAGGGCGGAAGATTACCGGTATCTTTTCTCCGCAACAGGTCTGCAGCGAATTGATGAAGGTTGCCACCTTACCCAACCAGCTGTCGAGTTTTCCTTTCTGGCTACCGCCGAGCACCTCCTTCACAGCATCGCCCTTCGGGTCCCATGCGTTCTCACCCGTAACAGGATTCCAGGGATGCCAACTGAGCGTTACGATTCCGCCACGGGCATGTTGGGCAAGTATTTCCTGACGCATACGGTCGAAAGGAACACCGTCGAGGTTTTCCTTGCTGTCAAGTTCCAGCTTGCCGAGGTCGAACCCCATAACGGCAGGATAATCGCCTACAGTAAGGAGCACGTCGCTCTTCCCGTCTTCCCATTTCCACGTAGTGCCATACATGGTATCGTCCTGATGCCCTACCATAATGCCACGCTTCAGAAGTTTATGGAGACGTTTCATCAGTACCGATGCCGGAGTGGCAGGTTTGCTGTTCTCTACCTGTTCCGTAGCACCAGTCACCGCGTCTACGTCAGCAACGCATGCGGCTTGTGTTGTCTGGGCGGCCAGCAGGCATACTCCTGCAGCCATCAATATCTTTGTCAGTTTCATACAGTTGTTGTTATTTATGGAGAATTTAGGAAGTTAGAGGAGTTAAGGGAAGTTAGAGAAGTTAAGGAACAACAGCTTTTCCGGCGTGTCAACCGACAACTTATACAACTTTTTCTATGCTGCCGCTGCAGCATCTTTGTTGTTTATGTT
>CAVFRG010000054.1:0-17084 GCA_963624905.1 Oscillospiraceae bacterium
GGGAACTCGTTCTTGCGCATGTTCGGCAAGCTATAGATGCCGAAGGCGACGAGGCAGCACACCACCACGATGACTATCTGGCGGTAGTGCATCGCCCATTCCACTATGTTTCCTTTCTTCATTTTTCACTCTTCACTTTTACGCCCGTACATACTTTCTGCTGACCTTCCACGATGACCTTGTCACCGCTTTTCAGTCCGCTCACGATGCTCACACCGTTGCTCCTATACTCACCAAGGGTGATACTCCGGCGCACAGCCTTGCCTCCCTCGTCTACCCATACGAAGTTGGAGTTGTCATCGGCAAGCTGAACGAGGTGGGCAGGAATGACGATGGGCGCAACAGTTCCATGAGAAGGAAAAGCCTGGGAAATCTTACCCAAGCTCACTTGCGAAACCATACCAGGAAGCAAGGCGTTGTCCGTTCCCTCCACCCTAATCTTCACGCTATAAGAACGGGATACGGGGTCGGCAATGACTCCTTTTTCTATTACATACCCCTCGTATTGCTTGCCATCAAGTGCCAGAACCAGAATCCTCGCACGCTGGCGAACATGGATGCCAGCCATCTCGCTCTCCGGCACGGATATTTTCACGTTCAGCGCCGTGGTAGTAACGAGTTTCACCACAGGCATTCCCGGGGCTGCATTCTGTCCCACCTCGGCATACTTCTCGGAGACGACACCGCTGAAGGGAGCATAGAGGTTGCAGTCGGCAAGGCTCTTCTTGGCGATGCTCTCTGCGGAGACGGCTTGCTGGAGCTGGCTCTGCGCCTCCACCCATTTGATTTCGGGCAGACTACCCTTGTCGTGGAGTTGCTTCATGCGCCTGTAGGCATCCTCGGCCTGCACCTTGGTGGCATGCGCCATCTCGTAACTGTGACTCACTTGGGTAGGGTCAACGGAGGCTATCAACTGGCCCCTGCTCACCCTGTCGCCCACCTTCACACGCAGTTGCATGATGGTGCCGCCCGTCGTGAAACTCAGGGAAGCTCCGCTCACCTCCTCCACCGTTCCCGAATAACCATAGTTGTCATCCATCGCAGGGGTTCCGTTCTCCCCCACCGTCATCTCCTTCACGTTCACGGTCTCAACGGCCTCTTGCTTACTTTCCTTCTTGCCGCAACTTGCGAGGAGTGACAGACACACAGCCACGGCAACAAAACATACCTTTTTCATATTACCTATTTGTCTTATATTTCCAAGTCAGCTGCAAAGTAACTACTTTTTCGTGGTAATATCGGAATATAAAAGCCCTCATAAGTGTCCTATAACTCTACACGGATTGCAGATTAAGAACAGAAGAACACTTTTTTCACCCGTGGGAACACTTGGAATAAGAAGAAAAATCGTACTTTTGCACTCGAAAAGAATAAGAACAAGAGCAAAATGAAAACGGAAAAAGACTACATAAAGCAGTTTGAGAACATCGGGGACTCCGACGTTACCATCTTCGAGGAAATCACAGCAGACCCACCTGAGAATGTACAGGCGGAGAGCTATGTGTCGCTGCTCTGCACAGCGGGCAGGGCCTACTGCAAAGTGGAGGGCAAGGAAGTACACGTTGAGAAGAACGGCTTCCTGATAGGCCATCCCAATGTCTTCGTAAACAACATCATGATCAGTCCCGACTTCAAGTGTAGCGGCATGATCATGTCGCCCACCTATTTCGAGACCATCTTCTTCATGGCTGGCAACAGCTGGGACATCGGACAGGCCATCTGCCGCAATCCCGTCATCCATCTCGAAGAGGAGATGGCGGAAAACTTCCTCTTCAATTTCTCCGTCATCAAGAGGAAGTTGGCACAGACCGACCTGGAGCACCATGCGCTGATTATAAAGCATCTGCTCCAATCCCTCCTTTTCGAGTTGTTCGACTATCTGTCTCCCCATCTGCAGCTGCAAGAATCTACCTACAATTTCTCCTCCGCCGAGGCGTTGTTCAAGCGTTTCACCCAGATGCTCAGCCACGAGTGCCCCAAGAAGAGAGAGGTGAAGCAGTATGCCGACACCCTCTGCATCACCCCCAAGTATCTCTCCGCCATCTGCAAGAGCCAGAGCGGCAAGACCGCCTCCGAGATCATCAACAGCATCACCGTCAACCACATCAAGAACCGCCTCACCTCCTCCGACCTTACCATCAAGGAAATAGCCGCCGAAGCCGGATTCGACAACCTCTCCTTCTTCGGTAAATATGTGAGACGGGAGCTCGGCATGTCGCCACGACAGTTCAGGGGACAAAGGTAAAGGGGAATGTTGGTACGGACTTGGTACAGAGATGGTATAAAAATAAAGGGTTACTCTTAAAATTGTTCAAATTCACCAAGTGGAACGAACATTTTATTCACTTTTATTGTAAATTTAAAGAATTCTTTCTAACTTTGTCCCCAAACAAGCTCTTTCGATGCCGTAAAACAGGTCACGGCAAAGAAAAGATTGCAAGACATAACACGTTGTCGGGACACATAGCCAAACATAGTCTCGCCTCAACGAAGACTTCAACAAAACAGAGAATAAGCCTATAACAGATTATGGCCGTAAAAATACTTAGCGTAGATGACGAACTGGATCTGGAACTACTGCTGACACAGTACTTCCGGCGTAAGATAAGAAAGGGAGAGTACGAATTCTTCTTTGCCCATAACGGTATCGAAGCATTGCAGACTTTGCTGGAACACCCGGATGTCGATATTGTACTGAGCGATATCAACATGCCGGAAATGGACGGACTCACACTGCTCAAAAAACTCAAGGACCGCAACAACCCAGCCCTAAAGGTCATCATGGTAAGCGCATACGGCGAAATGGGCAACATACGTACCGCCATGAACAACGGTGCCTTCGACTTCGCCATGAAGCCGATAGACCTCGATGACCTACAACTCACAATAGACAAGGCTATAGCCGAGATAGACTTCATCAAGTCTACCCAGAAAGAACACACACAGCTGATAGACATCAAGGGTGACCTGGCATTGGCCGCAGAGATACAGTTGGCCATCCTGCCCCACACCTTCCCCCCGCAGCCGCCGTTCGAGGCATACGCGGGAAGAGTGGACATGTACGCCACGATGAAACCTGCCAAGGACGTGGGTGGCGACTTCTACGACGTGTACCCCATCGATGAAGAGCACCTCGGGTTCTGCATCGCCGATGTCAGCGGGAAAGGGGTGCCTGCCGCCCTCTTTATGGCCGTGAGCCACACCCTGTTGCGCTTTGCTGGGAAAAGTACCATAGAACCGACAACCGTCATTGCCGACAGCAACACCATACTGGCAACGGAGAGTTTCGACTCCATGTTCGTTACCCTTTTCTATGGCATCTTTAACACTACGACAGGTGAGATTTGCTACGTCAACGCCGGGCACAACGCACCATACATTCTGCGGCAGGACGGCGAGGTAGAGGAATTGCCATGCAGCAACAACATCTGCCTGGGTGTCATACCAGACATACCCTTCCACTCATCCTGCGTAACTCTAAATCCCGGTGATACCATCGTGACCTTTACTGACGGCGTGACGGAGGCATTCGCCGCTGACGGAGAACTGTATGGCGAAAAACGTCTGGAGAGTCTTATCGGAACACTTACCTCCCAATCGGCCGAGGAAATAACTGCCGCCATCAACGCTGACGTACAGAAACATGCCGAAGGCGCTGAACAAAGTGATGACATTACCTGCCTTGTTCTGAAACGACTTTAAGGCGGGAACAAAATCGAAAAAAAGGGCGTGGAAGATGATTTACACGCCACAAGCCATTTATCCTATCGCAAACAATGCGCCCATGACGTTCAAACGTACAAGCCTCTCCGTTATCGTTGCTGCCGCACTGATGGCAATGAGTTCCGGCATGACATACTTGTTGTGTACGGAAAGGAACAACAATGAAATAGCCGACCTCAAACAACAGATAACCAAGTTGCAGGCTGCAGAACGTGAAGCCGTCGTTACAAAACGGATAAGCGAACAAATGGGCGACATCGCCATGGAGCAGAAACTCGTGTCCGACCGCCAACGGGAAAGAGCTGAGGAACAGTCGCGTGTGGCAGACATCGAACGCGGCAAAGCAGAACTGGAGCGCGGTCTGGCCGTCAAGGCGCAACACAAAGCCATTGTGGCAGCAAGACAGGCAGACAGCATGCGAGTTGTCGCTGACGGGCAACGGGAAAAAGCCAACCGACACATGGAAGAGGCTCTCGTGGCACGGGCACATGCAGACACCTCATTCTATTGTTCACTGGGTCGCTCGCTTGCCCAGACTTCCATCGCACAATCCGGCACACAAAACCGTGCATTGGCCCCACTCCTTGCTTATTCCTCATATTATTTTACGAAGATGTATCAAGGGAACCTGTACCAGCAGGACATCTTCACGGCACTGCTCAACAATGCCAATTCTGCCCAGCAGCTTGTCACACACCTTACAGGCAGCATACGGGATATGGTGCGTAACGACAATTCACTCATTGTTGTTTCCGACTACGGCGAACTCGCCTTGATAACTCCATGCGATACCTACTGCGACAAGCTCTACGATTCTACAACACGGCTACTCATAAACGACAACACATACAACTTCCGGCAAGTGTGCGTCATCGACAACACAGCATACGCCTTGGACTGCAACGGCACTCTCGTCATTGCACCGCTCAGCGGAACAGGAACGTATACTCCTGTTACACTTCCCAAACCGAGCGTCAAACAGGACAACTGGGCACACCTCTTCGTTACCGACGAGGGGAACCTGCTCGCTGCCAACCAGCATCAGCTATGCCTGTTGGACAACACCGGCACGATGATTCTAGGCACCCGCCTCTTTGACAACGGCATCACTTGTATCGGAAAACACGGAAGTTCATTCTACGTCTTTGACAACAAGCACAATGTCAGCACAATCAACGGCGAAAACCTTGAAATACAGGACACGAAACCATTCGATGTCAACGAACTGACGGCCAATGTTACCGCCTACCACTACGTGCAAAGCAAAAAACTGCACATTCTGGGCCTTGACAACGGTACCATATACACCTTCACCGACAATATGCAGCGCAAGAACATACGCACGGCGCACACATCGCCCATAACACAGATACAAGACTACGGCTGGTGTGTCGTCACTACTGCATACGACCACACCCTGCGACTGTGGAACCTGGAAAACTTCAACGCAGGAGGTGCTATCGTGCCTTCCAAGGTGGAATACCGCACATGGCCTCTCGCCATAGCCTCCAACGCTGACAAGAACACGCTCTACGTCGGACTCGCCAGTGGAAACGTAAAGACACTCTCCATCTCCGTGGACAAGAACGCACAGGAAACAAGAAATAACATAACACGGGAATTCACCCCTGCCGAATGGGAATATTTCATAGGCAGCAATGTGCCATACAGAACATTTAAATAAACGGATGAAAAGACTACTCCATACCATACTCGTCGCTGTGCTGCTCATTCTCTGTAGCACCACACCGCTTCTGGCCGAAGAAACGCCAGGGTGGTATGGTCTGCCATTTGTCACCAACTACCTGCCAAAGCAATACAACGCACACGCCATCAACTACGACATTACCACTGACGGCAACGGAAGCGTGTTTGTGGCCAACTTTGAGGGACTACTCTACTACGACGGGGCTTCATGGCGAAAGATCTACACACCGGGCATCAGCCGTATCACACGCGTAGAAAGAGACAGGAACGGCCGCATATGGGTAGGCGGATACAACGTGTTCGGATACCTCAATGCAGACAAGAACGGACAACTCGCCCTGCACACCATTGTCTCAGACCTCGGCAACTTCTCGCTGGGAGAAGTAGACGGTCTGAAATGCGAAAACAACAAGGTATACATACATACCAACACGGGGAACACTTACTATACTGAAAACGGGAAAACACTGAACCGCTATAATGGCAAACAGTACTTTGACACCCAGCAGACGGCAACGTTCAAAACCCAAGGACTTACCGTCAACGTAAGACACGGCGACGGACTGACTTTCCGCCATGGCAGCACCGAGTTTCCTATGACCGAGAAGGACGGACTGTGCAGCAATGCCGTCAACGCCATACACTTCGACGGCAAACACACGCTTTGGGGAGCTACGAACAACGGCATCTTCGCCGTTGAAATTCCCTCTGTCTATACGCAGATTGGAGAGGGGCAGGGACTACGAGGTGAAGTATACGCTGTCAACAAACTGAATGGCACCTATTACATAGGTACGCTTCAGGGACTCTACTGCATCAATGGTACCAAGGCCGTATTGGTAGACGGCATAAAGAGTGCATGCTGGGACATCGTTTCCTTTGGCGCCAACGAACTGCTTGCAGCCACCTCCGAAGGCGTTGTGCGCATCAAAGCCAACGGCAACACTCAAAAAATCAACTCATACAACACCACTGCCATCTGCCCGGGACAAAAAGACAAAGACTTCTATGCCGGCGAAATAGACGGCATCTACAACTATACTGGAGAGGGGACACTACGAAGACGCATTTCCCGTATCGGCAACCTCCTTTCGTTGGAAATGAAAGGTACATCGCTCTTTGCCGAAACAGTAAACGGACAACGGTGGGAAATTCCGCTCAACACTGCAAGAAAGCCTATTCTGCGACGTAAGAAATTTGACCCCACAAAACACAAACTGCAGATTTACGACATCTACAACAGGCTCTGGACCACCACTGGAGCCAACTCCAAAGAGCTTACACTGGTTTCTGACCTTCCGCGCGACAACACCCTGAAACTATGGATAAAGCCCCTGGCACACTTAAGTGTCAACGACATCTACAGCGATTCGAAAGATGCAGTAATGGCGGGTGGCCCGTTCGGTATCATCTACTGCGATGCAAGCACCCGAAGAAAAGAGTTCGATACATACTCCCAAAACACCATACCCGTCTACATACGCAACGTATCCATAGGCGATGAGGTATTGTGGGGCGGATACTCACCCAACGGGATGTTACCACAAAAGCAGATTAACGGACTGAACATACCGTCCGACTGCAATTCCCTAACAATAACATTTTCCTTGCGAGACCGTCTGGCTGTAACCCCCGTACTATACAGGTACCGCATCAACAAAGACCGTTGGACAGACTGGGACGGCAATGAAGAAATCAGAATCAACAACATCAACTGGGGAAACTCTACCGTAGACATAGAGGCGTGCGACATGTTCGGGCGAATAGCACCCGTGGCGCAAGTAAAGTGGTCAAAGGACTACCCCGTATACCTGGGCTGGTACGCCATCCTGCTCTACCTTATATTAATTGCATCATGCATTACTGCCATAGGAAAATGGCGCATGCGCAAACTGACCAAAGCAAAGGAAAAACTGGAGCGACTTGTTTCGGAACGTACATCAGAACTGTCCAACGCACTGAGCAACCTGAAGAAAGCACAAACTGAACTGGTTCATATGGAGCGTGCAGCCACTGCAGGCAAACTGACGCAAGGACTCATCGACCGTATACTCAACCCCATCAACTACATCAACAATTTCGCCAAGCTATCCTCGGGATTGGCCTCTGACCTTGCCGAAGACATAGAGGACGAAAAGAGCAACATGGGTGAAGACAACTATGAGGACTGCCTCGACATACTGCAAATGATGAAGCAGAACCTCAAGAAAATAGAAGAGCACGGCGTAAACACCACGCGAATGTTGAGAGCCATGGAAGCCATGCTCAAGACTACAGTAAGAGAACTGCGCGACACCGACCTCAATGCCATATGCCAACAGGCTGTCAGCATCTCGTGCGAATACCAAAAAGACAAGCTGGAGGCCAACGGCATCAGCATTACGGCACATCTGCCCGAACAAAGCGTTATCAAACCCCTGGACAAAGAGACATTCTGTACTACGCTCATCTCCATCATCACCAACGCTGTATATGCGGTGGCAAAGCGGAAACAGAGAATTACCTCGCCAGACTATAAGCCGGAAGTGACACTGACACTTGCCACCAACGAAGCAGGCAAAGCCGTCATCACCATCCACGACAACGGCATCGGCATCGAAGAGGCGATACGCACCAAGATTTTCGACCCCTTCTTCACGACAAAGACTACGAGCGAAGCCGCCGGTGTGGGACTGTACCTGGCACGGGAAGTGGTGCAGGCACACCACGGCACCATGGAACTGGGACCACAGATACCCGGACAGACAGACTTCATCATTACCTTATAAAACAGAATATGAGAGACCAGAACGACCTTGAACTGCAACTGCGCAACCTCCAGCGTATGGCATCACTCGGAGTGCTTAGCGCCGGTATTGCACACGAGATACAAAACCCGCTGAACTTCGTGATAAACTTTGCGAAGATGTCGGGTACGCTCATCAAAGACCTGAAGGACATCGTGGACGAAGCACGCGACAAGCTGTCTGCCGACGATGCTGCCGACCTGGAAGACATAGCCGACTCACTAGCCACCAACATGGAGAAAATACAAGAGCATGGCGAACGGGCATCCAGCATCATACAGGGCATACTGCTCATCTCGCGCGGCAAGCAAGGAGAAAAGCTGCCTATGGACATTCCCCGCCTGCTGCACGAATACACTTGGCTCTCTTACCACGCCATGAGAGCCAAAGACAAATCGTTCAACGTCACCATCAACGAGACGTACCCGGAAAACATGCCCAAGATGATGGTAATTCCGCAAGACTTGTCACGCGCCATCATCAACGTGATGAACAACGCCTGCTACGCCGTGAAGCAACGCGCCAAAGATGAAGGCAGCGACTACGTGCCCACGATAAGCGTCAGCACATCGTACAACGACACTTCCCTGACCATTACCTTCAGCGACAACGGTGAAGGCATATCCGACGAAGTGAAGGGAAAACTGTTCAAGGAAATAATTACCACCAAGCCCATAGGCGAGGGTACAGGGCTGGGCATGCAGATAACGCATGACATCATTACAAAAGAACACAACGGCGAAATGCTCATTGACTCTACCGTAGGACAAGGCACTACCATCACTTTCCACATTCCATGCAAATAAGACTTACCTTTATATCGCTTCTGCTTGCCTCAACAATGGGAACAGCTGCACAAACAGCGCAAAACGACGTGCAGCAATTGTACAGCCTGGCAGAAACACAATACAACAACGGCCAGTTTGCCGAATGTCAGAAGACCGCACAAAAGCTGCTGACATCCGCCAGTTCCGCCATGCACGCCAACGGTTATCGGCTGTTGGCGCTCTGTGCCATCGAAGAGGGCAACATGCAGGCTGCCACCAAGCATGCCCAGCGTCTGTTGAGTGCAAACCCATACTTCTCTACAGACAACGATGATCCGCAACGCTTCGTAGACATCATCAACGAACTGAAAACGGCTGCAACCGGCATTACCACTGCTTCCAAACAGGCAGAGACAGTGGAAGAAGCACCTGTACCCGTTACGCTCATCACGGAAGACATGATACGCCATTCCGGCACACAGTCGCTGGCAGAGTTGCTCTGCCTCTATGTCCCGGGTATGACCATGACGGAAGGACTGGAAACAAATGTGGCCATGCACGGAACATATTCTCTGCTGCAAGACAAAATACTCGTTCTCATTGACGGCCACCGCCTCAACAGCAACGTCACCAATTCTGAAGCCCTCGACTTCCGCACATCCCTCGACAAGGTGGAACGGATAGAGGTATTGCGCGGCCCGGCATCATCACTTTACGGCAATACCGCCCTTACTGCAGCCGTCAATATCATCACCAAGAAGGGGGCACAACAGAACGGTGCCATGCTCAGCGGCACCGTTGGTACACAAAACACCTATGGCGGACAATTTGTCGTAGGAGGCGGCAACAACGTAATGGACTTGATAGCATGGGGATCCATCTACAGTTCGAAAGGTTTCACACACACCATCAGCAACTATGCCGGAAACGATGTCAAGCTCTACTCCAATGCATACAACGGAAAACCATCCTTCGACCTTGGACTCAAGGCCCGATGGAACGACTTCTCCGTCTCATTCAATACGCAGTATTCGAAAAAGGTACCGTATATCAACTTCATGCAGATTCCGGCTGACACGCACATGGAAACTATAGAGACAGAACACAGCTCTGAAACACAGCTCTATACCACAAGCAACCAGACCAAGAACTTTGACATAAGCCGATACGGCAATGTCAACGGGCAGAAGCCGGGGCTGGCCCGGACAAACAGCAGGCTCTACATTGACTATTCCCACGATTTCGACAATTTCAACTTGCAGGCATCCGTCTATGGTTCACTGGAGGAGTCCACATTATACAACCCCATTGCCGATTCGCTGGATCATACCCTGGGGCCTACCTTGCTCTATGCACTGTCCGGAAACTCTGCCACCAGTTCTGAGTATGACCGTTTGCAAGGCGTATCTGCAGTATTAAACTGGACTGCATTCACTGCTGGCGGACAAGCACAGGTGCAAACCAACTACAGTCTGCTGGGAACAGGTACGATAACCACCGGACTGCAATACGAACACTTCTCCATAAACAGTTCGACAGCATCGTTTGTCAACTACTTCGGAGATGTGAAACATGCGTCTACGATGGGTAACTTCTTCCACGACGGTGCAGAGACTATTTACTCGGTATATGCACAAACCAAGCACCTCTTCTCACCCAACGTCATCATGAATGCCGGCATCAGATACGATATGCACCATCGGCAGGACGGCAGGAACATACAGTTGTTCTCGCCACGCATCTCTTGGGTATTCAAACTGTCGCAAAGTCTCTCACTGCGCGCAGCCTACAGCTTGAGCAACGCCGATGCTCCATATATGTACCGGGCTTCAACACTTACCATATTGAACGCAGGAGAACTGGACCCGGAGAAGATGCACTCCATACAACTCTCCCTGGCATACAACAGGAGAACAAGCCCATTCAAGGCTGAAGCGAACGTATTCTACAACATGATAAACAGCTATATAGCTTTCAAACCGTCACGAATCGCAAAAATAGACGGAAGTAAAGACCTGTTGGGAACGTTTTTTTTCAACGCCGGTACCATGCGCACCATTGGCTGTGAATTTGCTGCCACTTATCAGAAGCCACGTTTCTATGCTACGTCAAACATTACGCTGCAAAGCATAAACGCATCAAGCGACAACGACATTGTACACAACCATACCTCAGCCTCCACGCCACATTGCTTCGGCAACATTATCCTGGCAGGAGCACCTTACTGCGGAAAAGGAACGGGGTTCTTCAAAGGGGGAAAACTGTGGTTGCGCGCCACGGCAAGCGGACAGAGCAAAACATGGTATTCGAAAAAAGACTGGGTTGGTTTGGCTTTCAATCTCAACATGGACGGCACACCGATAGATGAAGCAGAAGGTATGGGATGGAACTCCATCAAGCCGCAAATTACGCTCAGTTTGGGCGTAGGTTATGAAACGAAATGGCTCAATATAGACCTGTCGCTGAAAAATATTACAGACAACCAATACAAAATAGGTTCCGTCCTTACCGACGGTATTCCACGTGCAGGCAGACAATTACTCGGCAAAATGACATTCAAGTTCTAAACAACTATCCAGTTTTAGGCATTTGCCCTGTCTTTTCCATAATAAAGAATTCAAAAGAAACGCACCAAGATTTCCGTTCCGTGTCACCGAATGTATGTTCAACGTCGTTGAATATACATTCAGTGTCGCTGAACATACATTCGGTGACACGGAACGGAAACTATAGTTATAAGAGACCACAACTTTATATAGCACTTCTGATATAGAGATGTGGCTTTCGTTTAGTTTATCGTTTCCTTGTCATCACCCAGCAAACCACGAATGCCACAAGAAGCATCAAGGCGAGAAGTATGAAGGAATACTGCGAGCCTATAGCCGTGGCCTCGGCAAACTGCGATTTTGGGACTGAAAGTTGCTGAGAGGCAACGATGGTAGAGACCACTGCTGTCCCCATCGCTCCAGCCAACTGCTGGAAACTGTTGACCAGTGCATTGCCGTCTGCCGAGAGGTCCTTGGGCAACTGCGAGAGCCCGAAGGTGAGAGCCGTGGGCATTCCGAGTCCCTGTCCGATGGTGAACACCACATAGAAGGCGTAGAACATCAGTGTGCTCATGCCGTCGCCATACCAGGCGAAGAGCAGACTGGCGAGGAGCATGAAGCCAAAGCCTGCCAGGATGGGAAGGCGCGCCCCCACCTTGTCGAGCAGGCGGCCGCTTACCATGGAGAGGATGGCACCCACCACGCACCCCGGCACGAGCAGTCCGCCTGCGGTGAACGCCCCGGTGTGGTTGGTAATCTGCGAATAGTTGGGGATGGCGTAGCCCAATCCCAATACCGCAAACTGCACAATGAGGATGGCTGTCAGGGCAAACATATAGTTGCGGTGTCCCAACACCTCCACACGCAATAGCGGATGCGGTTCACGGCGCGACTGTCTCACGAACCAGCCCAATGCCACCACAGCCACCACGAGGAGCGAGATGACCGTCACGCTCAGCCATCCTGCCGAGGAAGCCTGCACCATGGCAAGGATAAAGGTGGTATAGCCCACCACGATGAGGGCATAGTCGAAGAGGTGGAAGCGGGAACGCTCCGTGGGTACCGAACACTGTATGAGCTTGCAGCCAATAAGGAGCGAGAGCAGCAGCAACGGCATGAGCGACAGGAAGATGTAACGCCAACCGAACATATCCACAATGAAGCCGCCCAACACTGGTCCCACAGCCGGTGCAACGGCGGTGACGAGCATGCCGACACCCATGAATGTGCCTATCTGCTCCTTGGGAGCCTCGCCCAAGATAATGTTGTACATCAGCGGCAGGGCAATGCCCGTACCCACTCCCTGCACCATGCGCCCTATCATGAGGACGGTGAACGATGGGGCCGCGAAGCAAGCCAGCGTGGCACAGATGAAACTCAGGATGGCGATGAGGAAGAGCGTGCGCTGCGAGCAGTTGCGCTTCAGGTAGGAAGACATCGTGATGACCAGTGCCAGGACGAGCAGATAGCCCGTGGTGATCCACTGCACCGTACTCGTGCCGATGCCAAACTCATTCATCAACGTGGGGAAGGTGACATTCATCGCCGTCTCGCTCACCACACCGCAAAACGACATCACGCCCGTGGCGAATATCTTCCCTACCAACTTTGTGTTACTTGTATTCTGCATTTTCTTTATCAGTATTGTTATTATCCTAAATTGGCTGCAAAATTACAAACAAAAAGGCGGACAGAAAAGAAAAAACAAGTCTAGTTCTTGTCAAAACGAAAACAAACAAGTATCTTTGCACCAAGAACCATCGATTTCACACATGGTAACGATACAACAATTCAGCAGTGAGATGCAGATGAAGGGGGAAAGCACGGGAGGAATCTATGCCATCGAGGTGACGGCGCAGAAACTCTCCGCCATCAGCATGGATGCCACCTATGCCGACTTCTTCGCCTTCATGAGGGTGGAGAACGGAAGAGCTACCTACTGCATCAACAGCCGCCTCTATCACTTGGAACCAAGCACGCTGATGGTGCTCACGCCGCGCCAACTGGTGCTCATCGAAGACTTTACCGACGATTTCCGTGCCACCTACATCCTGGTGGAGGTATCGCTGATGGAGAAAATCTTTACGCATCATGTGGAGTGCAAGGTGCTGACCGACCGCCTCATCCTGGGTCATGTACCCATCCTCAGCGACGCTCCCTCCCACAGCGCCATCGCCGCAGACACCATGCACCTGATGCTGCAATTGCAACAGGCGGAAGGCATCGGGGCGAGGGAGTCGCTGCAAGCCGGCTATCTGCGCAACCTCGCCTTCCTCGTATCGGATGCTCTCCTCGGCAGGGAACAACCTGCTGGCATCTGTCATCAGGAGGTAATCTACCGCCAGTTCATCGCCCTCGTGTCCACCCATTTCATGCAGGAGCACTCCACCCGCTTCTATGCCGGGAAACTCTGCATCACGCCCGTTTATCTGGCCCGCATCGTGCGCCGCTACTCACAGAAGTCTGTGAAGGAGTTCATCCTCTCGCTTGTCTATCACGAGGCTCTCGACCTGCTCCGCTTCACCGACCGTCAGGTAGGCGAGATAGCCCGCCAGCTCGGCTTCCCCGACACAGAGACCTTCTGCAAGTTCTTCAAGAAGCGCAACGGCGAGCCCCCGTCAGCATTCTTGGGGAAGGGAGAAGAGGGATAGGCGAAGATTCGAACTCTTAGAAACATGGAGAACTTTTTCTGTTCCAACGATTATTTTCCCTATGCAAACTTACGCAAAGTTGTCGAGATGACCAAAGCATAGACGTTTTTCTCCCATAAAAGAGATTATTCCAAATATAATGTTTATCTTTGCAGCGAGAAGCTATTCTCAAGAACTAAAAGGCAGGAATTATGGCATTGAAGTTATATCCTATAGGAATACAGACGTTTGAGGAAATCATCAACCGAGATCTCCTCTACATTGACAAGACGGAATACATCTACCGCATGGCCCATTGCGGTGGAAAGTATTTCTTTCTGGGGCGGCCACGCCGTTTCGGAAAGTCGCTACTCGTCACCACGATGCAGTGCTACTTTGAGGGAAAGAAAGAACTCTTCGAGGGTTTGGCTATCGAAAAGCTGGAGAAAGAGTGGACGGAATATCCCGTTCTTCACTTCGACATGAGCGGGGGAAAGCACATGGAGAAGGAACAGTTGGAAAGATACCTCGCATTTATCCTGCAAGCCGAGGAGAAAAAATGGGGAATAACGAATCCAGAGATTGACGCCAACAATCGGTTGACAGCCCTCATCAACACCGCCTACGAGAAGACTGGCAAACAAGTGGTGGTGCTCATCGACGAATATGATGCGCCCATGCTCGACGTGGCACACGAGAAAGAACAGTTGGATGTTCTCCGCAACATCATGCGCAACTTCTACAGCCCCCTGAAGTACAGCGAGGCAAAGCTACGTTTCGTCTTCCTCACCGGCATCACGAAGTTCTCACAACTCAGCATCTTCAGCGAACTGAACAACATCGCCAACATTTCGATGCGTGACGATTATGCAGGCATCTGCGGCATCACCAAGGAAGAGTTGCTTTCGCAGATGTCGGAAGACATCGACATGCTTGCCAAGGCAAGAGGCTTGTCAAGAGAAGACACTATCGCCAAACTCAAGGAGCATTATGACGGTTACCATTTCTCTGGCTTTTCACCAGACGTATTCAACCCCTACAGCTTGCTCAACTGTTTTACCGAGCGAAATTTTGGTGCCTACTGGTTCAGTTCGGGCACACCAACCTACCTCATCAACATGATGCGCAAGCATGGCACCTTGCCTACCGACATCACCCGTGTGGAAGCCGACGAAAGCGAATTCGATGCTCCCACCGAGAACATGACCACCATCATGCCCTTGCTCTACCAGAGCGGATACATCACCATCAAGGACTACAACAGAGACTATAACTACTATACGCTCGATGTTCCCAACAAGGAGGTAAAGGTGGGCTTGACCAAGGCGCTCATCCCGTCATATATCACCACCGACACGCTTGCCACCACCAATACGGCACGCCGCATAGCCATGGCTCTCGACAAGCAGGATATGGACGGAGCCCTGCACCTGCTGCAAGACTTCCTCGGCACCGTGCCCTACTGCAACGTGACCAACTACGAGGGCCATTACCAGCAGATGCTCTTCATCATCTTCTCGCTCCTCACCGCCTATCTGGTGGATGTGGAGGTGCATACTCCCAAGGGCAGAGTCGATATCGTGCTCCTCACCAAGACCGACCTCTACATCATCGAGCTGAAGCTCAACAAGGATGCGCAGACGGCGATGCAGCAGATCAACCTCAAGAACTACCGCCAGCGCTTCGCCCTCAGCGAGAAGCCCGTCACCAAGGTGGGCATCAACTTCGACTCCACGCAGGGGAACATCACCGACTGGGTGGTGGAAGATGAAAAGTAAGGTATCTCATCCTCGGGGAAGAGGGATTGCTCTATATAGTGCTTGCGTGTTGGCATAATAACTATTCGTAAACAGTTGCCACGATATGCCTCTCCCCGCCATATTCACGAAACTCGCAGAGGTAAATACCTTGCCAAGTGCCGAGGTTCAGTCGGCCGTTGGTAATGGGAATGGTAAGGCTCACGCCGAAGAGCGAGCACTTGGCGTGGGCAGGCATGTCATCAGCTCCTTCCAGGGTATGGTTATAATAAGGTTCGTTCTCCCGTACCATGTGGTTGAGTATCTTCTCCATATCACTGCGCACGTCTGGATCGGCATTCTCGTTGACGGAGAGCGCACATGAGGTGTGCTGCACGAAGAGGTGGAGCAGTCCTGTCTTGGGAAGGGGCAAAGGAAGGTGCTGCATCACTTCATGCGTAATGAGGTGGCACCCGCGGTGCTTCGCGGTGAGCCGGAACGTAGTCTGTCGTATCATACCGCAAAGATAATCAAAAAAAATAAAATTAAGATTGTTTTGTCGAATATTTCCATTTTCTTTATTAGTCTGTACAATTTGATGTACCTACTTTTCCTGTGATTTTCTTTTGCCATTCCAAATAATAATATTATCTTTGTCATCGGAATCACATCAATGGAGGAAAAGACATGAAGATAACCGTGGCCAACCCGATATACGACTCTGTGTTCAAATTCCTTATGGAAGACGAGCGCATAGCCAAGACCGTACTGTCCGCCCTGCTCAAGAAGGAGGTGGTCAGCGTTGAGATGCGCAGACACGAGCACCCAAACATCACGCGCGACAAGCTGTCGATGTTCCGTATAGACTTCGCCGCCAGGGTGAAGGAGGACGACGGCTCCATACGACTGGTGCTCATAGAGCTGCAGAAGACGTGGCTTGACACGGAGACGCTACGTTTCCGCCGCTATCTGGCCGCGCAGTACAATGCAGAAGAGAACATACAGAAGACGGGGGAGGATGCCGGCTACGCCATCCCGATGGTGTCTGTCTATCTCCTGGGGCACCGCGTGGGCGACATAACGGAGCCTGTGGTGTATGCCAGCCACCAGACATTGGACTACAACGGTAACATTGTGAAAGACGGCGAGAAGGACCCCTTCATCAACAGTCTGGTGCACGACAGCATCA
>CAVFRG010000055.1:0-16313 GCA_963624905.1 Oscillospiraceae bacterium
CGATCTCGGTCGCAATCACACTCTTAGATGGAGTTCTGAAAAAAAGAATCATACTATTTTCTCTTTTGTTTAATGTATTAGCTTTTTCGTGTGCAAAGATACGTCAAATCGGAGACAATACAAAATAAAACGTATTTTTTATTTGTCCGTGCGTGCGTTTTGAATGGATGGAACGGAGCCGTGCCTAACCGTTACGCTCTATCTTCAGGACGCGGTCGCAATATTCCATTACGGCGGGTCGATGGGTAATGAAGATGATGGTCTTGCCATGCGAGGAAAGGAGATTCTGCAAGAGCTGACGTTCTGTCTGAGGGTCGAGCGCACTGGTAGCCTCGTCGAAGAGCATTACGGAGCGGTCGCGCAGCAGACTGCGCGCTATGGCTATGCGCTGCGCCTGCCCCTCGCTAAGGCCTCCTCCACGTTCGCTGCAGAGGGTATCAAGTCCTTGTGGCAGTTGGAGCACAAAGTCGGCACAACTCTTGTGCAGTGCCTCCACCATCTCCTCTTCGGTGGCATCGGGTTTGCCCAGGCGCAGGTTGTCGCGCACCGTACCGCTCATGAGTGTGTTGCCCTGGGGCACATAGACAAAATTGCAACGGTGGCGGGGCGTGAGTACCTGACTATCCACCTTATTATATATATAGGCATTGCCTGCCTGCGGACGGAGCAACGCCAAGAGCAGGCGCACAAGGGTTGTCTTGCCGGCACCCGTCTCGCCAAGGATGGCCGTACAACTGCCCGGCGGGAAATCGAAATCGAGATGGTCTATTACCTTTCGCTCACCCTCCTTATAGGTGAAGTCGACTGCGCTGAGACGTATGCCACAGGGGGCATCCATCCCGATAGGGTCACCCTGTTCCTCAAGCGGGTCCTCTTCCAGTTCCATCAGTCGCTCGGCAGCCGTAAAGACACTGACAAAAGCGGGCACCAGTCTGGTAAGGTTGCGGGCAGGAACCTGAATCTTGTTGACCAGCTGCAGGAAGGCCGTCATGCCGCCAAAGCTCAGCGTGCCTGCATTCATACGCACTGCCGCCCACAGGAAAGCCACAAGGTAGCCCAGGGCAAAGCCGAAGTTGAGCACCAGATTGCTAAAGACACTGAACACGGTTCGCTTTACCACATGGCCGCGCAACTCCTTCTGCGTATTCTCCAGCCTGCCTACCATAGCAGCGTCTTTCTCCAGGGTCTTGATAAGCATACGGTGCTGGATGGTTTCCTGCAACACGCTCTGCACCTTACTGTCCGAGTCGCGCACCAGACGTGTCAACTGTCGCATCTTGCCCACATAGACCTTACTGAAGACGAGGAAAACAGGTATCATGATGACCACCACGACCGACAGCACCTTGTCCATGGAGAAAAGATAGAAGAAAGCTCCGAAGAACATAGCCAGTATACTCAGTGTGTTGGGGATGGTCTCCGTCAGGAAATTGACCACCGTATTGACATCCGTCTCCAGGCGGTTGAGCACATCGCCGGAGTGAAGCCGTTCCCTACCCTGCCATTCCGAGCGGAGTATGCGGTCGAGCATACGCTGTTGCATACGGTTCTGTGCCTTGATGCCCAAAAGGTTGCGTATCCAGACAGAGGAGATATTGAGGGCAAAGTCGGCCAATATCAGTATGCCCATTACACCCACAGCCCAGTAGAGATTGCCCTCCACGGCATGGGACGCCACATCGATGGCACGCTTCACCGCCCATACCTGCAGCAGACTCACACCCACCGACAGCAAACCGACAGACGCATTGAGGACAGCCTGGAGCCGGTTGCCCCGCCAAGCCTTCCACAACCAAGCCAGCAAGGTCTTGGCACTGTACTTGAATTTCGGTATCTTCACAAAACCGAGCATGCTACTATTATTGGAGTTAAAGAAGTTAAAGGAGGATTTTGGAGTTAAGGGAGTTAAAGGAGTATTTTGGAAGTTAAAGGAGTTAAAGGAGTATTTTGGAAGTTAAAGGAGTTAAGGGAGTTAAAGGAGTTAAAGGAGTTAAAGGAAGTTAGGGAAGTTAAGGGACAACAGCTTTTGCAATTGAATTCTTCACTCTTCGTTCTTCACTCTTCACTATTCTGGCGTATGCCCTCTTTTTACCTTTTTACTTTTAAAACGCCTTTTTACTTTTTTACCTTTATTTTACCTCTCCCGCTGGTCGGCACCCCACATCAGTTTCTCCCTCAGTGTGGAGAAATAACGTTGGTTGCGCTGTTTTACTATCCTGACGGTATGCGGTGCCTTGCGTATGGTAAGCTTGGTTGCCTCCGTCATGCGCTCACTTCTTCCGTCTATCGCCACCAGATAGTTGTGACTGCGACTTTCGACAGAGAGCGTTATTTCTGCCGTGTCATTGATGACAATGGGGCGGATGTTCAGGCTATGGGGAGCAACAGGCGTCATGCAGAAACTGCCACTCTGCGGAATGATGATAGGCCCGCCGTTGGAGAGATTGTATGCAGTAGACCCCGTCGGTGTAGAAACGACAAGTCCGTCGGCCTGATAGGTTACAACAAACTCGTCATTGACGTATGTACGGACAGAAATCATCGATGCATCATCGCGCTTCAGTATGGCGACATCATTGAGGGCGAAAGGACAACCAGCCAAAATGCCTCCTTCTGCCACCACCTGCAACACGGCATGGTCCTCTATCTGTATGTCACCCGTGAAGACACTCTCCATAGCATCCTCTATCTCGCCCGGCAGGATATCGGCAAGGAACCCGAGACGCCCCATGTTCACACCTATGATGGGCGTGCCCTTGGCGCCTACCCTGGCGGCAGCCTTCAGAAACGTACCGTCACCGCCCATGGAGATAACGTAGTCGACATCGAAGTTGTAGGCTTCGAACACGCCTGCCACAAGTCCGCCCAACGGTTGTTCCTTGACCAAGAACTCATAGAACGACTTTTCGACATAGATTTCTGCACGCTTGGCGTACAGGCAAGAGAGAATCTTGCTGATAGGAGCAGACTTCCTGGCCTGGTATTCGTTTCCAAATATGGCAAATTTCAAAGGTTGTACGGCCATTTGTTTTGTCATTTCAATAATTATTACTACATTTGCACGGCAAAGGAGACAAGACTGCCTTGCGGCACGACACCGCCGGGCATACGCCTCCTTGCAGCTATTATTCTGCAAAAATACTCATTTAATTTGTATAATTCGACTAAAACGCATAAAATTATGGCAAAGGTATACGAATTTCTCGCCAATGGCTTTGAGGAGATAGAAGGCCTGGCACCTGTAGATATCCTCCGCAGAGGAGGCGTGGACATCAAGACTGTAAGCATTACGGGCAGCGAGTGGGTGGAGACATCACACGGCATCACCGTCAAGGCCGACTGCGTGTTTGAGGACATCGCCGACTTCTCTGATGCCGACATGCTGCTCCTTCCCGGCGGTCTGCCCGGAAGCACCAATCTCAACGAGCACGAGGGGGTAAGGAACGCCCTGATTGCCCAGAACAAGGCGGGCAAGAGGATAGGTGCCATCTGCGCTGCTCCTATGGTACTGGCAAGCACCGGCATCCTCGACGGCAGGAAGGCCACCTGTTCACCTGGCTTCGAACGCTACTTCGGTGAGAACACCCAGTATACCGGCGAACTGTATCAGGAGGACGGCAATGTCATCACGGGCGAAGGACCTGCTGCCACACTGCCCTATGCATACAAGATACTGAGCTACTTCGTGGGCGAAGAGCCTGTGGCAAAGCTCCAGAAAGGCATGCAGTACGCACATCTGATGGAGAGCAAGAAATAACTCCCCACTCTTCGTTCTTCACTCTTCACTCTTCACTCTTCACTCTTCACTCTTCACTCTTCACTCATAAAAATGGACTACGTTATCATCGTCGCCGGAGGCAAAGGACTCCGCATGGGAAACGACATACCCAAACAGTTTCTGCCGGTAGCGGGCAAGCCGATACTGATGCACACCATAGAACGCTTTCACGAATACGACGGAAGCCTCAACATCATCCTCGTACTGCCGGAAAGCCAACAGACTTACTGGAAAGAACTTTGCGAAGAGTACCACTTCGGCATCAGCCATACCGTCGTAAACGGGGGCGACACCCGTTTCCAGTCGTCCAAGAACGGACTTGCCGTCATTCCTGACGGCGAGGACGGTGTGGTAGGCATACACGACGGGGTACGCCCCTTCGTCTCGAAGGAGGTCATAGCCGAATGTTACGAGACGGCACGCGAAGAGTATGCCGCCATACCCGTATATGCCGTTACCGACACCCTGCGCTACATAGACAAGCGCGGCGGAGGGAAGAACGTATTGCGCGACGATTACCGCATCGTGCAAACCCCGCAGACCTTCGACATCTCGCTGGCCAAACAGGCTTTTAACCAAGGATACAAGGAGCAGTTTACCGACGATGCCTCGGTAGTGGAAAGCCTGGGGTGCCAGGTGGCCATGGTGGAGGGCAACCGCGAGAACATCAAGATTACGACACCCTTCGACCTCAAGGTGGCAGAAGCTATCTTATCACATGAGTAGCATCCTGGACCAAGACATCATGTACCTGCCCGGCGTAGGTCCCAAAAAGAAAGAGATACTGAGCAAGGAGCTCGGCATCAACACTTACGGTGACCTGCTGGAATACTACCCGTACAAGTATGTAGACCGCACCAAGGTGTACCACATCAGTGAGTTGACCGCGGAGATGCCCTTTGTGCAAATCAAAGGAAAGATACTCAGTTTCGAGGAGTTTGACACGGGCAAGCGCAACAAGCGCATCGTGGCCCACTTCTCCGACGGGTTCGGCGTGGTAGACCTGGTTTGGTTTCGCGGGGCACAATATGTCTACAACACCTACAAGGTCAACACGGAATACATTGTCTTCGGCAAACCCACCGTTTTTAACGGCAGATACCAGTTTGCCCATCCCGACATGGACGATGCCGGCAAACTGCAGCTCTCGGAAATGGGCATGCAGCCTTATTACGGCACAACGGAGCGGATGAAGAAATTTGGACTGACATCACGCTCCATCGAAAAGATAACGAAGACACTGGTGGAGAAACTGCCCGAACTGCCGGAGACGCTTCCTCCGTTCATCACTGAACGCCTGCACCTCATCTCGCGCGACAAGGCTTTCCACTTCATCCACTACCCCCACTCTCATCAGGAGATGCAGAAGGCACAGGTGCGCCTCAAGTTCGAGGAACTGTTCTACGTGCAACTGAATATATTAAGGTACGCGAGCGACCAACGTCGCAAATACCGCGGATACATCTTCAACAAGGTAGGCGACATCTTCAACGACTTCTATGCACACAACCTGCCCTTCCAGTTGACGGGAGCACAGAAAAGGGTAATGCACGAGATACGTGCCGACATGTGCAACGGCAAACAGATGAACCGTCTGCTACAGGGCGATGTGGGTTCCGGGAAAACCCTCGTGGCCCTCATGACTATGCTCATAGCCCTCGACAACGGGTTCCAGGCATGCATGATGGCACCTACAGAGATACTGGCCGAGCAGCACCTGAAGACCATCTGCGACTTTCTGGAAGGCATGGACATACGCGTAGAACTGCTCACCGGAATGGTAAAGGGAAAGAAACGGCAAGCCATTCTCAACGGACTCGTGAGCGGTGACATCAAAATTCTGGTAGGCACACATGCCATCCTCGAAGACGCTGTGCTCTTCGCACGACTGGGAGTAGCCGTCATTGACGAGCAGCACCGCTTCGGCGTGGCACAGCGTGCCCGGCTGTGGAACAAGAGCGAGAACCCGCCGCACATACTGGTGATGACGGCCACGCCCATACCGCGCACACTGGCCATGACCATCTACGGCGACCTGGATGTAAGCGTGATAGACGAACTGCCACCGGGAAGGAAGCCCATACAGACACTGCATAAATTTGACACCCAACTGACATCGCTCTACCAGAGCATACGCAAACAAATAAACATAGGCAGACAGGTATACATCGTTTTTCCCCTCATCAAGGAAAGCGAGAAGAGCGACCTCAAGAATTTGGAAGAGGGATTTGAGGTACTGCGCGAAGCCTTCCCTGAATTCAGTCTCAGCAAGGTTCATGGCAAGATGAAGCCTGCTGAGAAGGAAGAGGAGATGCAACGGTTCGTAAAGGGAGAGACCCAGATTCTCGTGGCCACCACAGTCATAGAGGTGGGAGTGAACGTACCCAATGCCTCGGTCATGGTTATCCTCGACGCACAGAGGTTCGGTCTTTCACAGCTGCACCAGTTGAGAGGACGCGTGGGACGAGGGGCAGAACAGAGTTACTGCATCCTGGTGACAGGCTTCAAACTGTCGGAAGACACCCGCAAGCGCATCGACATCATGTGCGATACCAACGACGGATTCCGCATCGCAGAGGCCGACCTCAAACTGAGAGGTCCCGGCGACCTGGAGGGAACGCAACAGAGCGGCATGGCCTTCGACCTGAAAATAGCCAATATTGCACGCGACGGACAACTCGTACAACTGGCACGCAACGAGGCACAGGCCATCATAGACGTAGACCCACAGTGTTGCCTGCCGCAGAACAGCATGCTGTGGAACCGCCTCAAGGAACTGAAAAAGACCAATATCAACTGGGCAGCCATCAGCTAAAGAAACCGACAAGACATGAACGCTACCAAAACACCGAAGGAGGGAGAGCTGTTCTATACTGCTACGACACAAGATACAGCCCCTACGGACACCGGCGTAACAGAAGCCGCCTCTCACAATACTGCCATACCCAAACGACGTGGAAGGAAGCCCAAAGTGAAGACATGGGAAGAGCGCCCCGCACTCACCAAGGAGCAAATGAGAGAATTGCTCTGCAGACTAAACGCTATAGAAAGTGCCACAGGCATCAAATATGTAGAGCTGCGCATTACGCACAAAATGATTATCGGCATAAGGGAGACATCCGGCAAAGAGTTCACCATCAACACCGACCAACTATACGATGCCTACTGCCACTGTATACAGTTCACATCACCCGAAGTGAAGAAGATTATCTTCATGGGGCACTCGCCTGCCGTAGCCATCCTGAGATGGCTGAAAACAGAACAACACAAACGCACAGAGACAGGAATACGTCCAAATGAATGTTAAAATGATATTCATGCATTTCACCTTATTATCGGGCGGAATCCCTTTTGTACAATAAGGAAAAATAAGGAAGAACTATGTTGCCTAACGGGAGTGCACATGTTAAAGACTGAAAAAAGATTGTTAACGGCTTAGGATTTCTGAAATATTTTTGCTATATTTGCAACGTCTATATAACAAAACGTTACTTTCAAGTACTTTGCCTTGGCACTTTTCATATAAAAGCCACCGCTTTTAAGCCAAGGAAACCATATCTTGAGAGCCAAGAACTAAAAAAGAATATGAGCTTAAGAAACAAGATAAGTAAAATAGCAGCAACCGCATTATTGACATTAGCCACCCTGCCAATGTCTGCGCAGGACCTTCTGGCCCGCCAGGCTCCGGTAGACCACAGGATGAAGGCACTCGACACTCTGGCTGTCTCGCACTACCGCATGATGGAAGACCGCGAGAATCCGGCAGCCGAACTCTATGAAGACTTCAGCAACAAGTACGCACACAAGGCTACTGCTCTCCCCGAGCATTTCCGCATAGACCTACGCCATTTCTGCATGCCCACTCCGAGCCGCGTAGTAACAAGCAATTTCGGTTACCGCTCACAGTTCGGACGCAACCACAAAGGTCTTGATATCAAAGTTTACATCGGTGACTCCATACGTTCTGCCTTCTCCGGCAAAGTGCGCATCGTAAGATACGAGGGCGGAGGATACGGCAAATACATCGTCATAAGGCACAACAACGGTCTGGAGACCATCTACGGACACCTCTCTGCCCAGCTCGTAAGCGAAGGACAGGAAGTAAGGGCTGGTGAAGTTATCGGCCTGGGTGGTAACACGGGCAGAAGTACAGGTTCGCACCTGCACTTCGAGACACGCCTCTGTGGTGTGGCACTCAACCCGGCTCTGCTCTTCGACTTTCGCAACCAGGACGTGGTGGGCGACTTCTACGACTTCAACCGCGACACATATGAGAGCGAGGGAATGGAAGCCAATGCCACACGTGGCAAAGTGGGCAACGGAGGCTATACGCGCGAAGAGGTTAACGGTGGTTCTGTAGGCCGCTACGAAGCCAGCAACAGCAGCGAGAAACTCTACCATAAGGTCAAGTATGGCGAAACCATCAGTTCCATTGCTGAGAAGCGTGGCGTAAGCGTAGAGAAGATATGCAACCTCAACGGTTACAAAAAGGACAAGAAGCTGACTCCCGGTCAGATTATACGCTACTCCTAAGTATTACATTCTCAAGTTTCGGATGTAGTTGGTTGGTACAGCGAGGGCTATATTAACCCAAACACAGTTGTGGTACGGCGAGGGCGCCGTACCACTCAGATGCAGTATCTTCAGTCAACATACTAGATGCAGTGTCTCGCCGTACCACTCAGGTACAGCCACGACTTATAAAGCACCTACTCCCTAACACACACCAAAAGCAGGAATTTCCTCACGGAGATTCCTGCTTTTAATAATATTTACTAACCACCAAAATTATTGCCGGCACCTCACAATACGCAAAACCTAAAAAATAATAGAGTATATGCCGGTTCTTTATTAACTAAATAGCATGTCAACTGGCCAAAGCCGTACGCATCTTCACCATACCGCGGTGTACAAGGTTGCGCAGGCTACTGTAGTTCATATTCATTATCTGGCTTATCTCGTCATATTCACGCTCTTCCAGATAATATAGCGTGAATACCTGTCGCTGACGGGGTGTCAGCACATCGAGCAACATATCAAGCGTATGGTTGTCCGTGCGCTCGTCTTCAGCATGTATATAGTCGTATTCCACGCCATCTTCCACCTCGTGAATCAGACAATCTTCCACGGCACTGTCAGTCATGTATGTGCCACGGCGGAAGGAATCGAGCAATTTGTTGCGGAGAGAGGTTACGAGATAAGATGTCACCTTATTGATCTGGAGGCTGTCGCGCTTGCTTATAAGTTTGACAAAGACATCCTGCATGCAGTCCTTCACCAGTTCTCGGTCTGATGTGATACAGGCTCCATAGCTGAGGAGCATGCCCGCATACATATCATATAATGCAAGGAAGGCATTCTGGTCACCTCTGGCGTATGCCTGCAACAGAGCATGTGCCTGTTCTTCCCGTAGACTGTTTTTCTTTTTCATTAGGCTTTTGTTGTTTTTAAGTAGTGCTGCAAAGTTAGCCCAAAAGCGTCTATGAAGTAGGTAAAATCAGATTAAAAAGTAGGAAATAATGGTATTTAGGGGCGTTTTTATCCTATTTTACCCCTTTAAGCACTCTTTTATGCGGTTTTTCACATCTTCAAGGTCTTCTTTTGTAAACAGGTCGCAGAAGTCTTCAAGGTGGAGGAGGATATACCTGGCCGCATCAATGTCTTCGCATGACGAACCCGCAAAGCGCACATCTGTGTCCAAACAGTCATCATCCGAATCGAATACCCGGACAATAAATGTAGGTTCAAGCAGAAGTTGTCTTACCCCCGTGGTCACTTTGAAGGATTTGTTCATAGAATGGTCGGTATTAAAAATGGTTTTCGAACGGTGTTTGAATGATATTTGAATGATGTTGGAATGATGTTTGAATGATTGTAGAAATTCTCTCTATAATGTGGCAGAATGTATTTGTTGTGGTCAGCAATATCACGTCGTGGTCAGTATATATAATAATGACGGAGAACGTACTGCTTTGTAATACGTTCTCCGCCAAAAGTTACGACAGCAGCCCGAAAGAGCTACTTGGCGATGGCAGGGCAGGAACCTCCGGCATCCATCACGGCCTTGCCCATCTGCGGATAGTTCGGACCAGTATAGATTACTGCCTTGTCGGGATATTTGGTACGATACTCGCTCACACCCTTAAACACCGCATCATAGGTGGCCTTGCCGGGGCGCAGCCGTCTGGAGTACTGGCGTGGGGCAAGGTTTTTACCGCCTTCGGGGGCATACAGCCCCTTGTCGGTATAGTACCACTGCTCAATATTGATGATGTCCACCACCTTTCGCAACTCCGGATCCTGAAGGATAGAATCCTGTACGTCCTTGTTGCAGGACAGTGCCACGAGTACATGCTTGCCAGTTTTCTTTTCCCATTGCCCTACCGTCTGCAGCCAGAACTTGGTGAAATGATAAGGCCCTGTATATTCCTCACCAATGGACTGTATGACATTGGGCTGGTCGGCAAAGGCATCAAGCATGTTCTCAATATACTGGCGGTGCAGTTGCCGCATCTGTGCATTGTCGGTATCATAGAAATATTCGGCAACCCAGACACGCTTGTCACCCACAAAAGGTACAGGTTCGGGGAACACAGTACCGTTAATGTTGTTTACAGGACGCCAGGGGCAGTCTACCCAGTGGGCACCTGCCTCCAGGATATTGTGCTGGAAATAGTGCTGGTTGATGACCATAAGTCCGTTCTTCGCCCCCTTACGTGCCAGTTGCTTGATACGGCTGATGTACCAAGGGTTCAACTTGGTAAGGTCGTACTTGCTCAGTCCGTCCCACGCCTTGCCTTCGCCGCTACGTGCAAAAGGCTGCTCGTAGAACGGTGCCCATACGTCACCGTCACGGCGGCGCACACGTTCGTGATCGTCACGGCGGCGGTCGTACCACAATCCGTAGTTCTGATTGAACAGCACAATATGCTTGTTCTTCAGATGCTCCACCACACTGTCAACACGTGTCGTAGTGCCCTGGCCTTCCATACCCGGAACAAAACGTGTAACGGCATCCGCCAACTTCGGGAATGCGGAGTAGCGCACCCTGCCGTTCCACCACGGCGTGTTCTGCTTGCTGCCCTTTAACAAGGTGTCGGCAACAAGGATGCGGCCTTCCTTTATTTCGAAGGTTGGCACAGGAGCATCTTCGGGCGCATCAAATCCCTTGATTCTGTCGACTGGCATAGCCTTGGCGGCAGAAACAGAAGCACTGAAGCGGGCGCTGTCGGCTATCCACATCTGCATAGTGACACGCGGCATGCGGGCCATCTGTGCAGTGACGCGTGCCTCCTCATAAGTAGGGTTATTGCTCAGTTTGCTGGCTTCCCGCACCAGTGTGCGACACTGCCGGCTCACATCTCTTCCGAGTCTTTTCTGCAACAGTTCCTCGAAATGGCTGTAGGGTTTGACATGGTTGTTACACTGGGCAAAGCTTCCCGTTCCGTTAAACTGTGCCCAGCAGCCGTATACATGGTTGTTGCTGCCGTCCGGCAAACTGTCGGCAAAGATGCCAGCCGCTGTCGACTGGTAGAGGAGACTGTTGGCTGAGTTCCATCCCGTGCCGTAGCCCTCCAGTCCGAGGTTACACACCTTCAGGTCGTTGCCGTCGATATTGACAATATCGAAAAGCAGTCCGGTGCACCAGGGACCGACAGCACCGCTGTATCCGAGCGACTCGTGGCTGTCGCACTGTACGAAGGCATTGGGGCCGGCGGCGCACAGACTGGCAGCAAAGTCGTGTATACCCTGCTCAGAATAGCAACGCTGGAAGAGGCACTGCTCACCCATACACAGGAACGTGCGCCTTCTGTATCCACCTATTTCCGACACAGGCACTGTAGACATACAGTCCTCTACCGTGATGCGTGCAGCATCACGCTGGGTCACTACAGCCGAGCCTGCCAGATGGCGGAAATTGACCATCCTGACCCATCCGTCTTTTACCTTGTCTATATATATACCGTCCCACGCATGGTTTTCGTCCATGGCGTTGCCGAGGTCATATTCCGTATCGACGGTGAGGTTTTCTACGCCTACGTTACAGATGCGCCACCCGTTCTGTGCGATGCGCTGTACATAACATTCCCCCATACTGCGGTCGAGCGTCATGGAGAGCGGAGCGTCTAAACTCAAAGAAGAACCGTTGGCCTCTACGATGCGGCGGGTCCATCTCACGTCAATCTCTCCCGGATGCCATCCCCAGTAGCCGAGGTCCTTTCCTGCACCGAAGTCACCGCAGCCCATCCTGTCTATCCACTCCTTGGTGGAAGGACGCACGATGAGCACCTCGTCTCCAGGCTTCAGACCTTCGGTGGCAGCTATCTGCAAACTGCGTGCACCCAGTTCCACCCTGTCGGAGACAACAGCGAGCGGATTGCCTGCCGGCTGCATGGCACGGTTGCTCTCCATATACACCACGGCCCCGCGGTCTACACCGGTCTTCATCAGCACCGTAGCATTACGGTCTGTTCCGCGCAGTACCACGCCAGAGGCCTGTATACGCAGGGGTTGCGACAAGCGGAACACGCCCTTGTCGAGCAATACGGCACCGCGCAGTCCTGTCTTGCCGTTCACTTTGCGTGCCGACACATAGTCGATGGCCTTCTGTATGCGCGCGCTTTGGTCGCCATCCTGCCACTTTACAAAGACAACTACATCTGCATCGGGTATGGATTGCTCGCTCTGCCGATAGCCCACATAACTGTAGTCAAACGGGAAGGGTTGTGCAAAAGTCTGCACAACCCCTACCATTGTCAGTATCCATATAAAAAATACTTTTCTCATATAGTTTCATTCATATAAAATGAAAGAGGAGTACGGGTACAGCATCGTGTATCCATACCTGCTCTCACTTCTTCTTGTCAGCCTCGATACGCTTGTACCAAGCCTCACGCTCGGCTTTCAGGTCGTAACCGCGCTTGGCAAGCCAGTTGTTGATACGTCCCTTGTACTTGCCGAACCACCCGTGCTTGGCCTTGGAGTTCTCTGCATCGATGGCAAACTCGCGTGCCTCTTTCAGCCAGTTGAGTATCTGGAGCTTCTCGTCGGCTTTGAGCGACGGAATCATCTCAAGATGTGCCTGGTAAGTTTTGGGCACTACCCCAAAGGTCATGCCGTCCTTCACCTGTTCTATATCCTTTTCGCTGAGATAGTTGGCCAGACTGGCGGCAAACTCGAAATGATGCTTGTACAGTTCGGCATCGCGGGCATCCTTCTCCTTCTTGCCATACTTGGCATAGATATCGTTGAGGAGGAAGTAGCGGTTGCAGATGATGTTGCGGACGTTCGTACGTGCATAATCGCTCTGCAACTGTAGGCTGTTGACGATTTTCTGCGAACGGGCCACGATGGTTTCCACATACTTGGCATCGCGTCCGGCACTGTCGAGCGCCACCTGCGCCTTTACCCCCGCAAAGAGGAAAAGCAGACAGCACACGCACAATACCCTCACCATAGAATTATGATACGCCTGTTTCATCCTTTTACATGAGTTTACCCTTTTCAGCCAAGGTGTCGTGGTTGTTCTTGAGGTCAGTCCAGTCCACTTTCTCCTTGGTACTGATACCGTTGATGTACTTCTCTATATTGGTATATCCGTCGCCCGTGCAGTCCTTGTTGGCATCGCTCGGGTCGTTGGGGTTCAGTCCGTTGGCAATCTCCCACTCATCGGGCATACCGTCACCGTCACTGTCCACATAGGGCTTCACCTTCTTGTATTTGGGGAATCCGCCCATCTGCTCTATGTTCGTAATGATACCGTCCTTATACGAATCCTTGCCCAGTCGGCGATACTTGAAGAGTCCCTCTTCGTTCTTGGAAGCATCAGCCAGTCCCCACATGTCGCCATAGGGGTTCTTCTTGGGCAACTTGTTCACATAATACGCCTTGCCAGTCTTCACCTCTTCCACGATGCGCTGGTCTACGATGTCGCGCACGGGCAGAGTGGCTCCCACGCCAGCCAACACCTTGTCGAAGGTCTGCTCTGAAGGAATGATGGTAAGGTGGGGCATCTCAAACGGTTCGTCGGAACGCATCAGGGCCGTCACGTCGGCGGGCACCCCGTTGGGCAGGTCCTTGTCGGCTATCTGGATACCACCATTCCAGTTGTCCTTCGTCACTTCGGGATAACCCTCAACGATATTGCCCGTAGCATAGATGCGGCCATACTGCGGCCAGGGGAAGAGCTTGTTGCTTCGGCTCTCGCTCTTTACGATGCGGTAAGCCAATGCTGTCTTCGGTGTGCATGGCCCGGGCTTGTAATAGTTGTTGATGAAGTTGCTCATAGTAGAGAACTCACCGCCGTCTGCCGTTCTGTGCACATAGTTATAGATGATGTTGTTGACAAAGTTGAACACGCCACCCCATCCGATGGAAGGGTTGCGCCCGGTATTGTCAGCCCACAGATTGCGCATAAATGTAGCATTTTCACCACCGATGGTACTGCCGAAAGCATGGTTCCATGTATCGAGCGCCTTAGCCGATATGGTATTCTGGATGGTCACATTCACTGTAGGCACCTTGCGTTTTGCCTTGCCATCGTGCAGGTCGAACATATGGCGGTAGAAGGAGATGTTCTCGTCCAGTCCCCACTCTGCCGACACGTGGTCTATCATGATGTTTCCGACGGGATTGCCGCCAAAGGAGTCCTCCCTGTACCATACATGCGTATTGCCGCGGCGGAAGCGCATGTGGCGTATGATGACATCATGGGTGTCCACCTGGAACGACTCGCCCGAAATCTGCACGCCCTCTCCCGGAGCTGTCTGTCCGGCAATGGTGATGTAGGGGGCACGTACTATGATAGGAGTCTTGAGCACGATGTTGCCCGAAACGTTGAACACGATGATGCGCGCACCACCCTGTTCGCAAGCCCAACGGAAGGAACCGGGACCGTCGTCGTTGAGGTTGGTAACGGTAAGGACTTTGCCGCCACGGCCGCCAAACGTGTACATACCGCCGCCCTCAGCACCGGGGAAAGCAGGTATCTTGGCCTGTTTCAAATCGTAGGGACGTGAGGCCCAAGGCACATAGGGACGACCGGCCATAGCCTCTTGTTTGACGATAGGGAATGCCACAGCCCACGCTGAGTCCGAATGGGCTGTCCATACTGCCGACAAGGAGTCGATCTTGTGCTTTGCCTCTTTGGTAATCTGAGGATACTGCGCAAAGGTTGCCATTGGCAGGAGTGCCAAGCTTGCAGCAGCCAAAATCTTCTTTTTTGTTTGCATCTGTCTTAGTGTTTACGTTTTCTTTCTAATGTCGTTATTACAGGGTTACAATCGCCCTTTGAATGTTCTATTAAAAAGACGCTGCCCGTTGCCTTTTGTAATCACGCCCCCTGACTTTTATGTAAGAATAACTTGGCACCTTTATTGTCAAGAATTAGAGAATTTAAGAAATTTTTGGAGTGACAAACAAAAAATGATAAAATCTGACACGTAATCCAAGTTATTTTCGTACTTTTGCTATCAGTTCACCCTCTTCTAAAAAGAAAGCGTGACGAATGTAACATAAAGATACATATGCAGAGGCTGCATGCCTAATACTCATATATACGATTAAGATATGCACAACAACAAAGAATTAACAGGACTTCCGGAACCATCATGTATGGTTGCAGCAAAAGACATAAAGTAGAAAGCGAATATAACGCAGGATTGCTTGAATTCTCCTTCTACAGCCGACGCAAGCAAACGCTTGCCAAAGGGCATCCACGTTATCGGGGCTGAAAAATTTTCGGATCCGAGTGTAAAAGGAATATCCCGACGCAAGCGGATAAAAAAAAGAAAGAAGCCCCGTCTACCGCCCCCACTTCATGGAGTTATCTTTTTAGGCGGGTTCTAAAAAATTACCTTTGATGGATTTTTGCATTTTAGCCGGATAAAATCAAAAAGACACAAAGAGCAATCCGTCTAAAGAAGTAATTGAACAATGCGTGGATTTTTCAGAACACGCCTTTATTCTTCACAGGGCAGCTAAAGGGTTGGAGAAATAGCTTGAAGATTTTAATGCTGACGAGAAAAACATGAGCATGGCCTTGATGATAAGACCTATCACCAAGTCCATAATCAACAATCATAGATTCTCTATCCAGCCGAACAAATCATGCGCATCCAGACAAGGACAAGCCTTCGGCGTAGTGCCGGGCAAGTCACGGTGCCCCACGATCTTCGCCTTCGGGAAGAGCTTATGCTGGATGGTAAGCAAATCTGCGATGCGCTTCTTTTGTACAGCGGTCATGGTGTTGCAAGGCTCGCCAAGCTCATCCAGACCGCCCTCATAGCAGATGCCGATGGAGCATTTATTATAAGGTATGCAGTGGGCACCCACCTCCAGTAGCATCCTGTGCTGGCTCATCTTCCCGTCCTTACGGACATAGAAGTGGTAGCCTATGGTGCGAAATCCCCGCGCCTTGTGGTCTTTGAGGAGCATCTCCTCCGTATAGTCACTGGTGCACTTCGTAGCCGAACAGTGCAGAATCAGATATTTTACGTCGTCTGCCGACATGTATTGAGCTTTTCTCATAAAGACA
>CAVFRG010000056.1:0-15925 GCA_963624905.1 Oscillospiraceae bacterium
CAAGGTCACAGCCGTCAGCAAAACGGTGATAAATAGTGTAAAGTTCATAAAAATTTTGTATAACGTTATTTAAAAAAAATGCTGCTAAGCGGGTGCAAAGGTAACAATTATTTCCGAACACACCTATTTTTATATAGAAAACGTGCCTTTTTATATATGTTTTTGTTGTCTTTTTCACCCTTTGTTGTACCTTTTACGTTGCATTGTTGCGCTTTTCTGCTTTACAGCTCTGCATATTGCATTACAACACACCGATAATTTCGTGTACACTGCTGCACCCGTGCGCATCG
Organism: Oscillospiraceae bacterium; assembly: GCA_963624905.1. Classification (GTDB taxonomy): domain Bacteria; phylum Bacteroidota; class Bacteroidia; order Bacteroidales; family Bacteroidaceae; genus Prevotella. Next base: position 291 of record CAVFRG010000056.1, read on the forward strand.
AGCCAGTCGCTGATGCCTTGCTTCACTTTCATCGTCACTGTAGGGTCAACAAAGTTGGCCGTACCTATCTCTACCGCCGTCGCACCGCACATAAGGAACTCTACCGCATCCGTTGCCGTAGATATGCCGCCAAGTCCCACTACAGGAATCTTTACGGCATGAGCCACATCATACACCATGCGTAGGGCTACAGGCTTGACACAAGGACCGCTAAGACCACCCGTGCGTATACTGAGCAGGGGCTTGCGCTTTTCGATGTCTACAGCCATACCCATCAGTGTGTTGATGAGCGATACAGCATCGGCACCTTCCGCCTCGCAAGCACGTGCTATGTCAGAGACGCTGGTAACATTGGGCGAAAGTTTCACGATGAGCGTCTTGCCGTATACCTTACGCACGGCCCTTACCACGCTCGCCGCACCCTCGCAGGTTACACCGAAAGCCATGCCGCCATCCTTCACGTTGGGGCAAGAGATGTTCAACTCTATGGCTGGTATTTTGTCCAGTCCGCCTATACGCTCGGCACAGTCTGCATAGCTCTCGGGCGAGTGCCCCGACACATTCACTATCATGTTGGTGTCTATGTCCTTTATCTGCGGATAGATGTTGTTGCAGAAATAGTCCACACCTTTGTTCTGGAGACCCACACAGTTGAGCATGCCCTGAGGAGTCTCTGCCATGCGCGGGTAGTCGTTCCCCTCGCGGGGTTCCAGGGTGGTACCTTTTACGATGATACCGCCAATCTCTTCGAGAGGCACAAAGTCTGCAAACTCCAGACCATAGCCAAAGGTTCCCGATGCTGTCATCACAGGGTTCTTCAGCTTCAAATTATGTATATTTATACTTAACGATGCCATTTTGTTTTCTTTACATTATTAGTTTTGTTGCAGCAAGAAAATCTCTGTTTTCACTTCTGTTTTCTTTACCTTTCTACATACACTCTATCCCTGAAAGAAGAATGTTTTTATCCTGAGGGAAGCGCGCTTCCTAGGGACAGGGCCAGCCTACACCTCCCAGCACAAGTCGTTGATGTCAAACACCGGTCCGTCCTTACAAACGCAGAGGTTACCCTTAACGGTTTTTTCCACGCAGCAGAGACAAGCCCCCAACCCACACGCCATCATATTCTCGAGCGACACCTCGCATGGTACGTCCATCTTTCGGGCATAACGGGCCACATTCTGCATCATCGGCTTGGGGCCACAGGTGCAAATCATATCAAAATGTTCGTGCTGCAGTATGGTGTGATTTGTGACGAACCCACGCTCACCGACACTGCCGTCCTCGGTTGTTATGCACACACGCCCTATCTTGTTGAATTCGTCAAGTTCGAGCAGATCTTGCTCCGTACGTGCTCCGAGAAGGAATACGGGTTCCGCTCCTTGCTTCTTCAGACAATGCCCAAAATAGAGCAAAGGTGCTACACCTACACCACCGCCAACGAGGAGATACTTGCTGCTTGCTGCACCGGGCATCGTGAATCCATGTCCCAAAGGCAATACGCAGTTGAGCACATCGCCCGGCTTCAGTCTTGCAAGACGGCGGGTGCCATCACCCACACCGGCTACCAAAAGCCATAGCTCGTTGCGGTCATAATCTACAAAGTTGACGGAAATGGGGCGGCGAAGCATTGTGGATGGAGTATCGTCCACCCTGACTTCCACAAATTGTCCGGGAAGGATTTCCGGTAGAGGCCGACTGTCTGTAAGCTTGATAAGTACATGCTTGTCACTCTTGGCTTCCACCGAAACTACCTTCAGGTCAATAATACATTTTTTCATTTTTACTGTTTGTTTTGTTCCAGACTCCCTGTCGTTTCCTTTGCCAAACGGGTAACAATATCCCGAAGAAATATAAAAGACAAACACCTGTAAAAGGGCTTACCATTTTCTATAAGAATACATCCGTTTTCTACAGAAAGAATACACAGAGAGTAATCTCTGCAAAGATACATAAAAGAAGAGAAAAGACAAAACAAAAATTCATAAATTTCCCAAAGGACACAACACAAAACAATATTCATTCATGCGCCCTTGAAATTTCATCAAAGGCTACTTTAGAACCGCCTATACGCTTGTATCCTTACTTCTCCTATTTCTTTGGGACAAAAGTTTCCCACGTCTGGTCATCATAGAAGATGCGTATTTCTGTAATACGACGTGGCTTTTTGTCAATATATTTGATTTCTGTTTGAATAGGGTTTCTATGTGATTGACCCAATTGATCAGGACGGCAAGTATCGAAGTTATAGCCTGCCATGGAGACAGCATCGCCTTCTGTATCTCTCGCAGAGAACAGATCACGCTGTGCAGCCTCTGAAGACCCGGAATCAGTTCCTGCCGACTCATGGGTGGGATATGTTGAGGGGGAGTTGTTGGCTGAGGAAGACATAGACTGACCATCACTCGCATCATTGAACTCAGGCATCGTACCATAGAGAAGCCAGTCGGTGTTGATAGAAGGAAAGGTACGCTTAATGGCCTCGACATGCGAGAGCGTGGGCTTCGTCTTGCCATTGAAAATGTTGCTGAGTGTCGCTGTACTGATACCGGTAAGGTTGGAAAAACTCAACTGAGTGAGATTTTTGTCCGTCATTATTTTTTTGATTCTATCCTTCATAATTTCTATTTGAGCGGTTTTGGGACTTTTTCAGACCCTTTTCTTTTACATTTACAAAGGTAAAACAATTTTTCGGAATATACAAACAAAGTAAATACAAATTTATCTTTTCGTTGTTTACATTTATGTATTTATATTTATAAATTCAAAGTACAGGTATCAGTTTTTCTCGTTTACTTTTATGAATATAAACACACTTAAGCAGAAGCCCTGCTTATCTCTAATTCAGTATTTCCGCATATACACCACACTATTAATTACTTATAGATAACGAACTGCCATAACCATACGTTTATATGCCCCCTTTATATAAATTGCGTAGGCACACTTTAGCAAAAATGCGCAAACACAACTTTGTATCATGTTAGTTTTTAACCACTTACATAACCATTAACATCATTGCATATATATACATTTATATAATCCTTTCTTGTATTTTACATTTATGAATATAAACATATATTCAAATATTTGCCGTTTAGTTTTCTTTTATTTACTTTTATGAATGCAAACTCTTATTCCATAATCTTAATTTTATCTTTGTAAATTCACAAAAGATAAATGCTAACGAATGCAAAACACGAATATCATAAAGAAGATAAGGTGTAAAATGCCCATTTTTAGCGTATTCTGACCCACGTATAAGATTTTCCGAAAATACGAGAAATATGAAGAGGTTAAAACAGAATAACATTCTAATATATGGACACTTATATAAAATACACCATATCTTATACTTTCCCAATCTAAGCAAAAATACGTCCGAAACACCGCAAAAACAAGCAAAAACCGCGAAAAACAGGCCTGAAAATCCCAAAGAACCGCCCAGAAACAGAACCGGATTTATGCTATTTTGGCGAAGAAAAGGCACACAAAGAGAAAACTCCCGGATTTCTATGTCATCTAGAAATGCACCACAAAACAAAAATGCGGGAGACTTTCCCTGCCTCTCGCCTACCAACAGAATACAAAAATGCCGGCAAACAATGTTGCCGGCAATGCTCTGAAGGGTCAGTGAAGGATGAAGAAAACAAGTTCTTTCATCAGTTCCCCCACCCCAGTATTCGGATTGTCCACACCCTTGCTTTTCGCATCCGTCTCGCGCATCTTGTCTATAATCTGCATCACCTTATAGCCAGAATAATTGCGCATGCCCTGCACATAGTCGCGCACCGCCCACGTACCTTTCAAGTCGAGGAATTTTGCCAGTTCCGACTCGTTCTGTTTATTGGGAGCATAATAAGCCAGCATGAGAGTCTGGAAGTAAGAGAAGAGAAGAGGCAACAGTACATATGCCGACCCGCTCTTCGGATTTTTGTCAAAATATTGAATTATCTGATTTGCCTTGAAAACATCCTTTCCGATGATGGCATTTTTTAGTTCGAAGGCATTGAAGTCCTTGCTCACCCCTATCTCGCGTTCCACAATCTCAGGAGTTACCCTCCGGTCACTCTCCGAAAGGGAGACAAGCAGTTTGTCAAGTTCGGAAGAAAGACGATGAAGATCGGCACCCACATGTTCGGCCACCATCAGCGCAGCCTTCTGCTCGATGGTAACCTTGCGTGCCTTCAGGTAAGACTCTATGAAGGCCGGCAGCTGATAGTCGCGGAGTTTCTTGCTCTCCAGCACCACGCCCACCTGTTCTACCTTGGGGATAAACTTTTTACGACGGTCAATACTTCCGTTTTTGTGGGCAATGACAAGGATGGTTGATTTTACGGGATTCTCGCAGTACTTCTCAATCGCATCGAAATTCCGCAAATTCTGAGCCTCCTTCACCACCACCACACGATGCTCGGCCATCATCGGATAACCCTTGCATTGGTCCACCACCTGTGCAGCCGTCGTATCCGCCCCGAAGAGCACCACCTGGTTGAAGTCGCGCTCCTCTGGCTTTAACACTTCTTCCATTAGGCTGTCGCACACCTTATCTATATAATACGGTTCGTCACCCATCAACACATAGACGGGAGCGAATTTTCTTCCCTTGAGGTTTTTCATCACCTCGACATAAGTTGTCGTAGCTTTTTTTTCTGCCATCAGAATATTTTTGTACTTTTGTACCGCAAAGTTAACACAAAAAAATGTCTTAGAAAAAAAACAGACAAGAAAAAAAAGACAAGAAGACTCTCACGATGATACAGCTCAACCTCCCTCCCTTCGACATCAAGCTACGCGGCACACGGCAGTCGCCCCAAATATTCGACATCCTGCGCCACCGCTACGTGGCACTCACCCCCGAAGAATGGGTACGCCAACACTTCATTCATTTCCTTACTGAGCACAGGAATTTCCCGGTGTCGCTACTAGCTAACGAAGTACAACTGAAGGTGGCGGGAAAAACACTCCGGGCAGACACCATCCTTTACAACAGACACCAGCAACCGGTCATGATAGCGGAATACAAAGCACCGAACATCCCCATTACCCAGAAAGTGTTCGACCAGATTACTGCCTACAACATGCTGCTCCACGTAGATTATCTTGTGGTAAGCAACGGTCTACAACACTATGCTTTCCATATAGATTCCGACAGTAAAAAATATTTACCTTTGAAGGATATTCCACCATACGAAGAAATCTTGACAAAACAACACCTCCCCCATCATACGTCAGAATGAAATTTGGACGGAAAAGAAAAATGTCGTATCTTTGCACGGTGTTTCTTTCGGGCGCTCCCACACGTATCTACCACGTATCTACAAGGAAAGTCCCAAAACCAACACAAACACCCTTACGGGCACCCATAAACACCCCTACGAGCACTCACAAACACTCCGACCACAATCAACGAAGAAAAAGAAAAAACAAACAAAAAGAACAAGAAGAATATGGCAAAATTAGTAATCAATTCCTACGAGGAATTTGCAGCTCGCTTAGGCGAGAAGTTAGGAGAATCAGAATGGTTGCAGATAGACCAAGACCGTATCAACAAGTTTGCTGATGCTACACTCGACCCCCAATGGATACACGTTGACGTAGAGCGCGCCAAGGTAGAAAGTCCCTACCACAGCACTATAGCGCACGGATACCTGACACTCTCCGTACTTCCCTACTTGTGGCAGCAGATACTGGAAGTGAACAATCTGAAGATGTTAGTCAACTACGGCATGGACGAAATGCGCTTCGGCCAGCCTGTCATCACGGGGTCTCGCATACGCCTCGTGGCTACACTCCACGACATTCAGAACCTGCGCGGCATCTGCAAGACCAGCATCAAGTTCAACATCGAGATTGAGGGACAGCGCAAGCCTGCGCTCAGCGGCATAGCAACCTTCCTATATTACTTCAACAATTAATGCCCCAACGGGCTACACCAACAACAAGACAGCACTATGGCAGCAGGAAAATGGATAGGCGGAGTCCTCGGATTCATAACAGCAGGACCGTTAGGAGCACTAGCCGGATTTGCTCTCGGCTCACTCTTCGACCACGGCCTTGATGCAGTAAACCAGTCTGAAGGGCCATACGGCGACGAGGGTAAAGACAACACAAACAGCGGATATTCAAATGGGTATTCGAACAGCGGATATTCAAGCGGGCAGTCTGAAGAGGGACAACGCAACTCGTTTATGTTCTCGCTGCTTGTTCTTGCCTCATACATCATCAAGGTCGATGGCAAGGTAATGCATTCGGAAATGGAAGTGGTACGCCGCTTCCTGCTCCAGAATTTTGGCCCCACGGCCGTGAGCCAAGGCGAAGAAGTATTGCTGCGCCTATTCGAACAGCAGAAACGCATCGGCTGGGAGCAATACCGCAGTGTGATACAGGACAGCTGCAGGCAAATACGCAGCAACATGCTATACGAGCAGCGCTTGCAGCTGCTCAACTTCCTGGTCATCATAGCGCAGGCTGACGGCTCCGTTCCGCCTGTAGAGGAAGCGGCGCTCAAGGAAGTGGCGATCCACATGGGACTATCGGCTGAGGATGTAGACCAGATGCTTAACCTCCGCAGCGGTGCTTCCAGCACAAGCTCTCTTGACGACGCTTACCGCGTATTGGGAATCCAGCCCACAGCTACAAACGATGAAGTAAAGGCCGCTTACCGCAAGATGGCTCTCAAACACCACCCCGACAAGGTTTCCGCCCTCGGCGAGGATGTACGCAAAGCTGCTGAGAAGAAGTTCCAGGAGATAAACGACGCAAAAGACCGCATCTACAAGGCACGCGGAATATAATATAAGCCGATAGCGATATATACGTAAAAAGGGGGCACGCCACCAATGCAGCGTGCCCCCTTTTTACGTATATCAATTGCCCTTCAATAAGGCAACCAGTCTTTATGCTTCCTCCTCGCCCTTCTTGCGGATAGCGCGTTTGCGTTTAGGCTTCTCTTCCACAACGGGAGTCTCCACCTTCACACCGGCCAGTTCCGGATCGATCAGGATACGGCCGCAATACTCGCACGGAATAACCTTCTTGTGCATCTTGATGTCAAGCTGGCGCTGAGGCGGAATCTTGTTGAAACAACCTCCGCATGCATCACGCTGCACGTATACAATGCCAAGACCGTTGCGGGCACCCTTACGGATACGCTTGAAACTGGCCAACAGGCGCGGTTCTATCTTCTTCTCCAGTTCGAGAGCCTTTTCCTTCAGACGTTCCTCTTCTTCACGGGTTTCGGCCAGGATATCCTCCAGCTCAGAGCGTTTCTCTACCAACCCCTTTTCACGGTCAGCCTTCATATCCTCCGCATGAGCCAAGTCGGCCTGCTTCTCCTCTACCTTCTGCTGACCTTCGCGTATTTTCTTCTCGCAAAGCTGTATCTCCAACTGCTGGAACTCTATCTCCTTGCTCAGCATGTCGTATTCGCGGTTATTGCTTACCGTGTCGAGCTGTTCCTGGTAACGTGCCAGGCTGGCCTGGGCTTCCTGTATCTCGCCCTTCTTCTGGCTTACGGCTCTCTGGAACTGGTCGATGTCACTTTGGATGTTCTCAATGCGGGTTGCAAGACCTGCTATTTCGTCCTCCAAGTCCTGCACCTCCAAGGGGAGCTCTCCCCTGAGCGCACGGTTCTCGTCAATACTGGACAGGGTGGTCTGAAGCTGGTAAAGTGTCTTCAACTTCTCTTCCACCGTCAACTCTGTAGGATCTTTCTTTGCCATAATCGTATTTGTGTTTATTCTTGTTTTGCTCTTACATATAAAGTATGGGGTTAGTATTGATTTCCGAGACGACACACCTTACGCCCGGACATGCGTCCTCTATGACGCTGCGCAATATCTCGCTCGTGTACTGCTCGCTCTGGTAATGCCCTATCACACATATCTGTATCTCCTGTTCGTGACCGAAATATTCGTGGTAGTGCATCTCTCCCGTGATGAAAGCATCGGCTCCGGCCCGTATGGCAGCAGGCAGCAGAAAAGAGCCAGCCCCACCGCAGAGGGCAACTTTTCCGACCGGACGTCGCAACAACTGGTTACACTGCACACACTCCACACCGAAACGCTCACGCAGCATCAGTATGAGGTCATCGGCGGCAATAGGGGCAGCAAACTCACCCACTACTCCCTCACCGCCCTTCACGCCGCAGGCTTCCTTTTCTTCACCGAAGAAACAAAGGTTTTGCAGTCCCAACTTCTCGGCTATCTTGTAGTTTACACCGCCCTCTGCAGCATCCAAATTGGTATGCATCGCAACGACGGCAACGTCATTCTTAATAGCCTTGCGTACAGTGCGTTGTACATAGTCGGCATCTGAAAGGCAAGCCAACTTGCGGAAGATGAGGGGATGGTGGCTTACTATGAGGTTGCACCCTTTGGCAATAGCCTCGTCCACCACAGCTTCCGTCACGTCAAGACACAACAATGCCCCTGACACTTCTACCGTCTCTGTCAATCCAACCTGCAGGCCGGCATTATCGTATCCTTCCTGCAGGGGCAGAGGCGCGTAATGTTCAAGGGCACTCAATACATGCTTTATTTTCACGCTCTTCTCTATGTTTTAAGTTCGCGCGAAAGGGTAAACATTGCCTTCACATCCAGCAGGCTCACCTACTTCCACTTTCCGCAAACTTGTATATTAATTGCAAAGGTAAGCATTTTCAGCCGATTAGCGTATAAATCGGCTCTGTATTTTAACTATTTTTACAAAAAGAACAACAATGCTAATTTGGCAGTCTGCATATTTTGGAGTAAATTTGCGCTGAAAAAGTCTTACGAACATAAAGCAACAAGCCCTATGAACAACCCGACACAGCCCTGCAACTTCACCCTGCCTGCAGAATGGGCACCCCAAAGCGGCATCATGCTCACCTGGCCTCACGCCGGAACCGACTGGAAGCCTTACCTCCGGCAGATAACCGACACCTATCTGCAGATGGCCGACGTCATTACGAGGTACGAGCACCTGCTGGTAGCCACCCCCTTCAAGGAGAGCACCCATGCCATGCTTTCCGAAAGGCTCAGCACGCAGCAGATGGAGCGTGTACACATTTTCCAGGTGGACAGCAACGACACTTGGGCACGCGACCACGGCCCTATCACCCTTGTATGCAAGGCAAAAAGCGGCAGCTACATGATGCCGTTCCAGATACTCGACTTTGGATTTAACGGATGGGGCGAGAAGTTCAAGTGGAAGAAGGACAACGCCATCAATCTGCAGCTCTACTACCAAGGTGCATTCAAGGACTGCGCCATTGAGAACCATTTGGCTTTCATCCTCGAGGGCGGAAGCATCGAAAGCAACGGGCGCGGCACGGTGTTCACCACTTCGCAGTGCCTGATGGCTCCACACCGCAACCAACCGTTCTCGCAGAAAGACATAGAGCAGACGCTCAAGATACTGCTGCATGCACACACCATAGTATGGCTGGACCACGGCAACCTTGTCGGAGACGATACCGACGGGCATATCGACACCATCGTAAGGGTGGCTCCGCACGACACATTATTATATGTGGGGTGCGACAATCCCGAAGACGAGCAGTATGAAGACTTCAGACTTCTGGAAGAGCAACTGCAGCAGCTCACTACCTTCGAGGGCTATCCCTACCGGCTGTTACGCCTGCCCATGCCCGACGCCATCTACGACGAGGGGAACCAACTGAGCACGTCACCCGACAGCAAAGGCGAGCGTCTGCCTGCCACATACGCCAATTTCCTCATTCTGAACAGGGCCGTAATATACCCTACCTACGACCAGCCGCCGAAAGACGAAGAGGCACACAGGCAACTGCAACTGGCCTTTCCCGACCGCGAAATCATAGGCATCAACGCGCTCACCATCATACGGCAGCACGGCAGCATACACTGCCTCACCATGCAACTGCCAGAAGGGATGCTGAGGGATAAATAAAAAGGTAAAAGGGTAAAAGGGTAAAAAGGTAAAAAGGTAAAAAGATAAAAAGATAAAAAACGAATGAAAACAGGAATACTACAACTCCATATTACAGCCGACATTGCCGACAACAAACGACGCATAGCCGAAGGCATTACCAACCTGGCACACCAGGGTGCCCAACTCATCGTACTACAGGAACTGCACAACACGCTCTACTTCTGCCAAGTGGAAGACGTGGACAATTTCGACTTGGCAGAACCTATTCCGGGTCCGTCCACCGACTTTTACGGTCAGTTGGCCCAGAGCCTGAAGGTTGTCATCGTTACCTCCCTCTTCGAACGGAGGGCACCGGGGCTCTACCACAACACAGCCGTTGTAATAGAGAGCGACGGAACCATTGCCGGCAAATACCGCAAGATGCACATTCCCGACGACCCTGCCTATTACGAGAAATTCTACTTCACACCGGGCGACTTGGGCTTCACCCCCATCGACACTTCCGTGGGCAGGCTCGGCATACTCGTATGCTGGGACCAGTGGTATCCCGAGGCAGCACGCCTCATGGCTCTCCGCGGAGCTGAAATGCTCATCTACCCCACAGCCATTGGCTATGCCACTTATGACACGCCCGAAGAACAACAACGTCAGCGCGAGGCCTGGACTACCGTTATGCGCGGCCATGCCGTAGCCAACGGTCTGCCCGTTGTGGCAGTAAACCGTGTAGGCTTCGAACCCGATCCGAGCGGGCAGACCGAGGGCATTCTGTTCTGGGGCAGCAGCTTCGTGGCGGGACCGCAGGGCGAGATGATTTATCGGGCAAGCAGCACCGACGAGCAATCCGCCGTTGTGGATATAGACACCAAGCACAGCGAAGACGTGCGCCGATGGTGGCCGTTCCTGCGCGACAGACGGATAGACCAATACGCCAACATTACCAAAAGATACATAGAAGGATAACACACAAACACATTAAATGGAAAATTTGGAAGTGATGGTGATACTCTTCACCATCGTCATTTTGGGATATGTCGCCTGCAAGCTCGGCTACATGGGCGACAAGTTTGACAAGAAGCTCTCCTCCATCGTAGTCGACATTACCTGCCCGCTGCTGGTGCTCTCATCGGTAATGGGCGACGAGCTGCCCGACCGCACACTTATCCTCCCCCTTCTGGGTGTAGGATTCCTTACCTACGTGCTCCTGCTCGTGTTCGGTTTCTGGGTACCGCGCTTCATCACCCACAACCACGACCACCAGGGCATGATTGGCTTTGCCCTGATGTTTGCCAACGTCGGATTCATAGGCTACCCCATCGTTACCTCTATCTTCGGCCCCAAAGCCGTATTCTACGCTGCACTGCTCAACATGCCCAACACGTTCTTCATCTTTACGGCGGGCGTAATGCTTGTCAAGGGCGAATACAGCCTAAAGCAGTTTAACCCGCGCGTACTCTTCAGCCCCGCCATGATAGGCGCATTCCTTGCCGCCGTCATTGTGGCCCTCGGCATACATACGCCCGACATCATAGCACGCCCCATCACCATGGTGGGCAACATTACCGTGCCTGCCGCCCTGATGATTATCGGCTCGTCCATGGCCAAACTGCCACTCAAAGAGATTGTCGGTTCGCCCAAGGTGTATGCCGCTTCCGTGCTGCGCCTCGCTGTCGTACCCCTCTGCATCTATTTCCTTTTCAAGGTGTGCGGAGTACCCAGCCTCATCAATAATATCAATACCGTGGTCATCGCCATGCCCGTAGCAAGTTTCGGCACGATGTTCTGCCTCAAATTCGGCCGTGACCCGAAACTCATGACCGAGATGACCTTCATCACTACCCTCGGCAGCATCATCACTATACCGCTCATTACCTTGCTCTTTTCATAAGAAGGCTTTTTCGAACCACAAACACACCATAAAACACACACCATACAGACATGAACATGAACCAAGAGGCCCAGACAGCCCTCGACATCATCGAAAAGACCAGTGCCAACCTGTTTCTTACGGGCAAAGCCGGCACCGGCAAGACCACCTTTCTCAAGAACCTGCGCGACCTGTCGCCCAAACGTATGATTGTGCTTGCCCCTACAGGCATCGCAGCCATCAATGCCGGAGGACAGACCATCCACTCTTTCTTCCAGCTTCCTCTCTCGCCCTTTATTCCGGGTACGGCTTTTGCGTCAGGCGAAAACAACCGCCGGTACAAATTCAGCAATGCCAAGCGCAACATCATACGCACACTCGACCTGCTCGTCATTGACGAAATCAGTATGGTGCGCGGCGACTTGCTGGATGCCGTCGACGACGTGATGAGACGCTACAGAAAGCACGACCGTCCCTTCGGGGGCGTGCAGTTGCTCATGATAGGCGACCTGCACCAGTTGGCTCCCGTCACCACCGGCACCGAAGAGAACCTGCTGCGGCAATACTACGACACCCCCTACTTCTTCTCGAGCCGGGCACTGCAACAGGCTGGATACCTCACCGTCGAGCTGAAGACTGTGTACCGCCAACAGGACGACAAGTTCATTACCCTGCTCAACCAGATAAGGACCAACCAAGCTTCTGACGCCACCCTTGCCGAACTGAACAAGCGCTACATCCCCAATTTCACACCGCCCAAGGAAGCCGACTATATTCGACTTACCACACATAACGGTCCGGCACAACAGATAAACGAACACGAACTGGCGCTGCTCGACTGTAGGCAACATACGTTCCAGGCCGAGGTGGAAGGCGATTTCCCAGAGATGTCGTACCCTACCGACTATAACCTGGTACTGAAGGAGGGAGCCCAGATCATGTTTATCAAGAACGACCCGGAGCACCGTTTCTATAACGGCATGGTGGGCGAAATAGTGAACATCGACAACGATGACATTACCGTCAAGAGCAAGGAGACACAGGAACAGTTTGTTCTGGAAAGGGCAGAATGGACTAATTCCAAGTACACCCTCAACGAGCAATCCATGGAGATAGAAGAGGATGTGCAGGGACGTTTCAGGCAATATCCGATTCGTCTGGCATGGGCCATCACCATACACAAGAGCCAGGGCCTTACCTTCGAGCATGCCATCATCGACGCTTCCCACTCCTTTACACACGGACAAACCTATGTGGCGCTGAGCCGCTGCAAGTCGCTTGAGGGCATGGTGCTGAGTGCACCTCTCTCACGCGGTGCCATCATTACAGACAACCAGGTAGATGCCTTTACACAGAGCATACAGCCTCCTACCCGGGAGAACCTGCAGCAGTTGGAGCTTGCCTATACCATACAGAACATAGACGATCTGTTCGGATTCGCCACCATGGCTGCATGTCACGAACAGGTAATGCGCACGATAGCCGAGTTTTTCGCATCCAAATATCAGAAACTGATACAAGAGTACAGGGAAAAGGGCGTTGTATTCAAGTCGCTGATGCAGGTGGTCGCCAAATTCAAGATGCAATATTCTGCCATGCTCTGTCAAAACGACGACGTGCTGACTCCAGAAATACAGGAACGCATACACAAAGGTGCAGCCTATTTTGCCGACAAAACGGAAATATTCCAGCACCTCATAGACCTTACCAACATCAAGACCGAGAACAAAGTGGCGCGCAAGTTGCTTAACGAGCGCATGCAGGCTCTTGAAGAAGAGGTAAAACTAAAGTCTAAGCTTCTGAATTATTTTGCTGCAGACAATGCTTTCTCCGTCTCTGAATACCTGACACGGAAAGCACAGTTTCTGCTCGGAACCGAATTCACGGCAAAGGGAAAAAGCAAGAGCAAAGAAAGAAAAACCGTAAGGGAAGAACACAAATCCTCGGAAAAGGAATATAACCCTTATGGCGAAGCATACAAAAGCCAGAAAGAAGAAAAGCAGAAAGAGCCGAAAGTACCTACCCGCCAAATCTCGTACGACATGTACAAAAAGGGCATGACCGTAGAAGAGATAGCCAAGGAGCGGGGCTATGTGCCGAGCACCATCATGAGCCACCTTACAGGATACATCGTGGACGGCGACATCGACATACGCAATTTTGTATCTGCCGACCATGAACAAAGTCTGCGGCAATACATGACATCCCACCCCGACTCCCCTTTCAGCGAAATACGCGCAGCCTTGGATGAAATCTGTTCCTACGACGAAATAAGAATCGTCGCAAACATCATGGAGAAAGAGAAAACGGACAAGCAACAAAAAGCATAAGGCTCACCAGAACTTTTTGTCAGGCGTGTGTTTTTCAGAACACGCCTGACTCAAAGTCACGCCCGAGCAATCTTACCTTGTAGTACCGGTACCTGTAACATGTCCATACCGGTCCTTGTAGGTGGTGGTAGACGTACTGCCGCTCTGGCGGGTGGTACTGGTTCCTACGGTATGCCCATAGCGGTCCTTGTACGTGGTCGTAGTACTGCCGCGCCGGTCAGGACTGGTGGTACGGCTGCTACCGGTAGAGTGTCCGTACTGGTCACGGTAGTCGGTAGTCACCACGCCCGATGATGAGGTTCGGCTCTTGGCCGTACCTGTCACATGCCCGTACTGGTCTTTATACACGATGGTTTTCGTTCCGTCAGCACGCACTGTCGTCTCCACCTTTCCCGTAACGTGGCCGTAGCGGTCGCGCTGGGTCTCTGTAGTCCGTGTCGTTTGTGCCTGGGTTGTCATCGCCATCAGGCTGACAGACAACAATAAGATTTTCCTTGCCTTCATTTCTTCGTTCTTTTGTGACCGTAAAACTTGGTCTTTTTTTAGTTTATCACTATATAAAAGTCTTTCCTCCCTACTTGGAATCTCCGTACGGTGTCACCGAACGGCCGTACGGTGTCTCCGTATGTGCGTACGGTGTCACCGAATGGCGGTACGGTGTCACCGTACGGAGATTTCATATAGGCAAAGATACAACTATCCCTATATACATCCATCACCAAATAGAACCACCTTTTTCTTTAGTTCTTAGTTAGCTAAGTTTTTGTACGCTGGAGGCAAGCCAAACCGTCTGCCTACAAAAACAGGCAGAGCTTCGGCATTTCCGTTGCAAAGATAAGGTTTCATATCGATAATGCCAAATTTTGTCCGTTTTTTTTATACAATGTCAATTTTTTATTGTACCTTTGTCACAATACAAAAAACATTGCCACTTCGTAGAGATGGCAGCAGCAAAGACAAGAAAGACCGATGCAAACATACGAACGGGAAATACTGACGATACTGGCAAGTGCCGGCAACAAGGGGCTCAAGAAAGAAAAGATTGTGCGCCATGTCTACAATGCCTGCAACTCCATGTTTGCACCCTTGGTATACGATGATGTCTATACTTCCGTTTCACAGTACCTCTACAAATCGAGCAAGACTGCAGGCTCTCTCGTCACCAAAGGAGGTTTCGGCATATACAAACTCGACAGACATCAGGCTGCGATACGCCAGCTCCACTTGTTTTATGACGAAGGCATGGCAAGCGAACCCGTAGCCGCCCCATCTTGCGTAGAACCGCAACAAAGCAATGCACCGATGCCTACCGAGGAACCTCTCTTCCTCTTCGATGAAGAAAACCAAGAAGATACCAAATAAAAATCGCCCGTTAGTTCCATCCCAATTTGGGGAATGAAGCTAACGGGCGAATGTTGGCTACTAAGTGACGGTAAAAAAATAACCTGGTACAATTTGTTGGTGGGATATACTCAAGTTCTGATTTGCCCCCCCCTTGCTTGAGTGGTACAGCGAGGGCGCTGTACCTCCTACAGTTACCCCTC
>CAVFRG010000057.1:0-15498 GCA_963624905.1 Oscillospiraceae bacterium
CTTCTATTATATATAATATATAACTAATTAATTATTAATAAGTTATAAGTATATAAAGAGAGAAAGATGGAGATGGGGATACTTGTTTTTTTTAACTGAGATTTGAGATTTGAGATTTTCCGCCTATCCCAGTCGAGGCTTCTCAGCTTTTTTTTCCATTTTACTAAAGGAGTTAAGACAATAGCTTTTGTGGCGTATGCCCTCTTTTTACTTTTTTACCTTTTTACTTTTTTACCTTTAAAAGGCCTGATGCGTCAAGAACAACACACCAGGCCTTTACAGTATAATCAACGAATTTTATTTTATCAAGTCGACAGAGCGCTTCAGGAAGGCATCGAGGGCTGCACCCTTCAGCATGCCGTTCTGCAGAAGGGCAAGGTCTATGAGCTGATGTACCACGCTGTTACCCTTGGCATAGTCGGCTATAACCTGGCTGCGCTTGCTCTTCTCCTCGCCTACCGACTTCTCCGTCTGCTGTAGGTCGTCCTTCTCTGCCTGCGTCACTTCCTCAGGCTTCTTCTTGCCCTGCTCCTGGTGCAGCACGGCAAGGCGTGCCTCCAGTCCCTTTATCTCGGCAAGGATGGGCTTCAGCGACTCGGCTGTATGGCTTTCAGCATCGGCAAGCACCTTCTTCACGAGGGCATGGTCGGCGTTGAGCACGATGCTGTAGCTGTCCGGCATCTGGCCGTAGAAGTTCATGCCTGCCTGGAACTGGCTCATCTGCTTCATACGGCGCATGTACTCGTTCTGCGTAATGAGTACGGGCTGGTTCTGCTCGCCCAGGGCCTGTACGTCGACAAAGAACTCGGCCTTGTCTATCTTAGGCATCTGCGAACGGAACACCTCTGACAGGTTGTCACGCTGCTCCTGCGACAGGTCTGACTTTTTGGCATCCTCCTTTACGATGAGGCGGTCTACGATGTCGCTGTCCACACGTGTAAAGCGGCACTTCTCCAGCTTCTGCTCCAACATGTTGACCATAGGCGTATCTAGCTGTCCGTCCATAAGCACTACCGAATAGCCCTTGCCACGGGCAGCCTCTATGTAGGAATACTGCTCCTCTACGTTGTTGGCATAGAGGTAGACGAGGTTGCCGTCCTTGTCGGTCTGGTTGTCCTTGATGAGCGTCTTGTACTCCTCGTAGGTGAAGTACTTGCCGTCCACATCCTTGAGGAGGGCAAAGTCCTTGGCACGGTCGTAGAAGTCTTCCTGCGAGAGCATGCCGTAGTGGATGAAGAGCTTGAGGTCGTCCCACTTCTCCTCATACTCCTTGCGGTCTTCCTTAAAAATGGAGTTGAGGCGGTCAGCCACCTTCTTGGTGATGTAGGTGGAGATTTTCTTCACGTTGCTGTCGCTCTGCAGATAGCTGCGGCTTACGTTCAGCGGGATGTCCGGCGAGTCGATAACACCATGCAGCAGGGTGAGGAACTCAGGCACGATGCCCTCCACCTGGTCGGTGACGAACACCTGGTTGCAGTAGAGCTGTATCTTGTTGCGCTGCATGTCTATGTTGTTCTTGATGCGGGGGAAGTAGAGTATACCCGTAAGATTGAAGGGGAAGTCTACATTGAGGTGTATCCAGAACAGAGGCTCGTCCTGCATGGGATAGAGCGTGCGGTAGAAGCTCTTGTAGTCCTCGTCCTTCAGGGTGCTGGGGGTCTTCGTCCAGAGCGGTTCCACATTATTTATTATATTGTCCTCGTCGGTTTCCTGGTTCTTGCCGTCTTTCCACTCGGTCTTCTTGCCGAAAGCCACGGGCACGGCCATAAACTTGCAGTACTTGTTCAAGAGTTCCTCTATCTTGCTCTTCTGCAGGAACTCCTTGCAGTCGTCGGCGATGTGGAGGATGATGTCCGAACCGCGCTCTGCCTTGTCGGCATCCTCTATCTCGAAGGCGGGCGAACCGTCACAGCTCCACTTCACGGCCTTGCTTCCCTCCTTGTAGCTCTTGGTGATGATTTCCACCTTGCTGGCCACCATAAACGAAGAGTAGAACCCCAAACCGAAGTGGCCGATGATGGCGTTGGCGTTCTCCTTGTACTTGTCCAGGAAGTCGGTAACGCCTGAGAAGGCTATCTGGTTGATGTACTTGTCTATCTCCTCCTCGGTCATACCGATGCCGTGGTCGCTGACGGTAAGGGTACCTGCCTTCTCGTCGAGGGTAATGCGCACCGTCGTGTCGCCCGTCTCGCCCTTGAAGTCGCCCTGTGCTGCGAGGGTCTTGAGCTTCTGGGTGGCATCCACTGCGTTGGAAACCATCTCGCGGAGGAAGATTTCGTGGTCTGAATACAAGAATTTCTTGATGACAGGGAAGATGTTCTCTGTCGTTACTCCAATATTGCCTTTCTGTGCCATAATTGTTATTTTATTTTTTGTTGTTATTGTTTCGTTGCTTGCCGCAAAGTATGCCTCTACGGCACACTGCCTATTGCAAAGAGCGTGCCAAAAGGGTGTGAAATGTTTCCGTGTATATATGATATGTTTCATTTGGGCTGGCTGAGGGCATTTTCAAGAGTCAGGACTTGGCGGGATTCTTTTTTATTGCTATCTTTGCAATGACCGTAAAACGATAAGGGGCGCGACTTTCGCAGAACACGCCCAAAAACCTAAGTCAACATGGAAAAACTGAAGAGAAAAAACAGTATGCTGGCAGACTATTATGTCTGCCATTACGAAGAGCTGAAGAACTTCGTGGCAAGCCGCCTGCAATACAGTTCCGAGACCGAAGACCTGGTACAGAACATTTTTGTGCGTCTGCTACAAATGGAGCAGATGATTTCGCCCGTAACACTGCCTTCGCTGACATACACCATAGCACGCAACCTCATCCTGGACTACTGGCGACGCAAGAAAAAGGCGGAGAGATACGAACATTTTATAATGAAAACGGACACTGCCTGCAAGTATGCCGTAGACGGCGAGTCGGTCTATTCGGCAGTAGAGATAGAAAAGCTGCTCGAGAACGGCATTGCACTGCTCAACAGGAACGAGCGCACCATATACCGCATGAACGTCTATGAAGGGATGAAGGTGAGCGAGATAGCACAAAAGGCCGACTTGGACTACAAGTGTACAGAAAACCACCTTGGCAGAGCGCGCAAGGTGGTTAGAAGTTACATGACGAAAATGCTGGCGTAACAATACAAGGATATGCTGCCGGCATAAATATACATAAAAGGCGCTTTACTTTTCGCTGACTACGACCTGGACGGGCGAATCCTTCAGTTTTTTCCAGTCCTTGACCCATTCGTACCATCCCTTTTCGCCTTTCGGACCATAGCTTTCGTTGGCACTTGTATAGGCTAGGTGGTACGAGAGGCGGTTGCCTTGCGGCCTTACCACTTGCGTAAGGCAATCCTTGTCGGCCTTCACCTCACGCGACATGTAAGCCTGGGGCACATAGATGCCCAGACCGACTGTCTCCAACTTGTGTTTGCCGTCGTCCTTGCCCGTAGGCCAGTCGGAGCCGAAACAGCCACGCAGTCCCTTGCCGTCGGTATACTCCGTAGAGTTCTTCACGTTGATGAGTCCGGTGGCGAAGAGGTAGGTGCTGGCATCCTTATTGAAGAACACATCCACGTCGAAGTCGCGGTGACCGCCATAGATGGTATACCTGATGGTGGCATTGACGGGGCGCAGGCCCGGTGCGGGCACCCATCCGTTGTCTACCAGTTCGACAATGGCGCGAACGGGGCCTTCGGCTATGACACGCTGCTCGCGGTAGCGCACACTGTCGAGCAGCAAGGAGCGTGTACCGTCCCATCCGCGAAGGGCACCCAGACCGTAGGTATTGCCCACCCACAGCACATCATCGCCCGCCCCGGCTGCCTTCTGCTCGTCGGAAGGATAGAACTGCGTATCCCTTACCACAAGTCCCTTGTTCTCCTTGCCGTAAAGGTCGACGGTCTGCCTGTTGTCGAAATATATGCGCATGGCCACGAGGTCGCTCTCGAAGCACACACCGTGCGAATGGACATAATGGTAGGTGTCGCGCGTCTTCTTGTCGAAGGAGATGCTGCGCAGATAGATGTCCTGCTGGTTCTTCGCCAGTTTCTTGTTGCGGCTGGGCAGTACCAGTTCGGCAAAGGTACGGGCAGGATAATCCGCCTGCTTGCCGGTGTCGTACAACTTTACGGTATAGACCTTGGTCTGCTTCTTGCCCAAATCGGAAAGGAAGCACACCTGGTCGGCCTGGCAGTCGCGGTCGGTATCGTCCAGCTGTGATGCCACCTCCCTTCCTTCGGGGTCGGTCACCACAACCCGGTTCACGTCCATCGCTATGCTGGAAATGTCCAGTACGACGGGTTCGTCGGCCCTTGCCTCCCGCAGCGGGTTGGACACGGTCACACTCAATGTCTTTTCTTCGGCTCTTGCCGCTGTCATCGACAGCAAGCCAGCCAGCAGTAATATAATGCTCTTATTCATTTATATGATTGTTTGTCTTCGGTTTATAGCGTTGATTTTTACTTGATTCGATTTGTTGATTTTTAAGGAGTTAAGGAGTTGTTGGGGAATTGGGAAGTTAAAGAAGTTAAGGAGTTAAGACAACAGCCTTTTTTTGCTTGAGGGCGTGGCGTTTCTTCGGGTGTGGTACGGCGATGGCACCATACCTCCTAATGACAGCCTTTCCGGCGTATGCCCTCTTTTTACATTTTTACTTTTAAACGTCCTTCTTTGCCTTTTTCTTTTTCAGTTGCAGTTGCGGTATCTTCAGTTTCTGACCGGGCTTCAGGGTGCGGGTGCCGTTGATGGCCTCCACGTAACATTCCATGCCTTCGCCCAGATAAACGCGGCTAAGGCTCTGCAACGTCTGGCCTTTCTTCACCTCTATCGTCTTCGCCACGCCCACGATGCGGTAGGCTCCCGTGCGCACACGCGGGTCTGAGTCGTAGTTGCCCGAAAGCTGGGAGTCGGAGCTTTTCTCCTGCTCTTGCTTCGTTGTCGTTTTTGCCGTACTCTCCGACTTGGCGGACTTGCCTGCAGTCTGACCTGCGCTGGGTTGTTTCTGAGGAACATTCTTTACATCTGCGTCCGCTTTCGCTTTGTCCGAAGAGGTCTGCGTACCGCTCTTTTCCGAATCGGCTTCCTTTATCTCGGCTTTCTCCGCCTGCGCCACGGCCTCACTCGCCTTCGCCATACGTGCACTGTCTTCCTGGCTCTTGCGGCGTATCTCGTCAGCCTGTATGTCACGGGGCTTAGCCTTGGCTGCTGCACGGTAACGTGCGGTTTCATAAACCTTCAACTGGCTGGCCAGCAGATTGCGCTCCGTCTTCATCTTTCCGTAACTGAAACAAATCCAGCCTATACCCGCCAACAGTACAACGAGAGCAGCTGCTGACACGGGGACTACCCATCGCGGCATACTGAAGTAGCGCTTGGTGTCGGCAGCCTCGTCGGAGATGTCATCCGTGACGGTCTTCCCGTCTTCATCTTGCGCCTCTTCTGCCGGAGAAGAACTTTCGGGTGCGTCTTTTCCGTCATCATGGCGTTCGGGAATGTCCGCTATGGCTACTGCCTCTACAGGAACGGATGCGTCAGAATCAGCGTCTGCACCAACCGGGGAATACTCCCGACAAGGCTGCACTTCCGAAGGTACTGCCTGTTCCGCTGATTTCTGCGTCTCCGGTGACGCCAGCTGTTCTCCGAGTACGGAATGTACAGACTGTTCGGAAACAAGGGGTGTCCGTTGTTCCTGCAACGCAGCAGTCTCTTTCACCACCACCTTGTCGGCTGCAACTTTCTGCTCATCGGTTTTCTTGTCTGAAACGATACTGCCAGGAAGCACTATCACCTCATCCGTAGCATAGTCCACAATATTCTTGGAAGCAGGCGTGGACACCATGTTTGCCGCATTACGGTCATCCGGCTCTTCATCTATGGTAAAATCAATACCGCCACGACGGGATGGCGTTTCCACAGCAACGGAAGCAACGGCTTCAGTAACGGGAGCAACAGCTTCAGCAACGGGAGCAACAGCTTCAGCAACGGGAGCAACGGCTTCGGCAGCAGCTTCCTCATCGTCGTTGGATTCCAAGTCGCCGACAGTGTCTTCGGAAGAAAACTTATGGTCGATTTCCGAGAAATCAACACCGTCGTTCACCACTACCGTCTCAAACTGCGAAAAAGGCTTGTTTACGATTTCCTTGAGGATGCTGTCGGGAGTAAAGCTAATCTTTTCCCTGCCACCGATGACAATCCTTTCACCAGTATTCACATCGATGCTCTCGCGGTCCTTTACGGTCATTACCTTGAAAGTACCGAGCCACCTTATCTTCAGAAGTTTGTCCGCCTCCAAAGACGTGCTGGCTACTTCAAACATATGCCTTACAAACGATTCGGCATCAGCCTGCTTCAGCCCGCTCTTTTCAGCGAGGGTCTGTGCCAATACGGAGATACTCGACCTACTGCTCATCGTCTGTTCCTCCATTCTTTAGTTTCTCCTTGATAGAACCCACCGGACGGAATCCCAGAACCAACTTGGGAGGTACCAGTTGCCGCTTCTTTGTGGTAGGATTCACCACCACGCGCTCCATACGTTTCTTGACCTCAAAGGTACCGAAACCGGGAAGGGCTACCGGCTCACCCTCCTCAAACTGGACAATCATGGCATCAATGGCCTTTCTTACCAGCTTCTGGGTATCCTCTTGCGAATATCCGGTTTTACGGGCAAGTTCTGCGATGTATTCCTTGTTGTTCATATCATTTCTGCATATAAGTCAAACTCGTCGCTCGACGTTATCTTCACGTCGTAGAAGCAGCCTACTCTCAACCGCTTCGTGGCCTTGACCAGCACCTCGGGGTCTACCTCGGGAGAGCAGAACTCGCTGCGCCCGACATAATAGTCGCCTTCCTTGCGGTCGATGATGATTTTCATCGTCTGGCCTACCTTAGCAGCTTCCACCTCCGTACTGATGTCCTGCTGCAGGGCCATCAGCCGATCGAGCCTTTGCTGCTTTATCTCTGCGGGCACATCGTCCTCATAATGCGCTGCACTGTAGGTGCCCTCTTCCTCGGAATAGGCGAAGGCGCCCATCCGTTCGAAACGTGCCCAGCGTACAAACTCCAGCAGTTCTTCGAAGTCCTGTTCCGTCTCGCCGGGGAATCCTACCATCAGCGTGGTGCGCAGATGGATGCCCGGCACACGTTCGCGGATGGTCGTGATGAGCTGCATGGTTTCTTCTTTGGTAACATGGCGGCGCATACGTGTGAGCATATTGTCGCTAATGTGCTGCAGGGCGATATCGAGATAGTTGCACACATTCGGCTTTTCGCGCATCACATCGAGCAGGTCCATAGGAAACTGGTTGGGGTACGCATAGTGAAGGCGTATCCATTTCACACCGGGAATGTCGGCCATCGCGCTGATAAGCTCCGCGATATGGTGCTTGCCGTCGATGTCAATGCCATAATAAGTCAGCTCCTGTGCTATAATCTGAAACTCCTTTACGCCGTCGGCTACAAGCGAGCGCACCTCGTCCAGGATTTCGTCCATAGGGCGGCTCACATGCTTGCCCGTAATGACGGGGATGGCACAGTAGGCACAATGGCGGTCACAACCCTCAGCTATTTTGATGTAGGCATAGTGGCTGGGTGTTGTAAGATGCCGTTTTCCGTCGCACGAAACAATGTCGGCCTTGCCCAGTTCGCCCAAAAGCTGCTTGTAGTTGAACTTGCCGTAAAACTTGTCTACCTCGGGTATCTCCTTCTCCAGCTCGTCCTTATAGCGTTGCGACAGGCATCCCATAACATAGAGCCTGTTGAGCTTGCCTTCCTGCTTGCGCTGCACAAACTCAAGGATGGTGTCTATACTCTCCTGCTTTGCATCCTCGATAAAGCCGCACGTGTTGATGACGGCGATTTCGCCCTGAGGGCGTTTGGGGTCATGCACACAATGGTATCCGTTAGCTTCAAACTGCTTCATCAGCAATTCACTGTCCACAAGGTTCTTGGAACACCCCATGGTAATTATGTCGATTTCGTTTTTCTTCACTACGTTTCTGCTTTTCGTTCATCCTTACTTGAATAGGGAATCGACAAACTCTACCTTGTTGAAGAGTTGCAGGTCTTCCATTCCCTCACCCAGTCCGATATACTTGACGGGAACTTTCAACTGGTCGGAGATGCCGATGACTACCCCACCCTTTGCCGTACCGTCGAGCTTGGTAATGGCCAGCGAGGTAATGTTTGTGACGGCAGAGAACTGCTTTGCCTGCTCGAAGGCATTCTGACCTGTACTGCCGTCCAGCACGAGCAACACCTCGTCGGGAGCCTCGGGAAGCACCTTTTTCATCACCTCCTTTATCTTCTTCAACTCGTTCATCAGCCCCACCTTGTTGTGCAGGCGGCCTGCCGTGTCGATGATTACAACATCGGCCCCGTTTGCCTTTGCACTCTGCAGCGTGTCAAAAGCCACAGAGGCAGGGTCCGAACCCATCTGCTGCTTTATTACAGGAACGCCCACACGTTCGCCCCAGATGGATATCTGCTCTACTGCGGCGGCACGGAACGTGTCTGCCGCACCCAGATAAACCTTCTTTCCGGCTTTCTTGAACTGATAGGCGAGTTTGCCGATGGTGGTAGTCTTGCCCACACCATTCACACCCACTACAAGGATGACATAGGGTTTGTGGTCGGTAGGAAGGTTCCAGTCTTCGTTGTCGACAGAATGGTTCTCCTCAAGCAGTGCCGCTATCTCCTGACGCAGGATACCGTTCAACTCGGAGGTAGAAACATACTTGTCGCGCGCCACGCGTTCCTCTATGCGACGTATTATCTTAACGGTAGTCTCAACGCCTACATCCGATGTGATGAGCACCTCCTCGAGGTCGTCAAGCACATCGTCGTCTACCGTCGACTTTCCTGCCACGGCACGGGCGAGTTTACTGAACACGCTCTCCTTCGTCTTTTCCAGTCCTTTATCGAGCGTTTCCTTTTTCTTGCTGCCAAATAATCCGAATATTCCCATAAAATATGAATGTTTATGTCTGCAAATTTAGGAAAAAAATCTGAGATACACTCCTATAAGACTAAAAAATATGTCTATAAGGCATATTCTAAAAACAACTTTTGCCTTTACACAAGAAAAAGTGAGGTTGCAAATCTTGCGATTTACAACCTCACTCCATATATATTTCAGATATATTCTATCCGCAGACGAAAGGATTAGTCCTTGAAGAAATCCTTTACAGCCTCATTAGGCACCATCTTCTCATCGAAGACATAAGCGCCAGTCTTGGGGCTCTTTACCATCTTGATAACCTTTGTATATGCGCGACCGTCCATGTTACCTTCGTGGAGGGTAGCGACCGCTTTCTTTGCCATAGTATGTTCTTAATTGATAAAATTGTTATAAACCTCTGTTGTCGAGCTTACTTAATCTCCTTGTGAAGAGTCATCTTCTTCAGGATAGGATTGTACTTCATCAACTCAAGACGCTCAGGAGTGTTCTTACGGTTCTTGGTAGTCACGTAACGGCTTGTACCTGGCATTCCACTGTTCTTATGCTCAGTGCACTCGAGGATAACCTGTACCCTATTACCTTTTGCTTTCTTTGCCATGATATTTATTCTCCTATTACTTTAATGTCCTTCCAATCTACGTAACCATTGGCTACGGCTTTCTTCAGGGCGGCATCAAGACCCACCTTGTTAATAAGACGAAGACCAGCTGCACTGATCTTGAGGCTAATCCAGCACTGCTCTTCTACATAGTAGAACTTCTTGCTGAAAAGATTGACGTCAAAGCTTCTCTTTGTGCGGTGCTTTGAGTGAGACACATTGTTACCTCTCTGTGCCTTCTTTCCTGTAATTTGACAAATCTTAGACATTTCTATCTTTAATTTTCTAATTCGTTAATTGATACCTATTCCAAACAGGCTGCAAAATTACAAATATTTCCCGGATTTACAAAACATTCTCTCCAAGAAGCCATTCTTTTAAGGTTTTTTATATTTCAAGCCCCTGTAATCGTGCACTTTTGTTGAGGAATTGCCCATCATGTCGGCATCAAGCACCTACACTGCGAGAGAAAAAACGTCCTACTCCTCCGCTGCCTTCTCCTGCTCGTGCTTCAAGTCAGCCTCATGCTCCTTGAGGAAAGCATACATGGACTTCAGTGCCGTATTGGTGGCAATGGCCAGATTGATGTCACGGCCGTAGTCTTTCTCCAACTTGACGGTACGCACGTCGTCCTTGCTGCCATAGGCCAACCAGATAGTACCTACCGGAATACCGGGCGTACCGCCCGTAGGGCCTGCCACGCCTGTGGCAGAAATGGCATAGTCTACATGAAGGGCACGGATAGCCCCCAGCACCATCTGCCGCGCCACCTCTTCGCAGACTGCCGTCTGCTCCTCCAGCACGCCATGGTCCACACCGAGCAGGTTCTCCTTTACCTCGTTGGTATAGGAAACGATACCGCCCTTGAAATAATTGGATGCGCCCGGCACTGCAATAATGGCCTCGGCAATACGTCCTCCCGTACAGCTCTCTGCCGTACCAAGACTTTTCTCGCTATTATAGAGCATCTCGGAAATGCTCTTGCTCAATATTTTACTTTCAAATTCCATCAGAATGAATATATTGTTTAATGATTGGATGACAGGATTATTTGAACGTTACCTTGCTGTAAGCCGGCAGGTCGATGGTAGCGAAATCCTTGTCGCGATACTTGAATGTTCCGACACAGGCTATCATCGCCGCATTGTCTGTGGTGTAGCTGAACTTGGGGATGTATATTGTCCATCCGTAACGCTTGGCATGGTCCATGAAGGCATTGCGCAACCCGTTGTTGGCAGACACACCGCCAGCCACCGCCACATGCTTGATGCCTGTAGTCTTGACAGCAAGGCGAAGTTTCTTCATCAGGATGTCGACAATGGTAAATTCTATGCTGGCCGCAAGGTCGTACTTGTTCTTCTCAACAAAGTCGGGGTCGTCAGCCACCCACTTGCGCAGACTATAGAGAAAGCTGGTCTTGAATCCGGAGAAGCTATAGTCCATACCGGGAATATGAGGCTCGGAGAAAGAGAATGCCTTCGGGTTGCCCTGGCGCGCATACTTGTCTACCACGGGACCACCCGGATAGCCCCACTCCAGCACCTTGGCGCATTTGTCGATGGCCTCGCCCGCCGCATCGTCTATGGTCTGTCCGAGCACCTGCATGTCGTTGTAAGCATTCACCTTGACAATCTGGGAGTTTCCGCCACTCACCAGAAGGCACAGGAACGGGAAAGGAGGAGCCGTATGGTCATCTTCGCTCTCTTTGATGAAATGGGCCATGACATGCCCCTGCAAATGATTGACATCTATCAGCGGGATATTCAGCGAACGTGCAAAGCCCTTGGCAAAGCTCACACCGACAAGCAAAGAGCCCATCAGTCCTGGGCCGCGCGTAAAAGCTACGGCAGAAAGGTCTTCCTTTCTGATACCGGCACGTGCTATGGCCTGGTCCACTACGGGGACCACATTCTGCTGGTGAGCGCGCGAAGCAAGTTCGGGCACCACACCACCATAGGCACGGTGTACTTCCTGCGATGCCGTGACATTGCTGAGCAGCACGCCATTGCGCAAGACGGCTGCCGACGTGTCATCGCAGCTGCTCTCTATACCCAAGATGTAAACATCCTTATTTTCTTTCGCTTCCATCATTCTTCTTTTCTAAACAAGGGAACAGTTGCCCGTTCCACCTTATTATATATATAAGGCATCTGCCGTCATGGGTATCAGTGGGTCAGAATCTCCACACCGTGCTCTGTCATCACGAACGTGTGTTCCCACTGGGCTGAAGGCTTCTCGTCGCCGGTAATGACTTCCCATCCATAAGGGTCGTCAGCATCGATGAACACCTTCCATGTACCCATGTTGATCATCGGTTCGATGGTAAACACCATGCCCGGCACCAGCAGCATGCCCGTACCTTTATGGCCGTAATGAAGCACTTCGGGCTCCTCGTGGAACTCCAGTCCCACACCGTGACCGCAAAGGTCGCGCACCACACCGTATCCGTATTTTTTGCAATGCTTCTCTATGGCGTGGCCTATGTCACCTACAAAGCTGTATGGTTTGGCCACCTCTGCACCTATCTCGAGGCACTCTTTGGCCACACGCACCAGCTGTTCCTTTTCGGGAGTGGTCTTGCCGCCCACGATAAACATGCGCGAAGCGTCAGCATAGTAACCGTCAACGATGGTAGTCATGTCGACATTGACAATGTCGCCTTCCTGTAGCACGTCCTCCTCTTTGGGGATGCCGTGGCACACCACCTCGTTGATGCTGGTGCATACGCTCTTAGGATAACCCGAATAGCCGAGGCAAGCCGGTGTGGCATTGTGGTCCTTGCAGTACTGCATGCAGATATCGTCTATCTCCTGCGTATTCATGCCCGGACGGATGGCTTCTGCCACAGCGTCAAGGCAGCCCGTATTCACCACGCCGCTCTTGCGTATACCCTCTATCTGCTCCGGAGTCTTTATCAGTTCGCGGGTAGGCACCAATTTGCCTTTCCCCTCCCAATACATTACCTGTTTGTCGAGTTCGGTAAGGGGCTGACCGGGCAGGCAATGCCATCTTCTTTTCTTGATTCCCATTTCTTTTTCTTTTGTTTCCTGGTTGGCACTGCTTTCGCAATGTGCATGCAAAAGTACAATCTTTTTTGCTAATTGCCAAACTTTTCACATACATTCTTGTACGCCCAATCTTTAACGGGAATGTAACATCTGTTTAAGAGGCTTGTAACATGCCGGCCTTACCTTTGCAGCCGTGTAAGAATACATTAAATTTCAATCATAAATATGAGTACTATTTATCTTTGTATCGTGATCTTCCTGCTCTGCTTGGCAGTGTTTGATCTCTTCGTGGGAGTCAGCAACGACGCTGTCAACTTCCTGCAGTCGGCCATCGGAGCCAAGGTGGCCAAGTTCCGCACCGTGCTGATCATCGCCTCCCTGGGCGTGGTGCTCGGTGCCATCATGTCGTCGGGAATGATGGACATCGCCCGCCATGGCATCGCCAGCCCGGACCACTACTCGTTTGAGGAAATGATGACGCTCTTCCTCGCCGTGATGGTGACCGACGTGCTGGTGCTCGACGTGTTCAACACGCTCGGTATGCCTACCTCAACCACCGTTTCGCTGGTGTTCGAGCTGTTGGGAGGTGCGTTCATCCTCGCCACCATCAAGATGGCGGGCGACCCTAGCCTCAACTACGGCGACCTGCTCAACAGCGACAAGGCACTGGAGGTGATCATGGGAATTTTCTCTTCCGTCATCATCGCCTTCGTGTTCGGTGTGGCCGTGATGTGGATTTCGCGTGTGGTCTTCACCTTTAATTATAAGAAGCACTCCCGCTACAGCATCGCCATCTTCGGTGGCATCGCCTTCACTGCCCTCTCCTACTTCATCTTCATGAAGGGCTTGGGCAAGAGTCCTTATCTGCCGCAGAATATCCGCGACTACATCCAGGACAACGTGGGCTTCCTCCTCGTAATCACCTTCGTGGTTTCCTCCGTGGTGATGGAGTTCATGCACCTCTGCCGCATCAACATATTCAAGTTCACCGTGCTCCTCGGCACCTTCGGCCTAGCCATGGCTTTCGCCGGCAACGACCTTGTAAACTTCATCGGTGTGCCTCTCGCCGGTCTTTCTTCATACGAGGACTTCATGGCCAACAGCAACGGTGTGGCTGCCGACAGCTATCTAATGACATCCTTGATGGATAGCGCCACTACCACCCCATTGTTTCTTCTCGCCGCCGGCTTCGTGATGATAGTCGCCATGGCCACATCCAAGAAGGCACAGAACGTAATCAAGACTTCCGTAGACCTGAGCCGCCAGGACGAGGGTGACGAGATGTTCGGCTCCTCCAAGGCTGCCCGCGTCATCGTACGCAACTGCCAGGCTTGCGACTCATGGCTCAACCGCTTCCTGCCACAGAGCTTGAAGAACTACATCAACTCCCGTTTCGACAAGAATGCAGTGGAGCTGGAGGAGAGCGCAGCCTTCGACGTGGTGCGCGCCGCTGTAAACCTTGTGTTGGCTTCCATGCTCATCACAATCGGTACCAACCTCAAGTTGCCACTCTCCACTACCTATGTCACCTTCATGGTGGCTATGGGTTCCTCACTCGCCGATCGCGCCTGGAGCCGTGAGAGTGCCGTGTTCCGTGTAACGGGAGTATTGAGCGTCATCGGTGGATGGTTCATCACAGCCGGTGTGGCCTTCGCAGCCTGCGCCATTGTCTGCGTGGCCATGTTCTACGGCGGCATTGTCGTGAAGAGCGCATTCATGATTATCGTGGTGTTCATGCTCATCCGCAGTAACGTACAGTACAACAAGAAAGCCAAGGTAGAGGACAAGGGCGACTCGTTCACGCTGATGATGCGTACCCGCGACCCAGAGTTGGTTTGGGATATGCTTCGCCGCCACGTGGGCAAGACCCAGAGCTACGTTTGCCACTTCGCCCTCAGTCAGTTCAACCAGATTATGGATGGTCTCGCTGAGGAGAAACCAAGCAACCTGCGCCACGCCAACAAGGCATTGAAGAAGGAGCAGGACATGCTGAAGAAGTTCCGCCGCCAGGAGATGCTCGGCCTGAAGAAGAGTCCGCAGGAGATAGCCATCGAGCGCAACACGTGGTTCCACCTCGGTGCCAACAGCAACCAGCAGTTCATCTACACCCTGCGCCGTATCCTCGATCCCATCAAGGAGCACGTGGACAACAACTTCAACCCGCTGCCCCAGGAATACATCGACGAGTTCGCCCCTGTCCGCCAAAAGATCAACGACCTGATGAAGATGAGTTGCGAGCAGATAGAGACAAGCCGCTACGAAAACTACCGCGAGATTCTCGCTGAGGCAGATGCCTGCAAGGACGAGCTTTCGGTGATTCGCAAGAAGCACATCGACCGCCTGCAGCACATGAACGACAACACACTATTGAAGGTTTCCCTCGTCTACCTCAACGTGCTCCAGGAGAGCCAGGAGTTCCTGAGCGTGATGCGCCATCAGTTGCGCTCTGCCAAGAAATTCATGGAGAACTAATTTGATACTAATCCCATGCGCAAGGAGGCAGGCATTACGTTACATGCTTGCCTCCTTTTTCGATGCATAAATTGTATCTTCGCTTATGAGAAATCTCCGTTCAGTGACACGGAATGTGCGTTCGGTGACACGGAATGTGCGTTCGGTGACACGGAATGGCGGTTCGGTGACACGGAACGGAGATTACATGTAGGGTAAAAGGCAGCCAACCAAAGATAATACGTGCAACTCCTGTATACGCAAAGAGGAAATGCTATTCGCATTTCCTCTTTGCTCTGTAGTCGATAGGGGAATCGAACCCCTATGCCAAGATTGAGAATCTTGTATCCTAACCATTAGATGAATCGACCAAAAAAGATGATTTCGAACCGAACACCAAAGCAATGCTTCATGTATTCCGTAACAAGTAGTCGATAGGGGAATCGAACCCCTATGCCAAGATTGAGAATCTTGTATCCTAA
>CAVFRG010000058.1:0-15459 GCA_963624905.1 Oscillospiraceae bacterium
ATAAAATCCAAAATGACAAAAGTATAAAAAGTATAAGCAAACAATAGGTAAAGCGCAAGCTGACAGGTAAAAGATGAATATGCAGTGTTCTTCCACTTCCCTCCAACATCCGTTCCATTTCCCTTATATTCTCAGCTGAATAAACCAAATTCACAATACTCTCATACTCAAGACTAATACCGACACACCAAAGAGAGAGGGTGCACCTTAACGGGTGCACCCTCTTATTGTTGTTTCCTCATATATTCTGTGCGATGGCGCATTTCCCGCCATCGCATTGAGCTTGAATTACTTTTCCTTTCTCCAGAGCTTGCTCATGTCCTCGAGAGTCTTTCCCTTTGTTTCGGGAACGAGTTTCCAGACGAAGAGAGCAGCAATGATACAGATAGCTCCATAGAGACCATAGGTAAACCAGTGGCCGAAATCGTCGCCCGGCTCAAGGTGCATGTTGAACATCGGCACGAAGGTAGAAGAGACGATGAAGTTGAATATCCACTGGAAGGCCACGGCCACAGCCACGGCAGCACCACGTATGGTATTGGGGAAGAGTTCGGCGATAAGTACCCATGCGATAGGTCCCCACGAGAACATGAAGCTGGCACTGTATACCATGATGCTGAGCATCGTGACGGTACTGAGCGCCTCGTTGCCGAAGGTAAGAGCCACCCCGATGGCACCGATGGCCATACCCAGCGAACCACAGATGAGCAACGGCTTGCGCCCGAGCTTCTCTACCGTGAATACTGCCACGAGGGTGAACGAGATGTTGACAACACCCATGATGACGGTCTGTACCATCGGATTGTTCATGCCCATGTCCTGGAAGATGCGCGGTGCATAATAGAGTACGGCATTGATGCCCACAGCCTGCTGGAATACGGAGAGCATCACGCCCACGAAGATGCACATGAAGCCATACGACATGAGTTTCTCGGTCTTGACGGTAACGGTATTCTTGATGTCGTTGATAATGGCCTTCGCCTCAAAACTGCCATTGATACGTGCCAGCACATTGTATGCCTTCTCCTCCTGACCTATCATCATGAGGTAACGCGGTGTTTCGGGCACGAAGCAGATGAGCACGGTGAAGAGACCTGCCGGCACGCACTCGCTACCGAACATATAGCGCCAGCCGGTCTCGATGGTCCACTCGGCATCGAGCATATTGGCGATGTGCCCGGCTGCATCATAGATGGGGTTGGCATGGTCGCCCATGATGATGAAGTTGACGAAGTAAACCACCAATTGTCCGAAGATGATGGCAAACTGATTGAAGCTCACGAGCATACCACGCATATTGCTGGGTGCTATCTCACCGATGTACATAGGGCAGATGGCAGATGCCATACCCACACCGATACCACCGAGTACACGATAGAAGTTGAACACTACGAGCAGCGTCCAGTCGGCCTGGCCCTGTGGCAGGATGTAGCTTTCCGGTTCCATACTTCCCCATGCCGATAGGAAGAAGCACACACCGGCGAAGATGAGCGAACGCTTGCGGCCCAGCCTACTGGCGAAGATTCCGGAAAGCGAACTGCCGATAATGCAACCGATGAGGGCACTTGACGACGTGAAGCCGTGCATGAAGTCGGTATACTTAAAATCACTTGCACCCTTGAAGAATGCCTGCAAACCCTTTTCGGCACCCGAGATGACAGCGGTGTCATAGCCGAAGAGGAGGCCGCCCAGAACAGCGACCATCACGATAGATGTAAGGTAGGCTTTAGAGCCTTTTTGGTATTGTTCCATAATTTTATTTAGGTTTTGTTGATTCGTTTTGGCATGCGTGCGCCTGCAAGTTTGAACTTGAAAGTACACATTCCAGCATATATAAATACGCACATTCTTATTAAATATTACGTACAACGTGCCATTTTCCCCTATTTTTTTTGTAAATTTGCATCCAAATTATCATTTTGCCGATGAACATAACAGAATACTTGAACGACAAGAACATTGGAAACGGTTTTTCCTTCGAGGTGCTTCCGCCGCTGAAGGGTAACGGCACCGATGCCCTCTTCCGCACCATAGACAGCCTGAAGGAGTATGGTCCCCGTTTCATCAATATAACGACCCACCACAGCGAGTATGTGTACAAAGAGGAAAGCAACGGCCTCTTGTCGCGCCAGCGCGTACGCCGCCGCCCGGGCACTATAGCCATAGCTGCCGCCATCAAGAACAAATACGACATACCTGTGATACCGCACGTCATCTGCAGCGGTGCCACAAAGGAAGACATCGAGTACGAATTGCTCGACCTGCAGTTTCTGGGCATCTCCAACCTGTTGCTGCTCCGCGGTGACAAGGCCAAGGAAGACAGGCTGTTCACCCCTACGCCCAACGGCCATGCACACGCCACCGACCTCATAGAACAGGTAAAGCTGTTTAACGACGGATTCTTTGCCGACGGCACGCCCATCAAGCACCCGGGCGAGAAGTTCCACTATGGTGTGGCGTGCTACCCCGAGAAGCACGAGGAGGCCCCCAACATAGAGCAAGACATGCAGCACCTCCTGAAGAAGCAGCAGCTGGGAGCGCAATATGCCGTCACCCAACTCTTCTACGACAACCGGAAGTTCTATGACTTTGCGGAGAAAGCCAGGCAAATGGGCATTACCATGCCGTTGATTCCCGCCATCAAGCCGTTCGCCAAGATGAGTCAGCTCACGGTGGTGCCGAAGACGTTCCATTGCGACATACCCGAAGAACTGGCAAGCGAGGTGCTGAAGTGCAAGAACGACGATGATGCCAAGCAACTGGGTATAGAGTGGACGACGGAACAGGTAAAGGATCTCTTCGCACACGGATACAGCAATGTACATTTCTTCACCGTATCGGCAGTGGATAGCGTAAGGCAAATAGCAAAGAGACTCTTTTAAAAGTAAAAAGAGACAGATGAAACGCAGTGAAGTAATAGGCCAGCAAGAAATATGGCAACGACTTACAGGCATGGCTCAGAACAACCGCCTGCCCCATGCCCTGCTCTTCTGCGGCCCTGAAGGATGCGGCAAATTTGCCATGGCACTGGCCTTCGCCAGCTACCTCCTGGGCGAGCGTGACGAGGAAGACACGCCCGAGGCCAAGCGTACCCACGCCAT
The DNA here is from genome assembly GCA_963624905.1 of Oscillospiraceae bacterium. Lineage (GTDB taxonomy): Bacteria > Bacteroidota > Bacteroidia > Bacteroidales > Bacteroidaceae > Prevotella. The sequence goes on from CAVFRG010000058.1 coordinate 3,102, forward strand.
GCTGAGCAAGTACGAGCATCCCGACCTGCACTTCACCTACCCCACCCTCAAGCTGCCCGGCACACCGTCCGACCACAAGCCCGTAAGCCTCGACTTTGCACACGAGTGGCACGACATGATGATGCAGAGCGACGGCTATATCCGCATCAGTGACTGGACACGCCGCATGAGCAGCGAGCAGGACAGCAACAAGCAGGCCATCATCACCGTGGCGGAGAGCGACAGCATAGCCCACAACATGAGTCTCATGTCGAGCCAGGGCGGCTACAAGGTGAGCCTGATATGGATGGCCGAACGCATGAATACCGACTGCGCCAACAAGATGCTCAAGCTGCTGGAGGAACCTCCACGCCAATCGGTTTTCATCCTTGTAAGCGAACATCCCGAACTGCTGCTCGAAACCGTAAGGAGCCGCACACAGCGCATCGACTTCAAGAAGATAGACACCGCCGCAATGGAACAGGCACTTGTCGACCGCCGCAAGCTGGATTCCGAAACCGCACACCGCATAGCACGCATAGCGGGCGGCAACTGGAACCTCGCCATAGAGGAACTGGAGGCGGGTAACGAGAACCAGCAGCACCTGGACCTCTTTATCATGCTCATGCGTCTGGCATACAGGCGCAACATACACGACCTGAAGAAATGGTGCGACGTGGTGGCAGGATTCGGGAGGGAAAAGCAGAAACGCATGCTCGACTACTTCGTACACATGGTGCGCGAGAGTTTCGCCTACAACTTCCAACATCCGGAACTGGTGTACATGACGCAGGAAGAGGAGAACTTCGCACGCAACTTTGCCCGGTTTATCAACGAGGCGAACGTCATCGACATCTTCGACCTCTTCGACGAGTGTAAAAAGCTCATCGACCGCAACGCCAACGCCAAAATCGTATTCTTCGACATGACGCTAAAAATCATTGTCATGCTGATAAGGAAGTGAAGAGTGAAGAACGAAGAGTGAAGAACGAAGAGCAGGCACTTGCCTAATCCCGCTTGACTGGTACAGCGAGGGCGCCGTACCTCCTACAGTTACCAGCACTCGGCCGTAGTAAGGCTTGTCTTTAGGAGGTACGGCGTCCTCGCCGTACCACTCAAGGTAAAGGCAATGGAGTGAAGAATCTAATAAAGGTAAAAAAGTAAAAAGGGCAGGTTAAAGGTAAAAAAGTAAAAAGAGGGCGTATGCCGGAAGAGTGAAGAATTCAATTGCAAAAGCTATTGTCCCTTAACTTCTCTAATTTCCCTTAACTTCTCTAACTTCCCTTAACTTCTCTAACTTCCCGCTCACACCAACTATTAAAAAATCAAGGGCGCAAGCCTGTCAATTATAAACATAAATAATACATTAGACTAACGTGGACTATAAAAATATGAAATTCCGCATGTGGAACGGTTGCGACCGCGGGTTGTGCCATTGTGCAGCAGGCCGCCAGGACCGCCAGCTCAACACATACGACTGGCTTGCTGATGTACCCGGCAACGCAGAGAGCACCGACCTCGTGGAGGTGCAGTTCAAGAACACCCGCAAGGGATACTTCCACAACGTGAACAACCTCGACCTGAAGAAGGGCGACGTGGTGGCGGTGGAGGCCAACCCGGGGCACGACATCGGTGTGGTGACACTTACGGGAAGGCTCGTAAAGCTGCAACTGAGGAAAGCCAACCTGAAGTCGGCGGACGAGATACGCCGTGTCTACCGCATTGCCAAACCCGTAGACTACGACAAATGGGAGGAGGCGAAGAGCCGCGAGCACGGCACGATGATACAAAGCCGCCAGATAGCCAAAGACCTTGGGCTGAAAATGAAGATAGGCGACGTGGAATACCAGGGCGACGGCAACAAGGCCATTTTCTACTACATCGCAGACGAACGTGTAGACTTCCGCCAGCTCATCAAGGTACTGGCCGAGACTTTCCACGTACGCATAGAGATGAAGCAGATAGGCGCACGCCAGGAGGCTGGGCGCATTGGCGGAACGGGGCCCTGCGGACGCGAGCTGTGCTGCGCCACATGGATGAAGAACTTCGTGAGTGTGAGCACCAATGCGGCACGCTTCCAGGACATCTCGCTCAACCCCCAGAAACTTGCCGGCATGTGCGCCAAGCTGAAGTGCTGCCTCAACTATGAGGTGGACAACTACGTGGAGGCAAGCAAGCGCATGCCGCCGAGAGACGCCCTGCTGCAGACTGCTGACGGCGACTACCACCAGTTTAAGGTAGATATCCTCACCAACATGATAACCTACTCCACCGACAAGAATATGGCTTCCAACCTCGAGACCATAACGGCCAAGAGGGCATGGGAGATTATACGCATGAACAAGGAGGGCGAAAAACCGCTGAGCCTCGTGGAAGACGGCAAGGCGAAGCCGGCTCCCAAGTCGAAGGACTTGCTGGCAGGGGCCGACCTGAGCCGTTTCGACAAGGCGAAGAAAAAGAAAAAGAAGCCAAACAAGCAGAACAATAACCGCCCCCAACAAGGCGAGCGCAAGCAGGGTAAGCCGGCAAAGAACAATGAAGGCGAAAAGCGCGAGAGCAAGCCCAAGCGCAACAACAAAGATGCCATGAGGCAGAAGCCTGCAGAGGGCAAAGCACAGCCCGCCAACGGCAACCAGGCACCCGAAACAGGCAAGAGCAACCCGGCTAAAGAAGAAAATTAATAAAGCATGGATTTTTTAGGACACGCCTAACCACATGATGAAAACCATCGCCCGAAGCATACTGTATATAATAGGTGTAACCGTCCTTCTCTCATCTTGCACCAGCCAGACGAAGTATTATCATTATGAACATACGCCTGTTGCCGGATGGGAGAAGAACGACACGATATCCTTCGACGTGCCGCCACTCAAGCAAGAGGGCGAGTACGGCCGAATGGTGAACTTGCGGATTACGGGCCTTTACCCGTTCATGAAGTTGACTCTGATAGTAGAGACCGACTGCATGGACAGGCACCTGCGGAAGGGACGTGCAGGCAACACCCCCGGTGCCTACGGCAGGAAACGGGGGAAAGGTGACGTGAGCTGTGACACCCTGAAGTGTACACTCGTATCAAACGAAGGCAGAGCTACGGGCTACGGTGTGGGCAGCTACCAGTATCAGTTCAGCATGCCGCCCCGCCACTACCATGCCGGTGACTCGCTCCACATCACCATACGCCACGACATGAAGCGCGAGATACTGCCCGGCATCAGCGACATCGGACTGAAAGTGGAGAGGGTGAGGAAATGAGAATATCAGCCTCCACACAGAATATAAGGGAAAAGCAAGAAAAGTACAATTAATTATACTTTTTCTTGCTTTTTCTGTTTTTTCTTTGTATTTTTGCGGCAAAAGTACAATATAGCGTCCAATGAGCATTCAAGAAGTAATGAAAGACCAACGCAAGAAGTTGGGCATCACGCAACAAGACCTCGCTGAAATGGCGGAGATAGGCATTACCACCATCAAGCAAATAGAGGCAGGAAAAGGAAACCCATCGCTCTCCACAGTCGAAAAGATCATGGAGATTTTGGGTATGGAAATCAAGTATGAGATTCGCAAGACCATCTAAAGTAGAAATAACATGAGAAAAGCAGAAGTTTATTGCCACGACATCTTGGCTGGCACCCTCACGGAGGAAATGCCTGGCAAGAACTACACCTATGTATATAATAAAGCGTATCTGGCAGACTCAACGCACAAATCGATTTCACTGACTATGCCTCTTACTCCCACCCCATACAAGTCGGATTTTCTCTTTCCTTTCTTCACCAATATGTTGCCAGAAGGTGCCAACAGAAAAATCGTATGCCGAAGCTGGCGGCTGGACGAGAAAGACTTCTTCGGACTCTTGCTCAAGATTGCGACATTCGACACCATCGGAGCAGTGACCGTAAAAGAAATCACAGAATGAAAGGGATCCAAGAATGAAAGAACTGAATATTTGTCCTTCAACATTAGCCGTTGGCTATACAAGCTATTCACCGATTGCAATTAAACGTCTATTTGATGGCAAGAAAGCATCCCATCTCTTGAATTTCGAGATAGACGATATTTGCCAGGCAAAAGACGGCATGTACGCCATGAGAAGAATCTCCGTTTCTGGAGCACAAGAGAAGTTTCCTGTCATCTTGGACGAAGGAATCATCAGACTATCCAAAGAGAACGAACGCTCATGGTACATCCTCAAGCCCGCACCTTGGGACAACACACTCAACACTCGCAAACAGATACCAGCCAACGAGCACCTCACCATGCAAATTGCATCTCAATCATATGGCATCATCACTGCAGAAAACGGTCTGTCCTTCACCCCAAAAGGCGATATGGTATATATTACCAAGCGTTTCGACCTTTCCAAAGACGGATGCAAATATGACATGGAGGATTTCGCCTCTCTTCTTGGGAAAAACGAGGCAGAAAACGGCACGTATTTCAAATATGAGGGAAGTTTTGAGGATGTAGCGAGGATGATAAAGCAATACATACCTGCATGGATGGTCTCCATGGAGCGTTTTTTCAAACTGGTTGTTTTCAATTACATTTATGGCAACGGAGACGACCATCTGAAGAATTTCTCCCTACTGAAAAACGGCGAAGCTTACCAACTGTCCCCTGCTTACGACTTGATGAATACTGCCCTCCATATCGAGGGAGATGACTTGGGGCTGAACGGTGGTTTATCAGAGAACATCGAAAAAAGTGACGTATATGCCAGGACTAGGCATCCATGCCGCTTAGATTTCGAGCGATTTGGTAATCTCATTGGCCTAAGAGAAAAGCGCATCTCTGCCATCTTAGACAAGTTTGCATTCCTACCCAATGAGACAGAACAGCTCGTCGCCCGCTCTTTTCTCAATGACAAGATGAAAAGAACCTATCTGAGAATTGTAAATGAGAGAATTGCCAGGTTCAATCGAAAGTCGGAATAAAAGAAAATCCTTAGAAAGAGCTTTGTCTAAAGTTTCTCGTTTTAAGGATTTTCTTTTATCCGTAAATATAATTCAGTTCCTCACGAGATTCCTGCCCGCGTCTATTCTCAGGAAGATGAACAGGAGGATGGTAAATCCCCACAACGAGGAGCCGCCGTAGCTGAAGAAGGGCAGAGGGATGCCTATAACGGGGGTGAGACCGAGCACCATGCCCACATTGATGAAGAGATGGAAGAGGAAGATGCTGAGCACACAATAGCCGTAGATGCGCCCGAACTTGAACGGCTGGCGTTCGGCCAGGTGCATGAGGCGCAGTATGAGGGCGAGGAAGAGGAAGAGGACAGCCGACGAACCGAGGAATCCTTCCTCTTCGCCGACGGTGCAGAAGATAAAATCGGTGTCCTGCTCGGGGACAAACTTCAGCTTGGTCTGCGTGCCGTTGAGGAATCCCTTGCCCTGCAAGCCTCCCGAACCGATGGCTATCTCGCTCTGGTGAACGTTATAGCCTGCCCCAGCGAGGTCTTCGTCCAATCCCAGCAGCACATTGATACGCACCCTTTGGTGGGGTTCCATCACGTTGTTGAGTACATAGTCGGCACTGTAGAAGAACACGAGCGACCCTACGGCAAAGAGGGCTATGAAATAATAGTTGCGGAGCCGGCTGGCAAGTCCCTGGAAGAGGAGGAACACTACCATGACAAGGCACAAGGCAAGTTGTATCCACGTAACGTCGAAGGGTATGACATAGGAGGAGAAGAGGAGACCTGCTACGGTGAAGAACACCGCCACGCCCCCGATAATCCACATGTGTGCGCGGCTATGGGTATACGACCTTACCATGCCTGCCGTAAACAACTGTACGAGCAGCAACACGACAAATTTGCCCACGGAGGTGCAGTCGTCCCACATCATCACATTCTCATACTTCACACCCACCACGAAGTATACCACCATGGCCACGGCTGTGAAGAGCACGGAGCCTGGCATTCCCTCTCTGTAGAACATCAGGAAGAAGGCCGTATAGACGAGTGCCGAGCCCGTCTCCCTCTGCCCCACGATGCATATCATGGGCAGCAAGATGATGAATGCCGCCATGCAGAAGTCTTTCAGCCTGTGGATATTGAAGGAATAGTTGCTCATAAACTTGGAGATGGCGAGGGCGGTGGCAAACTTGGCGAACTCTGCGGGTTGGAGGCGTAGCGGTCCCAGCACAAGCCACGAGCGGGAGCCCTTGATGCTGTGCGGATTGAAGATGGTAAGGAAGAGGAGGAGCACAAGTGCGGCATAGATGACGTAGGAAAAGGTATCGTAAAACCGGTCGTCGAGCATGAGTATGACGAAGCCGAGCGCGATGGATGTGCCTATCCATACTATCTGCATGCCCGAACGTGAGTCGAGGCTGAAGATGTCGTTGTCTCCGTAGGTGTAGCTTGCACCGCACACGCTGAGCCATCCGAAAACGAGGAGAGCCAGGTAGATGCCTATGGTCCACCAGTCGAGCGAGCGCAGCACGCTGGGTTGTCTTTTGTCCGTTTGAGCCATTTTTTCCTTTTTTACTTTTTACCTTTTTACCCTTTTACCTTTAATCGGCTTTTTTACCTTTATCTACTGCTCGCACCGTAGCCTATTCTTCTTGCCTGCATCTCGGCGGCCTGCCTCTCGGAAGCGGGCGAGAGCTTGCCCTTGAGGTACTGCTCCATCATCAGTCCGCCGATGGGCACACCATAGTCAGCGCCCCATCCGCCGTTCTCCACATAGACGGCAATGGCTATACGCGGGTTGTTCATGGGTGCAAAGCCCATGAATACGGAGTGGTCGTGTCCGCGGTTCTGTGCGGTACCCGTCTTTCCGCAAGCCTCGAAGTCGTAGCGTGCCAGCATCTTGCAGGTACCCTTGAGTGCGGATGAGCGCATACCAGCCACCACATAGTCGTATGCGCGGCGCGAAGCCTTGGTATAGTGGCGGTGGGTGTATGCCGTATCGAGCGGTTCGCCCTTCACCTTGCGCACGACATGCGGCGCATAGTAGTAGCCCCTGTTGGCTATGGTGGCCCCGAGGTTGGCAATCTGCAGCGGTGTGAGGTTCACCTCTCCCTGTCCGATGGAGATACTGATGACGGTAAGTCCGTTCCAGGAGCCGCGGTATGCCCTGTCATAGAAATCGGCATTGGGTATGAGTCCCCTTTTCTCGCCCGGCAGGTCGATGCCGAGCTTGTATCCGAATCCCATACTCACCATGTAGTCGCGCCAGGTGTTCATGGCGTTCTGCACGGAGCCGTACTTGCGCTTGTTGCCTATCATGTAGTACAGTCCCCAGCAGAAGTATCCGTTGCACGAGGTGCTGATGGCATCTACGAGGGCGATGGGCGAGGCATGGCCGTGGCACCCCACATGCAGTCCCTTATAGCTGAAGCCGTGGTGGCAGGGGAATGCCGTACCGGGCGTAATGATGCCCTCGGTAAGGTAGGTAAGCGCCTGGGTGGTCTTGAAGGTGGAGCCTGGGGGATACTGTCCCATGATGCTTCGGTTGAGGAGCGGTTTCCACGGGTTGTGCGACAGGAACTTGTGCATTTTCCCCCTGTTCTTTCCCGTAAGCTGGCGCGGGTCGTATGTGGGCGATGACACCATGGCAAGCACCTCGCCGGTAGTAGGGTCAAGGGCCACGATACTGCCTATCTTACCCTCGAGTAGGCGTTCGCCGAGTGCCTGCAGGTTGATGTCTATGCCGAGGGTGAGGTCTTTTCCCGCCACAGGGCGCCGGTCGAGTTTGCCGTTCATATAGCTGCCCTGTATACGTCCGTGTGCATCGCGCAGCATGATCTTGATGCCCTTCTGCCCACGCAGTTGCTTCTCGTAGTATTTCTCTATTCCGAGCTTTCCGATGTAGTCGCCCGGCTGGTAATAGTCGTCCTCCTCTATGTTGCTTTCCGACACCTCGCCCACATCGCCGAGCACATGTGCCGCATAGGGATAGCGGTATTCGCGTACGCTGCGCTTCTGCACATAGAATCCCGGGAAGCGGAACATTTTTTCCTGGAACACGCTGAAGTCTTTCTCCGAGAGCTGTGTCATGAAGAGCTGCTGGGTGTAGCGGGAATATCCGGGGTTCTTGGAGCGGTCCTTGATGTCGTTCATGCGCTTGATGAAGAACTCCTTTGTAATGCCGAGCGAGTTGCAGAAGTCGGCGGTGTCTATCCTCCCGCTTTCCTCGTTCATCACCACCATGATGTCGTACGATGGCTGGTTGTACACCATGAGCTTTCCGTTACGGTCGTATATACACCCTCGCGAGGGGTATTCCACGCGTTTGAGAAAGGCGTTGCTGTCGGCCGTCTTCTTATAGTCGTCACTCATAATCTGGAGCGAGAAGAGCCTGATGGCATAGACGATGACGATGGCGATGGCCACGCCGCCTATGACATACTTGCGCTTTTCGAGATTGTAGTCAACCATGCGTTTACTGTATTTTTTCGGGTGGAGGGGCGACTACCGCTGTTGTGTTGACACAGAGGCAATGGCCATACAGATGACAAAGGTAAGAAGGGTGCTTCCGAGAATGCACAAGAGCCAGTGCTGCCAATTGAAGAAACTGAACATCTCCATGGTAAAAAAGAGGAAGCAGAACGCGAATATGAGCATGAACGCATACCAGTAGTAGGCTGTTCCGAGCGTTCTTGGGTCGGGGCGCAGGTCTTCTGCGCTGTCACGGCTCAGAAAGAGTTCGAGGAGGTATGGCTGCACCAGTCCTACAGCGGTCATGGAAGCCGCCGCCACGCCTGGTGTGTTGGCGAAGATGTCGGAGCACAGTCCCATGGCGAAACACCATAGCAGCACGCCCCAGCGCGGCATGCCGCGTCTGAACCGCAGCACCAGCATGACGGACACCATGGGTGTGGCGCACGAGAAGAGGTGTATGTTGTTGCACACCGTTACCTGTGCGGCCAACAGGAGTGCGAATATCCAAAAATGACGTAATTGTTCTACACTCATCTTTTATGTATAAGGCGTGTTCTAAAAAAATCCCTATTGGGTTGTCAGCGAATCCTGTGCGGCCCTCATGAGGTTTATCTGTTCCTGCATGGCCGAGTTGTCAACCACGCATACATCGCGCAGACGGGCAAAGTCGGTAGCGAGCCTTACCTGCACCCGATAGGACAGTCCGTCGGGCGAGTTGTACACATGCAGCACCTTGCCCACGAGCACTCCTGGCGGGAATACCGCCGAGTAGCCGCTTGTCACCACGTTGTCGCCGAGCTTGAAGCGTGCATGGCGCGGCACGTCCTCGAGATAGGCACTCTGGGGTGAACCTCCCTTCCACCGCAGGTATCCGTAGTAGCCTCTGTGCTGCAGCATGCAGCTGATGTTGGAACGGCTGTTGAGCACGGGTATAACGATGGAGTAATGGTCGGAGACGAGGTAGACAATGCCTACCACGCCCGTGCCGCACACTACTCCCATGTCGCGCTGCACGCCGTCGGCCGAGCCCTTGTCTATGGTGATGAGGTTGTCGTACCGGTCTACGCTGCTTGCCACCACCTTGGCATTCACAAACCTGTATCCCTGTAGGGCAGGTGGCAGGGCATGCTGCGCATTACCGGCTGCAGCGCCGGGAGTGCGTGCCTTCTCCATTGTTTTCTCCAGGCTGTCGGCAAGCAGCCTCACCTGCTGTTCGAGCGTGGCGTTGCGTCTGGTGAGCTGCGCATTGACATCCGAAAGCGAGAAGAAACTCGTCACGGCAGAGTTCCATTCGTACACCTTTCCCGCCACTTCATTGGCCGAAGTGAACCACACGCTGCCCTGGTAGCTGTTGTAGCGGAAGAGCAGCACGAAACTCAGGGCCTCGAGCAGCACGAAGAGCATCCAGTGGTTGTGCTTAGACAGGAATTCCAGTAGGTTGTGCATGTCGTTTTGTACGCGTTAAAAAAACAGCACCCGCTTCTCACCCCCTCCCTGAGGAGGGGAGAGAAAGCGGTTGCTTCAATCTTCTTACCTTGATGTCGGGGCTCTTGGGGAATCTCCACCCCAAAGAGAACGCTTCGTTTTTAGTCCTCCCTTCCCTTTCGTTTTATCGCATGAGGAAAGAGAAGCGGTCCACATTCTTCAGGGCTACGCCTGCGCCTTTGGCCACGCTGTGTAGCGGATCTTCGGCGATGTGGAACGGGATGTTAATCTTGGCGGTGAGACGCTTGTCGAGTCCGCGCAGCAGTGCACCTCCACCGGTGAGCCAGATGCCGTTCTTCACGATGTCGGCATACAGCTCGGGCGGTGTATTCTCGAGAGCCGAGAGCACGGCATTCTCTATCTTTGCCACAGTCTTGTCGAGGCACTGTGCCACCTCCTGGTAGCATACGGGCACCTCCATGGGGAGTGCAGTGATGCGGTTGGGGCCGTGCACGACGAAGTCCTCGGGAGCCTGGTCGCCCAGGTCGGTGAGGGCGGAACCCACGTGTATCTTGATGCGCTCTGCCATACGCTCCGAAACCTTCACGTTGTGCTGTCGGCTCATGTACTCCTGTATGTCGGCGGTGAGGTCGTCGCCTGCAGTGCGGATGGAGTTGTTCGACACGATGCCTCCGAGCGAGATGACGGCTATCTCGGTGCTTCCGCCACCTATGTCGACTATCATGTTGCCCTCCGGCGCCTCCACGTCGATGCCGATACCGATGGCTGCAGCCATAGGCTCGAAAATCAGGTATACGTCACGGCCGTCGGCATGCTCGGCAGAGTCGCGCACGGCACGCAGCTCCACCTCAGTGCTTCCTGACGGCACGCCTATCACCATGCGGAGCGAGGGCGAGAACAGGCGGCTGCCCGTGTGCACCATCTTGATGAGTCCGCGCATCATCTGCTCGCAAGCGGTAAAGTCGGCTATCACGCCGTCGCGCAACGGGCGGATAGTGCGTATATTGTCGTGTGTCTTCTCGTACATCATCTTCGCCTTCTCGCCCACGGCAATCATCTTGTCGGTACGGCGGTCGAGCGCCACAACGGACGGTTCGTCCACCACAATCTTGTCATCGCTGATAATGATGGTGTTGGCCGTACCCAGGTCCATTGCTATTTCCTGTATGAATGAAAAAAATCCCATTTTTCTTCTTTATGTTTTTATTTTGTTGAGGAGTGATTTTTTTGGAGTTAAAGGAGTTAAGACAACAGCCTTTGTGGTCGAGAGTGGGTAACTATAGGAGGTACAGCGCCCTCGCTGTACCAAGCAAGGAGGGGGCATTACCTTTGCTTCTTTGAGTGGTACATCCATTCTTGCTTGAGGCTTCTTTGAGTGGTACGGCGGGGGCGCCGCACCTCCTAATAACAGCCATCCTGGTGTATGCCCTCTTTTTTACCCTTTTACTTTTTTTACCTTTATCAGACTCTTCACTTTCTTGCGTGTCTACCGACAACTTATACAACAAACACAACTTGTACAACTTTTCTGCTGCCTGCAGCAGCTTTGTTGTTTATGTTGTCAGAGTTGTCGTTCCTTCATGCCTTGGTTTTATGCGTTTAGTTGTTTTATTCCTTACGCCTTTGCAATCGAATTCTTCACTCTTCGTTCTTCACTTACTTGGCGAACCACTCGTGGATGGCGGTATCATAGTGAGAGCTGACGCCGAAGGCACGTGTGGCAAACATCTTGCGGTCCTCGATGTCGGTCTCGGCACCCTTCTGCTTCAGGATATCGAGCAGTACGGCATACTCCGCCTTGCTGGGCACGATGACCACATCCTTGAAGTTTTTGGCTCCTGCACGGATAAGCGAAATGCCGCCGATGTCTATCTTCTCTATGATGTCCGCCTCGCTGGCACCGCTTGCCACGGTCTGCTCAAAGGGATAGAGGTCTACTATGACGAGGTCGATGGCGGGGATGTCGTATTCCTTCATCTGCACCTGGTCGCCCTCGTTGCCACGGCGTCCCAGAATACCGCCGAATATCTTGGGATGGAGAGTCTTCACGCGACCACCGAGGATGGAGGGATAGGTGGTGACGTCTTCCACCTTCTGGCACTCGTAGCCTAGCGACTCGATAAACTTCTGCGTACCTCCCGTACTCAGAAATTTCACACCCTCTTCGTTCAGTTTGGCGAGCAGTTCGTCCAACCCGTCCTTATGGAACACTGACACTAACGCCGTCTTGATTTTTCTTGTTTCAGCCATTGACTAATTGTTGTTTTGAATAGAGTTATACCTGCTGTTGTATTCATCTTCCGAATGATGCCCGCAAAGTTACGAAAAATTTTTGTAACCGCCAAACTTTATCCGTGCTTTAACGGTCGTTTTCGCACGATTGTTGCGCTGGGTCAATTTTTCGCCTCTTACCTGGGGGGAGAAAAGGAGATCCAAAGTCCGTTCGCCCCGCAAAGTGGTTACGGTTACGGTTACAGTTTATTTTCCTGCACCCCTCCCTCGGAGAAAAAGGGGAATGGGAAAATTTTATATTATATATATAAT
>CAVFRG010000059.1:0-15139 GCA_963624905.1 Oscillospiraceae bacterium
ACAGGTTGAATGCCACGAGCACCACGGTTGCCACGATAAAAATCTTCTTCATCTTCTTCTTGCTATAGTTTGGGGTGCAAAGATAAATCTTCCCCTCTTGTCGGACAAGAAAAGTGCATGACATTTGTCTGACATCTCCCTTTTTCTCGCTTTCCTCATCGCCTGCGATATTAACCTAAATAAGTCGCAAAGAAACGTGCAATCTTTCAGAATGTCATAAACCATATGAGTGGTTTTTTTGTTCAAAAAAGGAAAAAAAACTGCCAATGTGAGCTTTAGGAAACTTTTGTGGACAAAAAAGTTTCGGTTAATCCGAAAAAAAATATTATTTTTGCACTCCGATAGCGTAAAAGTTTGAAAAAGAAAACCGAATGAATGGCTCAAAATAAGGTATTAATAAAAAAAGTGGAGACAGATAGGGAGATGGACGATTTCGTTAGTTTGCCCCACCGTCTCTACCGCAACACACCTCAGTATGTCCCTGATCTCGACCAAGACATACGGGACACTTTCCGTCCCGAGAAAAATCCCGGTCTTGATTATTCCGATATTCAGGCCTTTGTGGCCTACGACGGAGAGAAGCAGTGCGTGGGGCGCATTGCTGGCATTGTCAACCGTCGTGCCAACGAAAAATGGAACACCCGCTCCGTGCGTTTCGGCTTCATCGACTTCATCGACGATGAGGCGGTCTCTGCGGCCCTGCTTGATGCTGTAGAGAAGTGGGGGAGGGAACACGGCATGAATATCATGCAAGGTCCCCTTGGTATTTCAGACTTTGACAAGGAGGGCATGCTTGTGGAGGATTTTGACCAGATGGGTTCCATCGTCACTATCTACAACCATCCCTACTATCCGCGCCACATGGAACATCTTGGATTCCGAAAGGCCGTAGACTGGGTGCAGATACAGGTGGACATTCCGCAGGACATACCGCAAAAATATGCCCGTGTCACCAAGTTGACACGTGAGATGTTTGGCCTTCACGTCAAGAAGCTGTCCAAGTGGCAAATTATGTATGGCGGCTACGGCAAGCGAATATTCGACTTGCTCAACGTCTGTTATGCGCCCCTCTTTGGCTATTCTTCCTTTACCGACCGGCAGATAGACTTCTTCGTAAAGCATTACATACCGCTCATCGATACCCGTATGATATCCGTCATCGAGGACGGTGAGGGCAAGATGGTGGGTGCCGGAGTCTCAATGGGCAGTCTGTCGCATGCCATGCGCAAGACCCATGGCAAGCTTCTGCCCTGGGGGTGGCTCCACGTGCTGAAGGCCTTGAAATGGAAGCACGAGGACAAGGCAGAGATGCTTCTCATTGGTGTGTTGCCCGAATATCAAGGCCTGGGTGTGAATGCCCTCTTCTTCAACGACCTTATCCCCGTTTTCAATAAACTGGGGTACACTTGGGCAGAAACCGGCCCGCAGTTGGAGGACAACGTGAGGGAGTTGTCGCAGTGGAAACCCCTCAATCCCCGTCTCGTGAAGCGCAGAAGGTGCTTTGAGAAGGATATACTTTGAATACAAACAATAGAACAGGAAAGAAAAATATGAAAAGAGTAGTAATTACGGGCATGGGCATTTGGTCATGCCTCGGAACCACCCTCGACGAGGTGCGCGACTCGCTCCTTGCCGGCAAGAGTGGCATTATCTTCAGTCAGGAACGCAAGGACGCAGGTTTCCGGTCTGCCCTTTGCGCCAATGTGCCAAAGCCCAATCTCAAGCCTTTTGTGCCGCGCAACCAACGCCACTTCATGCCCGAAGAGGCGCAGTATGCCTATATGGCTACCAAGGACGCACTGGAGAATGCACGTCTCGATGCCGACTATATTGCTCAGCACGAGGTGGGACTTGTCTATGGCAACGACTCCGTAGCCGAGGCCACCATGCAGGCTCTGGACAAGTTCCGTGAGTTCAAGAGTACTGTGGCGTGCGGCAGCGGTTCCATCTTCCAGTCGATGAACTCCACCGTCACGATGAACCTTGCCTGCCTCTTCAAGTTGCGCGGCATCAACCTCACAGCCTCGGCGGCATGTGCGTCCGGTTCGCAGTCCATCGGCCTCGGTGCCTTGCTCATCCGCAATGGCTTGCAGGAGTGCGTGGTGTGCGGTGGTGCACAGGAGAACAATATGTACAGTGTAGCAGCCTTCGACGGCATCCAGTCGTTCTCCGTACGTGAGGACGAACCTACCAAGGCCAGCCGTCCCTTCGACCGCGACCGCGACGGTCTGGTGCCGGGCGGTGGTGCTGCAACGGTCATTCTTGAAGAGTATGAACATGCTGTAAAGCGTGGTGCTCCCATCCTGGCCGAAATTATTGGTTGGGGATTCTCCGGCAACGGTGACCATATCTCTACCCCCAACGTCGACGGACCGGCACGCTCTTTGGAACTGTGTCTGAAAGACGCCCAGGTAACGCCCGACCAGATAGGGTACATCAACGCCCATGCGACATCCACCCATATCGGTGATGCTCGCGAGGCTCAGGCCATAGCCCGCCTCTTCGGCGACCGCAATGTGCCCGTTACTTCCACCAAGAGCCAGACTGGACACGAGATGTGGATGGCGGGAGCCAGCGAAATCATCTATTCGCTTCTCATGATGAAGAACGACTTTATAGCTCCCAACATCAATTTCGAGAACCCCGATGAGGAGACGGCCTGCATCCATGTGCAGCCAGAGTTGCTGAAGACTCACTTCGACATGTTCCTCTCCAATTCATTTGGCTTCGGAGGTACTAACTCCACGCTCATAGTGAAGAATCTGTAAAATATATACATTATTTAATAACAATAGAAGATTATGACACGTAACGAAATCGTAGAACAGGTAAACGGCCTCTTGGCCGAAGAGTTTGATGTAGAGACCACCAGCTTCGACCCTGAGGCAAGTATCAAGGACACCCTCAGTCTCGACAGTCTGAGCCTCGTAGATCTCATTGCCCTCGTGCAGCAGACCTACAAGGTGGTGATTCCCGTATCAGAGTTGAAGAATATCCAGACTTTCAACAATCTGTACGACTACATTGAGACCCATCTTCCCAAATAATGATGATGGACAATATCACTATTACGCAGCTCATTCCGCAGAGGGATCCCATCCTGATGGTGGATGAGTTGCTCTGTGCAGACGGTGAGCAGGCTACGACCTGCTTCACCGTCTCCCCTTCTTGTTTCTTTCTTGGCGAGGACGGTACGTTGGATGAGAGTGGACTCATAGAGCATATAGCCCAGTCGGCCTCGGCTTTTGCCGGCTACAAGGCCATCAAGGCAGGAGCCACAGAACCGCCTGTGGGCTACATTGGCGAAGTGAAGAAGTTCCGCTGCCACCATCGTCCCCTTGTGGGTGATTGTCTCCTTACCGTTGTCCACATGGGTGTGGAGGTAAATGGCGTCACGCTTCTCTCTGCACAGACCCATGTTGTTGCCGACAAGGACAAAGGAGTGCAGGACGTAGATACACTCGTGGCTGAAACCAGGATGAAAATTTTTATCAGAAAATAAAATGAGACTCGAGAACCGTTATTACAGTATCATCGGCATCGACCGCCAGAATGACACCTCTGCAGTATGCCATGTGGAACTGTTGCCCGACTGTGAGGTCTACCGTGGACACTTCCCTGGTGAGCCCGTATGTCCCGGTGTGTGCAATATGCAGATGATTAAAGAGTGTGCCGAGGCCGTGGTGGGCAAGTCCCTCCACCAGTCTTCCGTGAGCCAGTGCCGCCTCACCTCCCTGATGACCCCGGTCCAGTGCTCCGCACTCGACGTGAGGGTGGACATCCTCTCTGCCTCTGACACCTCTTGCACCATCAAGGCTACCATTAGTGACAGCCATGACACCTATATGGAATATAAAGGAGAAATGACAGTATAAAAGCGTTAAAAGGTAAAAAGTTAAAACAATGACAAGGCTTTGCATCAGCATCTATCGTTATTTCCGTGAGCACCGCCCGGTGTTCTGGACCTCAATGGTGGCCCTCTTCTTGGTCTTCGGCTACTTCTCGTCGCAGATTCATCTGGAAGAAGACCTCAACAAGCTCATGCCCTCCTCGCGCAATGAGGACGGAAGCATGAAACTTGCCTTTGCCAACCTGCGCATCAAGGACAAGACCTTCCTGCTCTTTGAGGGAAAGAAAGGCACCTCCACCGACAGGATAGCTGAGGTGTGCGACGCCTTCGTCGACTCGCTTATGGCTCTCGACGGCCGTGGAGACTCCACCTCGCGTGCCATTGGCGATGTGTTCTACCGACTCTCCGATGACCTCATGCCCGACGGCATCGACTACCTTACCGAGCATCTGCCCTCTTATATTGATACCACGCTCTATGCCCATATCGACACCCTGCTAACCCCAACCCACATGGCGCGTCAGATGCGCCAGAACAAGGAGGATATGGAGGGAGAGTTCGGTTCGGCTTACCCCGAACTCATACAGTCAGACCCTATCGGTCTACGCAGTGTGCTGGCTGCACAGATGCAGCCCCTCCTTGCTGGTGGAACAGGTGGCTACAAGACTATTGACGGTCACTTTTTTGTGGCCGACTCCACGGTGTGCGTGGCCTTCATCACGCCTCGCTTCTCCGCTACCAATACAGGCCAGGGGTCTGTCCTCTTCCAACACCTCAATACACTCATAGAACAGTTTGCCACATCCCATCCCGACATACACATCTGCTACCACGGCACCCCGGCCAGCGGTTTTTATAACGCCACGCAGATCAAGCAAGACCTTGTATACACCGTGGGCGGTTCGCTTCTGCTGGTAATGGTGTTCCTGCTGCTCTGCTTCCGCCGCCGCAATACCCTTCCCCTATTACTCCTGCCGGTGGTGTTTGGAACGCTTTTCGGCCTTACCATGATGTATTTCATCAAGGGGCAGTTCTCGCTCATCGCTCTCGGTATCGGTGCCATCATCCTGGGTGTGGCTCTCAGTTATGTGCTCCACCTCCTTACCCATCACCGCTATGTCAGCGACCCTGAGCAGTTGCTGCGCGACCAGGTACGCCCCGTATGCCTGGGTTGCCTAACCACCATAGGTTCCTTTACAGGACTCATCTTTGTCAACACGGCGCTGTTGCAGGACTTTGGACTCTTTGCCACCTTCGCCATCCTTGGCACCACGGTTTTCTGTCTTGTGTTCCTGCCCCAACTGTTGGGCAAAAGGGTGGAGGAGAGCCGTCCCAATATGGCGTTCCGGCTCATAGACCGTATCAATGCCTATCCCTTCCACAGCAAAAAGCCGCTGCTCGCCGTCATTCTTTTGGTTACGGTGGTGTGCATAGGGGCTTATGTAGTGAGAGGTACGCAGTTTGATGCCAATATGCACAACCTCGGCTATGAGGAGGAGAACACCACCTATTCGGAGAATCTCCTGCGTCAGAAAACATTCACGGGCGACAAGGAGAAGTATTTCGCAGCCTCCGGAAAAACAATGGAAGAGGCTATCGCCCATTTCGGAGTCCTGGAACACAAACTCGACTCTCTCAAACGCATTGGACTAGTGAAGAGCTATACCCCTACCGACCAGGTTTTCGTGCCCCTTCAGATACAGCGACAGCGCATTGCTGCGTGGAAGAGCTACTGGACAGAAGCACGGTTGCAGAAGGTGCATGCCCTTATCAATCAGACTGCACCTGCCGCAGGACTCAATCCCGAGGGCTTCGAACCGTTCTTCGAGTTGGCACGTGCCGACTATGAGCCTGATGCACTCTATCGTGCTGGCATCATACCCGAGGGCTACCTGTCTACCCTCATGGAACAGTCGTACGATGGTGAGTACCTGTGCTTCACCTCTGTGCGTTGCGCCAACGACACCGTGCAGAGCAAGACGAGCGACTACTACCGCATCTGTGATGCCATTGCGAATGTGCCTCATCTCATGGTGCTCGACACCTATTATTATACTATCGACACGCTCGTGGGCATGAACGAAGACTTCAATGTGCTGCAGTGGGTGTCTATGGCGTTTGTCTTCGTTGTGTTGCTTGCCAGTTTCAGGTGCAACATCCGCAAGACATTGCTTGCCTTTATGCCCATCCTGCTCAGTTGGATTATCGTGCTCGGGGCTATGGCTCTCTTCGACGTGAGGTTCAATCTCATCAACATCATCATCTCCACCTTTATCTTCGGTATCGGTGTAGACTACAGCATCTTCGTGATGAACGGACTTACTGAGGGCGGTACAGACAACAGGCTCCTGAGCTACCACAAAACGGCCATCTTCTTCAGTGCCGTCATCCTCATCGTCACTGTGGCATCCATGCTTGTTGCCCGTCATCCTGCCATCAGGTCGGTGGGCTTCGCCACCCTCGTGGGACTGGTGTCGGCAGTGGTGCTCTCCTATGTGGTGCAGCCTGCCGTGTGGTACTGGATTAAAGGTAAAAAGGTAAAAAGTAAAAAAGGGCATACGTCGGAAAAGTGAAGAGTGAAGAACGAAGAATCCAATGGCAAAAGCGTAAGAATAAAACAACTAAAACGCATAAAATGATGCAACGAAGAAACGACAACACAGACAACTCATACAACATAAACAACAAAGATGCTGCAGCGGCAGCATAGAAAAGTTGTCTAAGTTATATTTGTTGTATAGGTTGTCGGGTAACACACAAGAGAGTGAAGCACGAAGAATCCAACGGCAAAGGTATCTGTAGGAGGTACAGCGCCCTCGCTGTACCATTTCAAGCAATAAAAGCTGTTGGCTCAACTCCTTAACTCCTTTAACTTTTAAAAGAAAAAAGACAAATGAAATACGACATTATCATTATAGGTGCTGGTCTGGGCGGTCTTGAGTGCGCCTACATCCTTGCCCGGGAAGGCAAGCGTGTGCTTGTGCTCGAACAGGGCATGCAGCCCGGTGGCTGCTTGCAGAGCTACAGACGTAAGGGTCTGTCGTTCGATACGGGCTTCCACTATGTGGGCGGTCTCGGCGAGGGACAGTCACTCCATGCCGTGTTCCGCTATATGGATCTCCTCTCCCTGCCCTGGCATCAGTTGGATGTCGAATGTTTCGACCGTGTCACCGTGCGTGACCGTAGTTTCGACCTGCCGCAGGGCTATGACCGGTTCTGTGAGTATCTTACCCGCGAGTTCCCCGATGAGCGCGTGGGACTGCTTCACTATACCAAGCAACTGAAAGACTCTGTTGCCGACCAGGTCGAGCCTTTTGCTCCAGATACGCTCCAACCGGAATATATGGGTACCCTTGTCACCACTGGTGCATGGCAATTCCTCAATGACACTTTCCGCGACCCGCTCCTCCGCGACGTAGTCAGCGGCACCTCCCTCAAGATGGAACTGCACCGCGAGTCACTGCCCCTGTTCAGCTTCCTCCATGGCAACAGCAGTTATGTGGAGAGTAGTTGGCGTCTTAGGGGCGATGCCTCACAGTTGACCGACCGTCTTGTGCAGGGCATTCGCTCCATGGGCGGTGAAGTGGTGTGCCGTGCCAAGGTTACCGAACTGGTGGAGCAGGACGGTATGTTGAAGTATGCCGTCTGCGAAAATGGCGAGCGTTACGAGGCCGATACCTTTGTAAGCGACATTCACCCCGCGCAGACCACCCTCCTCGTGAAGGAGAGTAGCAGGATGAAGAAGGTGTTCCGTCGCCGCATAGCCTCCACCACCAACACTTTTGGTATGTTCACAGTGTCGCTTGTGTTCCCGCCAGGCACACTGCCTTACTTCAACCACAACCACTACATCTATCCTGAAGGTGATGTATGGGATACCACCAAGGGTGGCGTGCTGGTGAGTTGCCGTGTGCCCGAGGATGGTAGCCGGTACACCCGTCAGGTAGACCTCCTTACGCCCATGACTTGGGATGCCTGTGCCTCATGGCAGGGTACACAGGTAGGCCGCCGCGGAACCGAATACGAAGAGATGAAAGAACGCATCGCCGCCCAGTGTATCGACACAGCCGCCTCCTGCATACCCGGCATCAGGGCCTACACCCAGTGCTACACCTCTACGCCCCTGACGTGGAGCGACTACACCCTCACCCCCGAAGGCAGTGCCTACGGTATGCGTAAGGACTACCGCAACCCGCTCATGACGCTCCTCTCGCCCCATACCCCCATCCCCAACCTGCTCTTCACGGGACAGAACCTTATGCTGCACGGTATACATGGTGTCACAATGACGAGCCTGCACACCTGTGCTGCCATTCTGGGCAAAGAACCCGTCTGGAAGATATTGACTTCTGCAGAATAAAGGGAACGAACTAAATTGTTTAACCCGATTAACACGATAAAAAATGAAAGATATGAAACGTACACTGACTACATTTTTCCTTCTATTGTTGACTTGCATCACCGTCTCTGCGCAGCAGGCAGAGTTGCGCAGGGCGGTGGCAAGTCGTTACAAGTCTCTGAATACCTATACAGCCACCGTCAGATTGACACGCCACAATGCCGCGGTAACCAAAGACGTAGTTACCACGGGCAAATATTATTGGAAGCGTCCGTCCGACCAGAGTATGGTCTTCGCCAGCACCAAGGAGATGCTCCTTGCCGTGGGCAACACCTATACCATGGTGAAGGGTAACAGGTCTCGTGCTGTCAAGGCCAAGGCGCAGGGCAATAACCCCTTCGAGATACTTAGCGACATCATCGCGCATTTGCAGACAGCCGACAACAGTGCTGCCCTCACTACGCAGGCCAATGTCACCGTTACCAAGCAGGGAACTTCTTACCTGCTCACGGTCACACCCAAGACGACAGACAACAAGGCCAAGCGCCGTCTGATGTTCACGTCCTTCACTGTGCTGATAGACAAGGCTGGCAGTATCAGCCGTCTGCTCATACACGAGCGTGGCAACAACTACTCGCAGTACGACTTCTCCGACTATGCCCTCAATGTGAATATCGATAGCAAGATGTTTACCACCAAGGCCTGTAAGTAAAAACCTTTATGGCGGATTCGGAAAAATGTCAAAGAATATCTGCCTGAAAGAGAATGAATTTTATATGTGTGGAATTGTTATAACACGCCCTATATGAGATTGAGATATTTCCTGCTTCTCGTGGCGGTGTTGGTTACCAGTATGCTCCGCGCTCAGAACATGACGCTGAAAGGTACTGTTACCGACTCCATCACTGGGGAGCCGTTACCTTACGCCTCGCTGTTGCTTCAGGGCACAGGACTGGGTTGTGTTACCGATGGTAACGGACAGTTCTCCCTTGTTCTGCCACGCAAGGGAGGCACGCTGCGTGTCTCGTTCATGGGCTACAGTACCAAGGATATCGGTATCTCCTCACGCCAGGCATCCGTAGATATGGCAATCAGGCTCAGTCCTGACGGCGTGTCTCTCAAGGAAGTTGTGGTGAAGCCGCGCCGCGAAAAGTACCGCAAGAAGGAAAACCCTGCAGTGGCCTTCGTGCGGCAGGTAATTGCACGCCGCAAAGAGAACAGTCCGTATAACCACCCGTACTACAGCTACGACCAGTACGAGAAGACCCTCTTCGGCAAGAACGATTATACCCCCCGTAAGCGCAAAGACGGCAAGAAGGGTAGATATGATTTCCTCAGTGAGTTTGTTGACACACTGGAGGACGGTGTTACCATCCTCCCTGTTTCTGAAAAGGAGAAGGTGCAGACCGTTTACTGGCGCAAGTCACCGAGTACAGAGAAGCAAGTGGTGAAGGGTTACAAGTCATCGGGTATCGATGAGATTTTCTCCAGCGACGGCATACAGCAGTTCCTGGGCGAGGTATTCAAGGAAGTGGACATCTTCCAGAACGATGTGCCCCTCTTCCTGCAGCGCTTTGTCAGTCCGCTCTCTACGATGGCCCCCGACTACTACAAGTTTTATCTCCTTGATACACTGACAGTCGACAACCACCGCTGCGTGGATCTTGGCTTCGTGCCTCACAACTCTGAGACGTGGGGGTTCACGGGACATCTCTATGTCACGCTCGACTCTACCTACTTTGTGGAGCGTGCTGTGCTTAACGTGCCCAAGAAAATCAACCTCAACTATGTGTCAAAGCTCTGTATAGAGCAGGACTTCGTGCGCACGGCAGACAGTACGCGGCTCATCACAAAGAACGACATCTCCGTCAACTTCAAGCTAACCGAGCGTACCAAGGGTATGTATGCGCGGCGGCTGAACATCTATACCAACCACTCGTTCGATGCCCCCGCTGCCGACGAGATGAAGTATTTCGACGAGAGTGCGCCCGTTATCACTCTACAGGGTTCTCGCCGCCAAACGGATGCTTTTTGGGAGGAAAACCGCCCGTTGGAGGCTGCACGCCGTAATGCCAATACCACCGAGTCGCTTATGAAACGGCTCAACCAGGTGCCGGCTTTCCGTTACACCATGCGCTTCCTTTCCATCATGTTCAACGGCTACATACCCACCCATCCCGATCCCAGCAAGAACTTGTTTGAGTTCGGGCCGATGAACTCTACCATCAACAACAACAGTCTGGAGGGCATGCGTTACCGCATCGGCGGCTCCACCACGACCGCCTTCAACAAGCGGCTCTTCCTCGACGGTTATGTGGCCTATGGCGTGAAGGACAAACGACTGAAGTATGACGGGCTGGTGGAGTATTCCTTCACCGACCGCAAGGAGTATCGCAAGGAGTTCCCGGTACATTCGCTCCGCTTTGAGTATATGTACGATATCAACAAGTTGGGCCAGAGCTATATGTACACCTCCAAGGACAACATGATGCTTATGATACGTCGCAAGAAGGATCATGACATCTCTTACTTGCGACAGGCAGAACTTACTTATACACGTGAGCTTTACAGCGGCATCTCCTATAAGGCCATCTTGCGCAACCGCCGCGAGTATGCCACCGAACTGGCTGTTTTCGACCGGTTCCAGGCAGATGGCAGTCTGTTGCCCCAGCACCATTACGATATGACCCAACTGGAACTCAACTTCCGCTATGCGCACAACGAGAAGTTCTACCAGACACGCAATCTGCGTATACCCATCACTTTCGATGCAGCCATCTTCAATGTCAACCATGTCATGGCGGTGAAGAATGTGCTCGGGTCTGACTACAGTTACCAGCGTACCGACATTGGGTTCCAGAAACGCTTCTGGCTGTCGGCATTTGGCTATGTGGACATTATCGCCAAGGCTGGAAAGGTGTGGACGAAGGACCCCTGGCCTCTGCTTATCATCCCCAATGCCAACCTCACCTATACCATCCAGCCCGAGTCGTACACCAATATGAACGCCCTTGAGTTTATCAACGACGAGTATCTCTCATGGGACGTAACGTACTACATGAACGGCAATCTGCTCAACCGTTTGCCGCTCATCAAAAAGCTGAAGTGGCGCGAGGTGTTCTGCTTCCGTGGTCTTTACGGCCATCTCACCGACAAGAACAACCCCCTGAAGAACGGTACCCCCGAGGGCCTGTTCCGCTTCCCGTCGTACACCCACCTCATGGGCAACACGCCCTACATGGAAGCGAGTGTGGGTATCGAGAACATCTTCAAGTTTCTGCGCATCGATTATGTGTGGCGACTGAGCTATCGCAACCTCGAGAACATACAGAAAAGTGGTGTCAGAATGACCATCGAATTGTCATTCTGAGTTTGCCAGAACGTCTGCTTTCCCAAGTATAGGACAGCCTATTTGGAATGCAAGCGGATTAAAATATCTTAAATGGTGTGTGCAAGTATTAAATCCGCCCCGACATGTTGGGGCGGATGTTTTTTGCGCCTTTTGTATCTTTGCACAAAAAAACATCAAACTAAAAACGTACAGCACCATGACAGTTACCCTATTCTGCAACAACAGCAAGCTATCCCATCCTAAAAGCGTGACACGTGACACTTGTGACACCTGTTTTCATAAAATCCCTACGCGCGCAGGCAGGAAAGTTTTATTTTCACATACATAAACTAAATATATATAGTAATAATTATAGAAAACAAGTGTCACAAGTGTCACGTGTCACTCACGTTGAGCCGACGCTTCTTCCATAGATAGCCCTCGTAAATGCCCTACTTGGCTCTTCTAAACAGCCTGTTTAGCCCTCGTAAATAGCCTACTTAGCCCTCGTAAACAGCTTGTTTGGCTTTTGTAAATGGCCTACTTCTATGTGCAAGTAAAGGTTGGAATGACTATCTGGCTCATGCATCTGTAACTGCAGAAAAATGACAACAAAGCAAAAATGCTTAAATATCTTTGCAACAACTTGTTGTGGTTTAGAGAAAAAGATGTAACTTTGCATTGTCAAACAATTAATACGAAAGGAATGAAGAATATGAAAAAGTACAAGATGATAATGGCATTGGCAGCCATGGCTGTCTCTGCTTTCACGTTTACATCGTGTGATGATCATTACGAGAGATGGAATGACCCTTACGGTTGGTATAGCGGCTATCATGACTGGCGTTGGAACAATGACGACTGGAACGACGGCAAACAGGATTCGCAGGACTCGAAGCTGGTGCAGTTGGCCAATACGCTGATGGGCGAGTGGTACGGTCCGGCGCAGTTCACCTATCTGAACGCTGATGGCGTGTCGCGTACCACCGAGGACTTCTATGTCGACATGAAGTTCTTCCAGTACGGCAATTCTGGCAATTCGCTCAGCGGTTATGGTGTGGAGGACGACTACAAGTTTGAAGCCAACGGCACTACTGTGAGCGACCATCAGACACTCAATTTCAGTTGGTACATAGACGATAATGGCGACATCTACATCAAGTACGATGACGGTGGAACCTATGTCATGGACGCTTCAGCCAAATATTACGGTTACTACCTTGGCCGCGAGAACAACGAAAGTAACGATGCTTTCAGCGGCTACATGATAGGCGTGGGCGAGTCAGAGGGCAAACTCATGAACATCAACCTCGTGCGGGTGAACGCCACTACAAATGCCAAGGGTAATGCCACAGCTTCGGTCAAGACGGGCACTTCGGAAAGCCTGTCCTTCGGCAGTCTTACGGTAAATACACCGTTCACAGTGACTGTAAACGACGGCAAACTGAGCCGTAACAGGTAAGCCTCAACAAACGACTGCAACGTATGAATGTCCAAGGGTTTTGCCGAAAAGTATACATTTCCTGGCAAAACCCTTTGCTTTTTCAT
The DNA here is from genome assembly GCA_963624905.1 of Oscillospiraceae bacterium. GTDB lineage: Bacteria > Bacteroidota > Bacteroidia > Bacteroidales > Bacteroidaceae > Prevotella. The sequence continues at coordinate 13,069 of CAVFRG010000059.1, forward strand.
GCAAAAGGCGTACCTTTGCAACTGTTAACGTTATTATTAATTTTTTAATCAGAAAGAAATGAAAAAGTTTAAGTCTATATGGGCCTTTGTCATGATGCTGATGATGACACTCTCATTTACATCGTGTGACAAGGATTCCGACATTGCCTACACATTGGACGGCACATGGAGCGGGTACATGCAACTGCGCCACTATTATGACGGCACATGGTATGACACATACAATGCCAAGGTTTACTTCAATACTACAGGCTGGTCGTCCGGTACGGGTATGTGGCAAGATATTTACAGTTCTTATTTGAGACCAACCCAAGCCATCCGCTGGTCTGTTAACAACGGTAACATCTACATCGACTTTCAGGAAAGTGGCGAAAAGGCCATCATCAGTAGCTATTCGTTGGACGATGAATATTTCTCTGGTGTAATCCAGTTCTATTCCTCTTATTACGATGGTGGCGTTTCCACATCATATCGCTTCCAGTTTGTCAAGGTTGGGTCAATTGACTGGAGTGGATATTCCTACTATTACGGTGCGAAGGCCAACAACGGAACAAGCACAGAGTGGGGTGCCAAGTCTTCCATATCTGCAGACAGCACGCAGGCAGCACAGCAAAGTGACAGTCTGGAGATGATAAAGAGGACTCCTGAAGAGAAGTAATATAATTCAAGTTCTGGATTTAGCTTCTATGTTTACAAATCATTCAATTACAGCATCTTCTATGGCTGTAATTGCTTGATTGATTGGTACGGCGCCCTCGCCGTACCAATCAAGTAGGTTGTCCAATTTGTTGTATCCAAAAGGGACTGGGTGTGATATTCTCCCTTGCGTCTTACCCCAGGGTGCTACCCTGGACTCGGCGCTTCTGTCCTTTCAAGGCGTATAGAGGAAATGTATACACTTGTTTTTGTGGATTACTGTATGTCGCACACCATAGTTTACTGGTCAACGCCCCATTGTTGCTTGAGGTAGGTGTCGTTGATTTCACGACTCTCCAATTTGTCTTCCTCGCTGTCTGGCAGATTGCAGAAGAAGTCGATGCCCGTCAGTTCTTCCAACTTGGCGATGTTCACAACATGGGGGATGAGGGAATTGTTGTCACTCCATGGCTTGTGCTCGATGTAGAAGCCGAGTGCCTTGTTGCCCTTGGTAGTCTTCAGCAGGATGGCAGCGAAGAAGTACTTGGGAACGATGAAGTGATTAGTAGTATAGCCAATAATCTGGTCTGCATTGTCGATAGTACCGCCCTTGCAGACAAACATAGTGTCGCTTTCCGTCTTCACGTATGAGGTGGCAAAACCGCGTATCTTCGCCTCTATATTTGCCCAGATGTTCCCGTTGAAATTGCCAATCATGGGCTGCATATTGGTCATGTAGAATGTCTGGCCGTTCACATCCTGATTGCAAATGCGGTCTGCCGAGGCCACGATATGTCCGCGCTGGTAACCGCTACTACCAAACTCACTTGTACTTGGCTGGGATGTTTCGGGTATGGCAGGGTCGGGCTGAAACGGGTCACCGTACCATGTTTTCCCTTGCCATACTGTACCATTCTTATTATACCAGTTACTGCGATACCACCCAGAAACATTATTGGTCTTGTACACAGCGTAGCAGCTCCATCGTTGTGACTTCTTGTCGAGATCAAACTCTGTGCAGAAGTTTACGCCATACGCCGAAGTGCTGTGTACGATGATGGCGTTGTTGCTGCCGCCCTTGACCTTGGGAAATTCCGTGCGGGTTATCTCAGCCGGCAGATTGCCGGATACAATGTTCCTGTTGGCATTCGCTGATGCCCCGCCATTATCGCTGCCGCCGTTGTCGCTACCGTTGCAGGCAGCGAGCGCAAGCGCAGCCGTCAGGAGTATCAGATGGTTTTTGAGATGTTTCATAGTTTTTGTATAAGTGTGTACCAATGTGCCTTTCATCGGTGCAAAGAGAAAAAAAGTGCGTTCCAACGTATATGCAACTACGTTAGAACGCACTTCCCGTATCTTGCGATAATATATCCTTATAATAAAAGGTATATTACTTCTTCAACTTACCGTAACGGTTCATGAAGCGGTCTACGCG
>CAVFRG010000060.1:0-14938 GCA_963624905.1 Oscillospiraceae bacterium
CTAAGGAGAACGCCGACGAGGCTATGGACTGCGCTACATGTATCGGTTGCGGTGCTTGTGTAGCTGCTTGTAAGAATGGCTCTGCCATGCTCTTCGTCAGCTCTAAGGTTAGCCAGCTGGCTCTCCTCCCGCAGGGTCGTGTAGAGGCTGCTGCTCGTGCTAAGAAGATGATTGCACGCATGGACGAGCTTGGCTTCGGTAACTGTACTAACACTCGTGCCTGCGAGGCAGTTTGCCCTAAGAACGAGAGCATCGCCAACATCGCTCGCTTGAACCGCGAGTTCCTGAAGGCTAAGTTGGCCGACTAAGATTCCTGTAGACAGTCGATTCCTGCCCGATGATTTTCATCGGACAAGAAGAAAATAATAAAACAGACCTCACACCGCACGCTTTTTGGGGCGCAAGGTGTTGAGGTCTGTTTGTTTATGGAGTGGCTGGCAGTGGGTTACTGCGCCATGAAGAATCCGCGGTATTCGCTTGGAGTCTTTCCCGTGCTCGCCTTGAAGCACTTGCTGAAATATTTAGGGTCGGAGAAGCCACAGTCGTATGCTATCTCGTTGACAGTTTTTTCGTTGTCTTTCAATAATATTTCGGCACGGCGTATGCGCGCCTCGCGCAACAGTTCTATTGGGGTGATTCCGAAAAACAGTTTTGTCTTTCTATTCAGTCCAGAACGGCTTACTGCTAGTTCTGAAGCCATGTTGTCAATGTTTGCGTCAGAGTCGGCGATGTGCTTTTCCACAAAGGCCAGTACTTTTTGCATGAAAGCATCGTCACGCGGGCTGATGGCAGCCTTGGCTATGGCCTCGCTGTGTTCCTTTTCCTGTTTGTCTTTTTCCTGTGCGGGCGGGTTTACAAGTCGGAGATAAACTTCAAGCAGTTCCCTATGCTTTTTCTTAATACGGTGTACGTATATGCCCGTAATGGCTGCAACGCCCAGAATGGCGGCTATGATACCAGCTATGGTGAGTGTCCCCCAGCCCGATTGCCAGAAGGTGGGTTTTACAATGATGTCGATGGTGCGTATGTTGTCTGTCCATTCTCCGTTGCCGTTGGTAGAGCGTATGTCGAGTCGTATGGTGCCCGGATTAAGGTCAGAAAGCAGGATGCTGTGTCCTGTGCCCAGATACGTCCAGTCTTTGCTTCCTTCCATACGGAAGGCGTAGTTGATGAGTTTGGACGAAGAATAGTTGAGGCGGGCGAAATTGATATTTATATCCTTGCGCCCTGGAGGAAGTACGATAGCCCCGTTGCTGTTGGTGTCGTATATTGTCTTTTCGCCGGGTATGATAGCGCTTGTAATGACCAGAGGGGCATTGGGTGTCAGTCTCGGCTGTTTGCCGGGGAGTATTGATATTGTTCCATTGTCCAGTGCAATAAGCCATTGTCCGTTTTTTTGCCGTATGGGCGGTGTGTTCACAAAGGCAAGCCGGTCGTTTGCCAACAGTATAGACGATTCGCACTCCTCGCCCACATTCGTCTGTAGCCTTATTAGTTTGTCTGGTGCAATGACGTATAGCTGTCCGTTGTCTTCGAACATGCGTAGCGCACAGTCTGTACCACCACCGTTCGAGGTGTTGTAGTGCAGAAAACTCAGTTGGTTATCTAGGAGGTTGTCCGATACAATCTGGTTGGTGCCGTTACTCTCCGTACATACAAAGACACGGTGGCGCGAGTCTTCAAAAATGCTGTTTATAGAGCCGCATCCGAGACTTGAAGTTCTGTCTGGTTCCCGCAAGTGGCGTTTGAAGGATATGCTTTTTACATCCTGTGCGTTTATATCGGCCAGCAAGAGTCCCTCCTTTGTTCCCACCAGCAGTTTGTTGTCATGGGTAAGACACAGTGATGTGGCGCGTTGTGTAAAGTTAGCCGGCAATCCGTTCAGTCCGTGCCCGGTATAGTACGCTTGCGGATTACTGCTTTCGGGATGTGTGACACAGTTGACACCCCCGCTGATGGTAGCTACCCACAGTCTTCCCCTTTTGTCCAATAGCATGTCGTGTATGTCATTGCTGTTGAGCAGGCGGGTAAAATGTGTAATATGGTATGTGCCGTCGTTTTTAGGCGTAAGTCGGTATAGTCCTTCCGGCTTGCATCCCAACCAGATGTTCTTGCTTTTGTCCTGTACCATACAATAAACCTTGGCTCCGAAGGTACAATATTCCGGTTGGATGCCGCCCTCGGAGTTAAGGTATCCTGCAAGCTGCAGTGCCGAGTTGTATATTCTTACCGTGCCTGCATCCTTGCCGCTTATCCAGTAATGCCCCGTATGGTCTGCCATCATGGCCTTTGTATCTTCAGGCTGTACAGGACATGGCAATGTCGTAAAGCCGGGTTGCCTGAACGAGAGACGGAATACACCATGTGCGGTTCTAAGCCACACGTTGTCTTTGTTGTCGCAGAAGAAATTGCTTCCCTTTGCCATGCTGGGTGAACTGACAGGGTGCTTCCGCAAGTTGTCGCTGTTCTTCTCCAAATAGTATATGGTTCCGGAGTCGTCTATAAACCACATGTTGCCTGCATGGCCTATGTACCAATAGGCATGATAAAGCACCGACAGGTCGAGTTTACGGTACAGTTTGCCGTCTCTGAACCCTAAGAGGAAACCTTCTCTGCTCAGAATCCACAGGTTTCCGTCCCCGTCTTCGCGTATATCTTTTGTGCGGTAGGTGAAGTTGTCACATGTCAAGTCTCCGTCACTCGTGTTGAACACACACAAATGCGTGTTGGTGATGATGCCCAGTCTGTTGCCGCTCATCCCCTTTATCTCCTGTATATTGCCCGGCATGGAAGAGTTGCGCAAGCGTATTATCCGGTTGGTGGCTTTATTGTAATAGCAAAGTTTGCCGCCCCGTGTTACAACCCATGTCTTGTTTCCGGAGTTGGCAATAGAACGGAAGTTGCAGGGAACTACCGATAGATGTCTCCCCCTGTATATGTAGGTACGATTGGTGCCAATTAGCCATGACTCGTTGTCGGTTCCTGCTACGATTGTGCCTATTTTTCCTACCCCTTTCAGTACAGTTTTGGCGCTGTTTGCTGGGCAGGAGTCTGCGATGCAGATATATTTGTCGTCATCAGTTATCAGCCATGTAAATCCGTTGCGTGTTGCCCTTATACGTTTTATCCTGTAGGTACATCCGTCTGCTTTCTCCAGAGCGGACAAGACATCGGTAAACTGGCAGTTGTGTGTATCGAAGTGGAGTACCCTGCTTTCTATCTGGCACCAGATATTATCGAGCGAGTCGAAAGAACCACGGTTGATGTTGTCTGACTGTACATTGATGCCGTCGCCAGGGTGTGTTTTGAAAACGTCAAAGCCATACCCGTCAAAGCGACAGATGCCATTGGTGGTGGCAAGCCATATCATTCCGTCTTTTCCTTGCAGAATGCGGTTGGTGGAACTGGCTATGCTGTTCAGTTCGTCATAATGGGTAACCTCACATTTGGGCTGGGCCGTCAATGTTAGAGGAAACAACAATGTGAAAAGAGCCAGAAGAGCCCCTCTGTAGATAATAGGTTGTAGGCAACGCATAAAAACGTCTTTTGCTTTTAGGTTTAACTAAACAAAAGACGTTTTGTAAGTTGGTATGTAATCATGTGGGGCCGAAAAGTTACTGTTGGCGCATCATCATGGTATGTACGACAATGGCACCGTTGCCACCGTCAGAACCATAGGTACTGGCTTCCTTCATTACTTCGACATAATCCACATCGTTGAGGTTCATTCCCTCGAATGACGGCACCGTGACACCGTCTATCAGGAACAACGGTTTTTGCGAGGCCATGATGCTGCGTTCTCCGCGCATGGATACGTCCTGGTTGGCTCCTCCCAGTCCGGACGTTCCAGTAACGTTCAGTCCCGGTATGCGTCCTTGCAGGGCAGAAAGCACGTCTTGAAAACCGCTACGGCGCAGTTCTTCGCCCGATATATAGTTGCTCACCCCCGTGTGTTCGCGTCGGCTCACGAATCCAAATCCGATGTCGACAAGCTGCATGTCCTCCTCTGTCTGTATCTTGTCATTTCCCAGTTTTATGATGATACTCTTCTTGCCGTTTACCGGTACGAGCAGTTCCGTCTTCTTTACCTTGACGTGGAGCGTGTCGGTGGCGGAGACATTTGTAAGGCCAAACTTGCCCTGCTTGTCCGACAGACAGTAGTCGCGTGCCGACCTTGTCCATACGCGTGCGTTCTTCACACCCTTTCCGTTGGCGTCTTGCAAGATACCGTTGAAGGGAATCTTTCCCTGAGCTTCACAGCCCAGGGAAATCAGTAAACCTAAAAGTGTTATTACAATCTTCATACCTTGGTAATCATTCGATTCCGTCAAGTCCGCTTGATGCAGTAGACCCGTATCCGTTGTCGCCATATTCCTCCTTGTTGAGGATGGTGGACAGGAAGTCGTAGGAAATGGGGCGGTTATAGTTTACCTTAGTGAAAGACTTGGCTGCGCGTTTGTTGTACAGTGCCAGTCGTTTCTCGAAAGCATTGTGCCGTTTCAGCAGGGCCCAGCGTGTAAACTCGCCGCACAACTCGCGTGCATACTCGTCGAATATGTCCTCTTCCGTAGCGGTGGTCAGTTTCCATGCCGATTCCGGTGCCCCTTCGCGTGCAGCACGCAGTCGCAGTACATTCAGAAATTCGGCAGCTTTCGCACCGTGTCCCAACTGTTGTTCGGCTTCAGCCGCCAGCAGGTATACCTCCGCCATGCGCATCACGTACATGTCGCCAGTCTTGATCTGCAGGTTGCCGCTGTAGAACACACCTTCGTATGACCAGTTGAACTTGATGAGGCCGGGGCAGGCAGCAGATGATGTCAGACCATTGCCGATGTTTACCGGATTGCCTGCCTCGCTGCCTTGCGCCACGCCGCCATATGGCAAGTCGTTGGAGTCGTACAGGTCGCGGATAACCACTACCGGGTAAACGATGTTGCTCTTGTCTGCTAAAGGTTCGTGTACGAACAGTGTGTTGATGCGGTCGTCGTCAGCAGCCACGGGGTAGGGTATGGCGTAGGCTTTGGTAGTTTGTGTATAGCCGTTGACGTTTGTCAGTGCCGAAGAAGGTGCTACGGTGAGCAGGTTTTCCTTGTTGCCGGAATGGTCTCCCTTGGCCCATATCTTGGCAGGGAACTGGTTGCCGGCATACGTGGAAGGAATGCCGTTGCAGTCGGCATACGGATAGATGGTCTTGCCTATCATGTTGGCGTCAATGTCGTATTTGGCACACTTGGCGGAGTCGAGCTTTATCTGCCCCTGCTGGTAGGTGCCCCATCCGCACTGCACGGCAGACCATTCTCCCCAGGCATACTGGAAGGAGTATTCCCATCGGCGGTCCCATTCGGGGTTGAAACAATACATGAGATATTTTGACGGCATCCAGCTCTGTGCATTCAGACGTCCGTAGAAATATCCTTTGTCCGACGGTTTGTGGTTCTTGTTCCAGAAGTCGGAATAAAAGCCTCCACTCGAGTAAGCCGCCAACTTGTTGGCTTTGGCAGCATACTGCCATGTTGCACTGTTGGCATCAGGTCCTGCTGCCACTATCAGGGCTTCCAGGTTGTTGCGGTTGTTGGCATCTGCCCACATGTCTGCTATGTCCTCGTAGAGGTATGCATTGTAGGCGGAAGCGTTGGCTATCAGTTCTTCTGCCGTCTGTGCTGCCAGTTCCCAGTATTCTTGGGCATCGCCATATTTGCTTTGCCCCAGTCCGGCGCGCTGTGCATATACTCGGGCAAGGAGTCCGATGGCCGATTTTTTGGTCATACGTGCATAGTTCCCGTCATGGGGTGTCACGGGCAGGTCGGGAATGGCTTCTGTCAGGTCCTTGATAATTTGGTTGTATATTACTTTCTCGCTGGAACGTTTGGGGCGCAGCTCCACGTAGCTGGTAATACTTGAGCTACTTTCCAGATTGAGCGTTACCGGTCCATAGTGGGCCACCAGGATGGAATAATAGAGAGCGCGCAGTGTCTTGGTTTCGGCCAACAGTATTTTGACGGTTTCTGCGTCACCGTCTTTCAGACTGCTTGCCTCGTTGATGACCGTGTTGCAGTTGGATATTAGCGAGTAGCATTGTAAGAACACCTTTTGAGTAGTGTTGTAGCTGCTGGTAAGGTCTTCATAGTTGAACACCTGCTTGTAGCCGGTTCCGTTGCTTTTTGCCAGCCAGAGGTCTGTACCCCCTTCCGACTCGAAGAGCCAGTCGGAGGCTGTGTAGAGCTGGTCGTTGAGGGCGGTATAGCATGAAGCTTGCAGTCCGCTCCATGTCTCATACGAAGAGATGGTGGCATCGCCGGCACTTGGGTTTACCTCGTCGAGTCCGCACGAGCCGAGTAATACTCCGGTGCAAGCCATCAGAGTGAAGGATTTTATATACTTTTTCATGTTGAGTGCATGTTTGTAATGTTGTTGTAATGCTGTTAGAAAGACACGTTGAGACCAAATACCAGTTGTTTGGTGAGCGGGAAGTCGAGCGAACCGCTCATTTCTGGGTCGTAGCCTTCGAGCAGATGACTGCTTGCATGTACCAACGGGTTAGTGATCGTACCGTAGATGCGCAGACTTTGCAGTCGGATTTTCTTGCAGATGTTCTGGGGCAGGGTGTAGCCCAAGGTGATGTTCTTTATCTTGAAGAACGAGCCGTCCACATATGCCAGCGACGTGTAGTAAGGGTCATCTTTCCAGTTTCTGTTGGAGTTCAGCGCCGGGAAGTCATTGCTCGGGTTGGTCGATGTCCAGTAGTTGAAGTGTGCAGGGAACGAGCCGCCCGATGATGAATACCATGTGATGGGGTCATAGTAGAACATCTGTCCGTGTCTCCAGTACATGTAGATACTGAGGTCAATGCCTTTCCAGGTAAAAGTGTTCTGGAAACCAAGCGACCAGTCGGGCGAACTATGTCCTATCATCTGCTTGTCGTTGTCGTTTACCGAGTAGCGGTTTTCTGCAGTATATCTTACGGTTTGGATTTCGCCGTTCTCACCGGGGTAAGACTTCTCCCACACGCCGTCACTTATCTTCCGCATGTTGGGTACGTTCACCTTGAGGTCGCCGGGCAGTTTGCCGAAGACGGCAGCATCGGCCTCCTCGCCGTATTGCCATACGCCGTCTATCTTGTATGCACGGTACGAACGTATGGGGTCGCCTACATGGAGCGTATAGCTGCCGTTGGTGATAAACTCGGCGGCTCCTTCTCCGAGGTCAGTGACCTTTTCCTTGTTCTTGGCGAAGGTGATGGTGCTCTGCCACAGAAAATCCTTGGTCTGGATATTGCGTGTATTCAGTGTTATTTCTATACCGCTGTTGCGTGTCTTAGCGATGTTTTTGTTGACGGTATAGTTATTGGATGCATTGAATCCGCCGTTTGTGATGGGCACGTTCTGTTTCCAGATGACTCCAGAGGTGTTGGTGATGTAGTAGTCCAGGGTAAGGTCTATGCGGCCGTTTAGGAATGCCGCGTCAATACCGATATTGGTGTTGCGTGAACGTTCCCATGTCAGTTCGGCATTGGCAAGGTTTTGGCCAAAGGTGTAGGAGGTAAGCACTTGGTCTCCCAGTCCGATGTTGCCTTGCTGCAGTATGGCCCACGAGTCGTAGGCGCTGATGCCTGCAGCACCTGTCTCGCCATAGCCTATGCGCAGTTTGAGGTTGCTCAGCCAGTTCTGCGTGGAAGCCATGAACGGTTCGTCGCTGATGCGCCATCCTGCAGAAACGGCAGGGAAGGCATTCCATCTTACATCCTTGGCCAGTTTAGAGTTTCCGTCATAGCGTATTGAGGCAGCAAGGAGATAACGGCTCAGGAACGAATAGTTGATACGTGCCACATAGCCCATGGTCTTTCCCATCTTGAAACTGGAGGCAAGTGTCTTGTTGTTGCCCGTCGAGGCTCCCATATTGGTCCAGTAGTAGGTGTTGGTGCTGATACCTGTGTTGCTGAGCGAGAAACTCTCGTTCTCCGAGTTGTTGTAGGTCGTTACGCCGGTAACGGTAAAGTCGTGGTCCTGTGCTATGTTGAAATGGTAAGTCAGGATGTTTTCCCATGTATAGCTCCATGAATTGTTGTTTCCCAGACTAGCCGAGGTGTAGTCGGAGGTCTCGGAGTGTGGTGCACCGACGGCACCCGTTCCTGCCTTGTCGTAGAACTGGTATGAGCCATAGCCTATAAACTGGCGGCTGTTGCTGAACCCCAGGTTCAGGCTGAGACGGCTCTCCCAGGTAAGGCCCTTGATGGGCTTGATGCGGATGTATGGCTGGGCGTAAATCTTGAAGCTGGTAGGGTGGTTGCGGTAAACGTCGCGGTCTTGGTTAAGAAGAAGGTTCACCGTTCCGTTGTCATCATTGATGGGGTAGGGCTTGAGGTTACCGTTGTCGTCGTATAGCGTGCCGAAGGGTGAAGCTTTCATTACCTTGTCCAGTTTGCTGGATGTCTGCTCTCTCGATGTGTATGCCCCCTGTGCATGCAGTCCTGTCGAAAACCATTTGTTTACGTCGTGGTTGATGCGCACGGTACCGGAATATACGTTGTATTCGTCGTTTTTGTATTGTCCTATTTCCTTCGAGTAGTTGAGCGAGAAGTACGCCTGTGTCTTTTGTGTTCCACCGTTTACGGAGAACGAATAGTTCTGCGTGCTTCCGGTTTGCATCATGGCATCTACCCAGTCTATTGTCTCTCCTCTTGACAGGGCTTCCTCGCGTATTTTTGTTTCTATGTCATCGTCCATGACGACGCCAGCCTCCTTCTGTGCCATGTAACGCGTGCGTACCCATGTCACGGCATCGTTCATTTTGGGTAGCGTCGACCATCCGTTCCATCCTATGTAGGTATTGAAGTTGACGTTCAGTTTGCCGGCTTGCGCCTTCTTTGTTGTGACAAGAATCACACCGTTGGCTCCCGAAGAGCCGTAGACGGCTGTAGACGAAGCGTCTTTCAGCACTTCTATGTTTTCAATGTCGTTGGGGTTCAGCGTATTGATGTCACCTTCCATTCCGTCTATCAGGACAAGTGGAGAGCCTGATGCCGTTATGGAGCGATTGCCGCGCAACTGCATGTCTATGCCCGAACCGGCTTGTCCGGAACTCTTGGTGATGTCGAGACCGGACACGCGTCCTTGCAATGCCTCCATCGGATTGCTGGAAGGTGTCATCGTTATCAGTTCTTTCTTTACGCTCGATACGGCACCCGTCAGGTCGGCTTTTTTCATCGTACCGTATCCTACGGCTACGACTTCCTGCAGTCCCAGTACGTCCGGCTGCATGGTAATGGTTCCACCCTTGGTGGTTTTCATTTGTTTGTATCCGGTGTAGCTCAGTGTGAGTGTTGTACCCTGCGGCACGTTCAGCGTAAAGTTGCCGTTGGCGTCCGTAATGGTGGCTTTTCCTTTACCGGCCCTTACCGTTACACCGATAAGGGGTTCTCCGTATTCATCGAGCACTTGTCCTGTTACCCCCTTGTTCTGTTGTACGGCCAGAACATGGCTTGGTGCCTGTCCTGCATGGGATAGTGAAGGATTTAATGTCAAAAAGGCAGATAGTAGCATAGGCCCTACTGCAAAGTGGGGAAAACCTTTGCCCGGTTCTTTCTGATTGTTTTCAGGTAGTTTTTTCATACTTTTTGTGTGTTGTTAGTTAATAGGCATGTCTGATGTATTTATTTGTGTGCTTTCTCGGCAGGAAGTCTGCAACGGCTGCAAAATTAGGCAAAAAATAAGAGGGTGGGGTGGAAAAATGCGTCATATAGGTCGAAAATAAACCTTTCTTTTGTAGGATGCAACTATTTTGCGACAGGAGAGCCGAATTTGTTTGTAAGGGTTAAACCACACCCGTTTCGTTTTATGCCGGCCAAAATCTACGTACGGACACGAATGCTGTAAGCGGAATGGCGAATGCCCATATCTCCAGAGCAGTTCTTTGCATAAGCATTGTGCCAAAAAGGAAATGCTTTTCCTTGCTATTCCGAAAAATAATCGTACCTTTGCACCCGAATTTAGGCAACCTTGAAGAAAAGCGTATGGTTGCCGCAAGCGTTTCGGGAGGATTTTGCACCCTAATTCATGGCTGGGAGGGTGAATTCGGCCTTCCATTTAGACAATGAATTAAGGTAAAAAGAAACATTGAAGACATTTGAAGAATTGGGCGTGAGCGAAGAGATTCGCCGTGCCATCGAGGAGCTGGGCTTTGAGAATCCCATGCCCGTTCAGGAGGAAGTGATCCCTTATTTGCTTGGTAATAAGAATGATGTCATCGCCTTGGCGCAGACGGGTACGGGCAAGACTGCCTCTTATGGTATTCCCGTTATCCAGAAGACGGATGCCACGAGCAAGGAGACGCAGGCAATTATCCTGAGTCCCACCCGTGAGCTTTGCCTCCAGATAGCCGACGACCTGAACAGCTTTGCCAAGTACATCGACGGCTTGCACATCGCTGCCGTATATGGCGGAACGGACATCGGCTCGCAGATTCGCACGCTGAAGCATGGTGTGCAGATAATCGTTGCCACCCCGGGCCGTTTGCTCGACTTGATCAACCGTGGCGTGGCGCAGTTGGAGAACGTGAACAACGTGGTATTGGATGAGGCTGACGAGATGCTCAACATGGGCTTCTCCGAGAGCATTAATGCCATCTTCGAGAACGTGCCCGAGGAAAGGAATACATTGCTCTTCTCCGCCACGATGAGCAAGGACATCGAGAAGATAGCCCTCAACTACCTGCACGACCACAAGGAAATCGTAGTGGGAAGCCGCAACGAGGGTGCCGAGCATGTGAACCATATCTACTATCTCGTGAACGCCAAGGACAAGTATCTCGCCCTGAAGCGCATCGTGGACTTCTATCCACGCATTTTTGCCATCATCTTCTGCCGCACCAAGCTGGAGACGCAGGAGATAGCCGACAAACTCATTAAGGACGGTTACAACGCCGAGGCGTTGCATGGCGACTTGAGCCAGCAGCAGCGCGACCTTACCATGCAGAAGTTCCGCAACCATACCGTGCAGTTCCTTGTGGCTACCGACGTGGCAGCCCGAGGCTTGGACGTGGACGACCTCACCCATGTTATCAACTACGGTTTGCCCGATGACGTGGCAAGCTACACCCATCGCTCGGGCCGTACAGGCCGTGCCGGCAAGAAGGGAACCTCCATCTCTATCATCCACACTCGTGAGAAGTTCAAGGTGCGCCAGATAGAGAAGCAGATAGGCAAGGACTTCGTGGATGGCACGCTTCCTTCGCCCGAGGAGATTTGCAAGAAGCAACTCTTCAAGACGATGGACGACATCATGAAGACCGATGTCGACGAGGAACAGATAGCCCCCTATATGGACGAAATCAATCGCCAGTTCGATTACATCGACAAGGAGGACATCATCAAGAAGATGGTGACCATCACCTTCGGTAAGTTCCTCGACTACTATAAGAACGCACCCGAGATTGTGAAGCCAGAGACTGGTAAGGGCGCAAAGGGCAGTCGTAGCTCAGAAGGTCGCGGCGAGCGTGGCAAGGTGTCGAACGGTCGCCGCAAGCACGAGGCTGAGGCTGGTTTCAAGCGTCTCTTCATCAACCTCGGCAAGGCAGACGGCTTCTATCCCGGCGAGATCATGCAGTACTTGAACAAGCATGTGAAGGGGCGCCAGGAGGTGGGTCACATCGATTTGCTCAGTAAGTTTGCCTACATCGAAGTGCCCGAGGAGGATGCCAAGCGCGTGATGAAGGCGTTGAACGGCACGGAATACAAGGGCAGAACCGTGCGTTGCAACGATGCCGACGAGGAAGGTCATGGCAAGAGCGCAAGAGGTTCGCGCGATGCCGATGCTCGTAGTGGCCGCTCTTCGGAAAGAGGTGGCCGCAGAGGTTCTTCTGATGATTCACGCAAAGGTAGAGGCTCTCGTAGCGATGCACGCAGCACCAAGAAGGGTCGTGTGCGTCAGGAAGATACTGGCGACTGGCGTCAGTTCTTCCAGCACAATGACAACATCAAGTTGAAGGGCGAAGAACCCGACTTTGCTGAAGAAGGATGGGCACGCCGCCGTCCCAAGAAGAAGTAATTTTCACCCTTCACCAAATAGGTGCGGTGTCTCACCGCACCTACTACAGCAAATTGGACAGCCAATATCCTTGCCGCATATAGCTGCCTTCTTAGCGAAAGATAATATACCGACCGCCCAACAGCTGATGTACGAGTGTACATTATCTGTTGGGCGGTTACTGTAGTTCCCTGTTTCATTTACTCTCAACATACCCGTTGATGTTGAATCTGTATTGCTTCTTATAGTTGCGGTTTACACAGACGGTTGCCGTCTTCTTGGACAGGTTGTAGACCACCGACCATTGCGTATGGCTTGTAGCATCGGTAGGATTCTCCGCCTGGCTCACGAAATTCAAGAGATTCATGGCGTCGCTTTCAGATAAAGTATCGTTGTTTTGAGAAAGGACGAAGTCCATGATGTCATATCTCGTTCTTCCATGCTTGGAGTGCAAAGGACCTTTCTCAGACATTGCCATGGCAGGAGAAAGGTAGAAGTTGCTCACGCAATGCTTGTCAGCCATCACCTTCATCTCGTTTGGCAAAATCTCAGGATAGTGGTAGCCAATAAGATGCTTGCAGGAATCATACTTCTCGTCATCTATATATTTGGCATCACGATGTTCGTCATCATTCACATATTCTATCACAGCATGTTTGCCTGTTGCGTCTGCCATATAGAAATGATAGTTGCCATTGCCGTCGGGAACATGCAAGTCCAATTTCTTCAACATGCCAACAGCCTCAGATACGGAATGAGCATAATCCAACAGATAACGCATAGCTACCGTTGTTGTCATTTTCTTTCCGACAGTATTTTGCTGAGTAGGCTTGCCATCCAAGTGAAGAACCGAAATGGCGAAACCAGCCTCATTCATACCGTCCATCATCAGATAGGGGAAAGCCATGACATACGACAAGTCTTGTTTCTTCGTCTGTTCAAATCTAGCGGTGTCTTCCGTAAAGCTCTGGTACAGTCCTTGCCGGTAACCTATCCAATAGCCATCCACCATACAGACTGACTTCAAACCATCTTTAGGAGATGTTTGCACAAAGGCAGCCGCTATCGGTTCGTTGCCATGCGAATAGTCGAAGTTTCTGCCCATCAAGTAATTTCCACTTTGTGTTGTCGCAGCAAAGGCACTGCATCCTGCCCCATAGTTTAATGCGGCATTTCCCGATGGCATCCTGTCACATAGATTTTCCAACACAAACCCTATCAATCCGTCATTAGTCGTGACATTCTTGCTTATAAGTTCATTCAGCTTATAGTCCTCGGTATAGTTGAGGTGAAAGAAACGCCCGTCGCTCAAATCTTGGATGGAATGAAGCATATCCAGTTTGCCCTTGTCTGTAATCAGACTGGCAGGAACTGTCGCATAAGGATTATCCTTCTTGCTCTTGCTTGACTTCTTCTGGGCAAAAGCGGGCATTGCAAGCATCAGCATAAGAGCGATGCAAACCATCTGCATAAAATATGATTTCTTCATAAGCGATAGAGTTTTATGTGAATATTATGCTGCTGAGCACCTTATACTCCTGCCCAGCTTAGGAGTTAGTAGCTATTATAACTTTTAACGTGCCTAATACGTTGTTGTACCACAAGTAACGTCACCGAACTCATAACCGAGGAATTTCCTTGCTTTGTGGTAAGTACTATTCAGATAAGATTCATTGGTTGGAGTATAATAATAGCGTGTTCCTTCAACACCACCTTCTTCCATATTTTTCTGCTCTTCTGGCAAAACCAATTCGAGATCAGTATTACAATAATCAAAGATTCCATCTCCAGAATCCGTCTTTCCATATACTTTTGTAAGATTTCCCAAGACTACTTTGCGAAGGTATTCGCATCCGCTAAAAGCCTTCTCTTCTATTTCTGTAACATCTGGAAGAGATACAGAATTCAACGCATTGCATTCCTTAAATCCTTCTGAGGGTATCTTCTTACACCCTATCAATACGAGCTTTACAGCTCCAGCATAAGGTGAAGTGTTCACCCCATTTTTTATTCTTTTGAACACATCTTTATCCGCATCAGGAGCAAGAACGAAACTAATGTCAGCTCTGCGAAGGGCCAATTTTTTAGCCAATTCTTTTTTAACGGTATCTTCAATCTGTTCGAGAGTGAGATTTTCTATCGAAATAGCAGTTGCATCGAGCGCGTAGCTCTTTCCGTTGTCTGTTGCTTTGGTGAAAGTGTAGGATGCCAAGGTGGCACCATTGTATTTCACGGCTACAGAAGCATTCTGGACAAAGCTGCCGTACAGATAGGCATTGCCCTTCGCATCGGAATGGATGGAGTAGCTGGTAGATACAGAGGAAGAGGTGCGGGCAGGTGTGAATCCTTTGACATCTACCGTGATGTCCTGGTTAGCCATTGTCGCAATGCGCAGGCGTGAATAGTTTCTAACATAGGCCGCATCGGGAAAAGAGACCTTTATAGTTCCATTATTGATGATACTTGTCTCTCCCGCTATGTATTCATCAGTTCCGGCTGCTTTGCCATCTTTCAACTTTAATGAATCGTTAACCCATTTATAATTAGGGGCATAATATACACGAAGTAGGTATAGATCACTTTCTTTAAAAGCTAATTCACCACTTGATAATTCCCAACTATTGCCATCGTAGGTAAAGGTGGCATGCTGTGTGCCGTAAGAGGTGTTCTCAATTTCCACAAGCAACTCATCTCCAGCTGCCCATGCAGTCTTTCCGGCATCAGTCGTACCGATAGCACGCGTCTGCGAATCGTCGAAGACAGGGAAGTCGCCAACGACAAGTTTGATGTTGTCGTTGCTTATCGTAGCAGTTGTTTCTTCTATATCGTTTGCACATGATGTCACAGCAAAAGCGGCAGCAAACAGCATGATGTATTGAAATATCTTTTTCATATCCTTGTCCTCCAAATTAATTGAG
>CAVFRG010000061.1:0-14099 GCA_963624905.1 Oscillospiraceae bacterium
TTGCCATCCACAATCACGGCAATTGCCATCCACAATCACGGCAATTGCCATCCACTATTACGGCAATTGCCATCCACTGTTACGGCAATTGCCATCCACTGTTACGGCAATTGCCATCCACTGTTACGGCAATTGCCATCCACTGTTACGGCAATTGCCATCCACTGTTACGGCAATTGCCATCCACTGTTACGGCAATTGCCAACAATCATACGAAAGGGCTTTCTTACATCGTTACAATGGGGTTCTTACACCGTCATACTTGGTATCCTTGCAATGTTAGAACAGATACGGGGGTAGTTGACTGAATGCTTACGCTTCTTTGCGATGACAACAACCATAGAACTCATTCAACCCCAATGGTCAAAAATAAACAATGCCGGAACAACCTCGGATATTCCCTGGTTGTTCCGGCATATTTTAGTTGTTTGTTATATTATGCAAGTTTTCTTCCGTCAGGAACAAAACTGCACGACACATCAGACATATTAGTTGTTCTCAGGACGCAACTTGCGAACAGTAACACCAGCCTGCCACATCTCCTTGTTGCGCATAGCTTCCAACTCAGCGTTCAGCTTCTCACGATAGTCGGGCTGAGAGTTCTTGTCGATGGAAATCTGAGCCTCGTTACCTGTCTTCACTGAGTAGTAGAGCCACTCCATAACAGGCTTGATAGCCTCACGGAAACGGGGAGCCCAATCGAGTGCACCACGCTGTGCTGTAGTAGAGCAGTTGGCGTACATCCAGTCCATACCCTTTGCACCGAAGAGCGGGCCAAGGCTCTGTGTCAACTCCTCGACAGTCTCGTTGAATGCCTCAGAAGGAGAGTGACCGTTCTCACGCAACACGTCATACTGTGCCTCCAGCAAGCCCTCGATGGCACCCATCAGAGAACCGCGCTCACCAGTAAGGTCTGAAGTGGCCTCACGCTGGAATGTAGTCTTGAACAGGTAACCAGCACCAATACCGATACCGAAGGCAATAGTCTTCTCCTCTGCCTTACCTGAAGCATCCTGGTAAACTGCATAAGAACAGTTCAGACCACGACCCTCGCAGAACATTGTGCGGAGTGATGTACCAGAACCCTTGGGAGCTACCATGATGACATCGATATCCTTAGGTGGAACAACGCCAGTGCGGTCGCTCCAGTTGATGGCGAAACCATGAGAATAGTACAAAGTCTTACCTGCTGTGAGGTATGGCTTGATCTTTGGCCAAACAGCTATCTGGCCGGCATCAGAAAGCAACATGCAGATGATAGTACCCTTCTGTACAGCCTCTTCGATAGAGAACAAGGTCTGTCCGGGAACCCAACCGTCGCTCAGACATTTTTCATAAGTCTTGCCCTCACGCTGTCCAACGATGACATTGAAACCATTGTCGCGAAGGTTACAAGCCTGTCCAGGACCCTGGATACCGTAACCGATGACTGCGATGGTCTCGTCTTTCAGTACTTCACGTGCTTTCTCCAATGAAAATTCATTACTGGTGACAACTGTTTCAATTACGCCACCGAAATTCATTTCTGCCATAATTTAGTTTTGTTTTGTTGTGCGGCTTGCCGTTGTGGAGCCGCGGGTTATACTTGTCCATACGGATGCGAGCATGTTCTTATCCAAAGAGAGCTTGTTTGATCCGTCCATTCCCTATCCAAGAGAACGGCATTGGGTTTGTTTTTTATTTTGACTGCAAAGGTAATGAATCACTATAAAATGACCAAATTTTTCTTTTACTTTTTAACAAATTTAGCCTTACTTCTTACAACTTCAACCTCTTGGTCGCTGTTTTTGCAAGTTTTCGTAATCTTTATGCAGTATTCATCTTCACCTACGGTCTCCATATAAAAGTGGAGTCTGTCACCCTGATGACTTTCCGCCACATACGCTATTTCGAACCTGTGCAGGAAATGAGACTTGTAATAGTCCAAGTCGAAAAGGTCGAGGATATGCTCGATGTACTTCACCGAGTTGATGTGTCCGTTTACATCCACATCGCTGTAATAGGTATCTATGCTCCGTACCAACGTGGCTGCAGCCGACACCTTCACGCGCGAGCCTGATGCCATGGGGCATGGTTTCTCATCTTCGATATACGCCCTTATCAATCCGTCGTGGATGGAGAAAATGTCTACGGGTTGGCGTGTTTCGGTGTCTATCATCGCCCACACACTCTTGCCATAACCATACACCTTCTCCCTTCCCCCACTGTCTGAATCGGGACCACTGATGCGGAAGTTGCGTGAGGTAAAATACTTCATGGCACTCTCCACCCACGTCTCGACGAAGAACCGGTCGTACGACCTGGGCATCTCTTCCATCTCTATAGCCAGACGGCTGAGCACCCAAGTACGGTGGCGCGGCATAAGGTAGTTCATGCCGTATCCTCGGTCATTGCTGTGGAAGTCAGCGGCGTTCAGCAAGTGGTTGCCTAAATGCCCCATAAAGAGCCGACTCGAGAAATCACAATGGAAGGGTTCCGCCAGAAACCCGTACCGTCCCACCTTTTCCAATATTTCCTGTTCCATAGATTGTACTGTTACATCCGTTGGCTTATCCCTCTGCCCTCTTCCTTACATAGTCGCAGATAGGGTCATCGAAACTTCTCGTCACGGCTATTCGCCCGCTACGGGTGAAATGCTGCAGACAATTGTGGTGCTGCAGACTATGGAAAAGGTCGGCAATATCTTCTGTCAGACCTGCGATGAGCGCCGTGGTATAGACGGGGTTCACCTCCATCATACGTGCATCATGCTGCCTGATGGTACGCGAAATTTCGGGATTCTCCAGCAACATGGGCGTAGAAATCTTGAAGAGGGCTACCTCGTGGATAAAGATTTCCTCATCCGTATAGTAGTTGCTCTTCACTACGTCTATCTTCTTCTCTATAGCCTTGTTGATTTTTTCTATCTGTTCGGGAGTGCTCCATGCAGTTATCGTATACTTATGGATATTCTTGACACTGCTGGCCGACACGTTCAAGCTCTCGATGTTAACCTGCCTGCGTGTGAACACTGCGGTAATCTGGTTAAGAATACCCGCAACGTTTTCCGAATATACGAGCAGCGTATATAATTTTTGTTCGTTGTTATTCTCCATTCCTAATTAAAAGCATTTGAATTCTTCACTCATAAACCTTTAGAAGCCGCCTAATAGTTGAGTTCCAGCTGCATCTCCTCTACACTCTTGCCGGGCAAAGTCATGGGCACGATGTCCTCGTCTTCCTTAATGGCACACTCCAACAGGTAGGGACCAGGAGTATTCACCATCTTCTCCACCTTCTCCTTCAAGTCCTTGCGGTCTATCACCACATCGTAAGGAATACCATACGCCTTGGCTATTTCTGCGTAATGGGGATTCAGCATATGGGTGAAGGAACGGCGCCCGCCAAACATCAAGTCTTGCCACTGGCGAACGTTGCCCAGATAATTATTGTTGAGCAGGACCATCTTCACAGGAGCCTGCTGTTCCATAATGGTACCCAGCTCCTGTATATTCATCTGGAAGCCACCATCGCCGAAGAAACAGCACACGGTACGGTCGGGTGCACCAAACGTAGCTCCCACTGCTGCGGGAAGGCCAAAGCCCATTGTACCAAAACCACCGCTGGTAACGACACTGAGTTTCTTGGTAAACTTGAAGTAGCGGTTACTAATCATCTGGTTTTGTCCCACATCGGTAACAAGTACTGCCTCGTTGTGTGTCGCTTCCGTCACCACATTGGCAACCTCTCCCATGAGAAGCGGACCCTCCGTAGGATGGATATCCTTCTCTATGACTTTCTCCACCTCCTGTTGACGGTAGACCTCGAACGAGTCACGCCACTCACGGTGCTCATTCTTCTTGAGCAAGCGCGTAATGGCGGGCAGACTCTGCTTGCAGTCGCCAACCACAGCGACATCGGTCTTGATAACCTTGTCTATCTCGGCAGAATCAATATCGAGATGGATAATCTTGGCTTGGGGTGCATACTTGGAAGGTACGCCCGTGATACGGTCGCTGAAGCGCATGCCGATGGCGATGAGCACATCGCACTCCTGCGTCTTCATGTTGGTAGCATACGAACCGTGCATGCCCAGCATACCCATGTTCAGAGGATGGTTGCTGGCAAGAGCCGAGAGTCCCAAGAGTGTACGACCGGCAGGGATGTCTGCCCTTTCCAGAAACTCCAACAGTTCGTTGTGTGCATTGCCCAGCTCTACTCCATGCCCTACAAGTGCAAACGGCCTCTTGGCATTGTTTATGAGTTCGGCAGCCTGCTCTACAGCCTTCGGGTCTATCTCGGGATAAGGTACGTAAGATGATATATTGTCACACTTGACGGGTTTCCATTCGCAGGTAGAGGTCTGGGCATTCTTCGTGAAGTCGAGCACCACAGGACCGGGACGTCCGCTTTTCGCGATGTAGAAAGCGCGGCTTACAGCCCATGCCACATCTTCTGCACGCCGTATCTGATACGCCCACTTGGAGATAGGCTGGGTAACACCCACAAGATCTACTTCCTGGAACGCATCGGTACCCAAAGCAGCTGTGCCTACCTGACCGGCAATTACAACAATGGGGGTAGAGTCCATCATGGCATCTGCAATGCCCGTAAGCGTATTGGTAGCACCAGGACCACTGGTAACGAGTGTCACACCTACTTCACCACTTACGCGGGCATATCCCTGTGCCGCATGTGCAGCGGCCTGCTCGTGCCGTACCAAGATATGATCGAACACCTTATTGTCGCCACGTGTATAACCGTATAGAGCGTCAAACACCGGCATGATGCTTCCACCAGGATAGCCGAAGATTGTCTTCACGCCTTCAGCCTGCAGCGAGCGCATCAATGCCTCTGATCCTGTTATCGTTTCTTTTGTCATTCTTTTGTTTTGTATAGATACTTAGTCTATGATTCTCACACCACCTTTATCGGCCGAACTAACACTTTTCGCATAAGCACGCAACGCTTTGCTTACCACACGGTTACGCTTAAGTGGTTGTTGAGGACGAACTTCTAGTTCCTCGTCGGACAGCTTTACATTGATGCTGCGTCCGGGTATGTCGATGACGATGATATCGCCGTCTTTTATCTTTCCGATGTTACCACCCGCTGCAGCCTCCGGACTGATGTGACCGATGCTCAGACCAGACGTACCGCCAGAGAAACGCCCATCGGTGATGAGTGCGCACTCCTTGCCGAGGTGACGGCTCTTGATATAGGACGTAGGGTAAAGCATCTCCTGCATACCGGGACCGCCCTTAGGTCCTTCATGGGTAATGACAACACAGTCGCCCGACTTCACCTTGCCGCCAAGAATGCCCTCGCATGCATCTTCTTGAGAATCGAAGCATACGGCTGGTCCTTCAAAACGCCAGAGCGACGGGTCAACGCCAGCCGTCTTCACCACACAACCGTTCTGGGCTATGTTGCCGAAGAGCACCGCCAGACCACCATCCTTGGTATAGGCGTGCTGCAGGTCACGGATGCACCCGTTCTCACGGTCTGTATCAAGACTCTCCCACTGAGCATCTTGACTTCCCATCTCTGTAGAGAACTTGCGTCCAGGAGCAGAATGGTATATTCTATCAGCCTCTGCATCAATAGGTTCAGAACCAGTAATGCAGTATTTCTTCAACTGTTCGCCAAGTGTCTTGCCGTCCACACGATGACAATCTTTACGGATAAGTCCTCCCTTGTCCAGTTCGTTCATAATGCCTAAAATTCCTCCCGCGCGGTTGCACTCCTGTACGCTGTACTTCTGCGTATTGGGGGAAAGCATGCAAAGACAAGGCACCTTGCGGCTAAGCTGGTCGATATCTTCAATCTTGAAGTCGGCACCCGCCTCCTGTGCTACAGCCAGCAGGTGAAGCACGGTATTGGTACTTCCGCCCATGGCGATATCGAGCGTCATCGCATTGAGGAAAGCGTCACGTGTGGCAATGTTACGAGGAAGAACACGCTCGTCGCCGTCTTCATAATAAGCATAAGCATTCTTCACCACCTGGCGAGCGGCATCCTTGAAGAGCTGGATGCGATTCTTGTGGGTTGCGAGAATTGTTCCGTTGCCAGGAAGGCTCAAACCGATGGCTTCGGTAAGCGAGTTCATGGAGTTGGCTGTGAACATACCAGAGCAACTGCCACATCCCGGACAAGCACACTTCTCTATCTCAACCATCTCTTCGTCAGACACACTCGTGTCTGCACCCTTTATCATGGCTGTAATAAGGTCAGCGTTCTCCCCTTTCCAGCGACCGGCCTCCATAGGACCACCCGAACAGAAAACAGTGGGAATATTCAGACGCATGGAAGCCATGAGCATACCGGGAGTAACCTTATCACAATTGGAGATGCAAATCATGGCATCAGCCTTATGGGCGTTGACCATGTACTCTACTGAATCCGCGATGATATCACGGCTTGGCAAAGAATAGAGCATTCCGTCATGCCCCATGGCAATGCCATCGTCCACAGCGATGGTATTAAACTCTGCAGCATAGCAACCCATCGCCTCGATTTCCTTTTTCACAATCTGACCTATCTCATGCAGATGTGTGTGACCAGGCACAAACTGGGTAAAACTATTGACTATCGCAATAATGGGTTTTCCAAACTGCTCATGTTTCATACCAGCAGCTACCCAAAGAGCGCGGGCTCCTGCCATTCGTCTGCCTTCTGTACAGACACTGCTTCTTAATGGATGTTTCATTGTATAGCTTTTTTAATCTTGTTCCTGTTGCAAATGCAAAGGTACTGAGATTTTGCGTAATAACCAACAAAGTAGGAGTAAAGTTTTAACAAAACATCGTTTTCATTATCTTTTTCCGCGTTTTTCTTACGGACTATAAGTACTATTACTCACTTTTCTATCAATTGTGCAGTTATTATTCATTTCTCGAATGCTTGACAAAAAATGTTCCAAGTTATTTCCGTACCATTATCAGACAAAAAAAAATCCCCGAAACCGAAGTTTCGGGGACATATTTAGATATTTTATAATATCCTAATCAAGCTATAATAGCTGTAATCGCGAATTACTCAGCAGCGTTGTCGTTGAAAGTAGAAACGCGGTTGAACTCAACCTGCTTGAAGAGCTTGTCAGTAGCGCCCATACCCTTAGCTGTCAAACGATCTGCAGAAATCTTGTAGTTCTTAACGAGGACGTTCTTAACAGCGTCAGCACGCTTCTGAGAAAGAGCCTGGTTGAACTCCTTGTTACCCTCTGGAGAAGCGTAGCCCTTAATCTCAACCTTAGCATCAGGATGATTCTTCATGTACTGAGCGATAAGCTCGATGTTAGGCATCTGGCTCTTGTCTACAACAGCCTTGCCCTGACGGAACAATACAGTAGGCTGCAAGTTTGTAGCAGTAGCAGGCTTCTCATACTTAGGCTTCTTGTTGCACTCATCGAGAGCATTCTGAAGATCGCTGATCTGCTTGTCCTTAGCAGCGAGCTGAGAATCCTTACCGTTCAAGTCGTTGCGGAGGCTGTTGATCTGGCTATTCAAACCATCAATCTCGTTCTGGTCGCGGAGCTGAGCGATTGTGAAGTTGTGTGTGCCGTTAGAGTTCTTGAACTTGTAAACAACACCAGCGTTCAACTGGAACAAAGAGTTGTTGAGGTTGTACTGAATCTTGTGATCCTCAGGCAGGTTAACAAAGTCACCCTTGCAATAACCACCGAGAACCCAGTTCATAGAAGGCTCGATGTAAATCTGCCATGCCTTGTTTGAACCAAGGTTGAAAGTGAAATCGATACCAGCCTTAGAAGTGAGGGCGTTACGATTCTTGTCACCACCCTTCAGACCGAAGGTGTGACCCCAACCCAAGCCGTATACAGGGATAACCTCGAATGTACGTGGTTCACCCTTGTAACCAGCGAACCAGTTGCTTGCGTTAATAGTAGCGATCAAGCTTGTGTTCATGTAGCGAACAACAGTCTTTGACGAATAAACGTTGTGGTCGTTGAAATAAACGTTGCTCTCAGCAGCCAAACCGAAAACTGGAGTAAACCAGCGGCCGATGCGAAGACCTGCATTTGAATTCAGGTTCTTCATCCAGCGTGAATGGGTTGTCTTAGTCTGAACACCACCATTGATGCCGATGTACCAGTTGTCGAAAGTCTTGCTCTCAGTTACAGTCTGAGCTGAAGCTGAAGCTGCCAAAGCGGCAGCAGCAAACAATAAACCTAACTTTTTCATGTCTCTCTAAAAAATTAATTTATTAAAAATGTTATTTTTCAATTTTATTAAACCCTCACAGCAAGGGCTTTTCCGAAATCGAGTGCAAAGTAATAAAAAAAACTCTTAACTACCAAATAAATTAGAGAATATTTTGCATTTTAGACCTCAAAACTGGAAAATAAGGCCATTAACTGCCTATTTTCGAGTCTAAAACACAATATTCTGAAGTTTTGTACGTTCGTTTACAATAAGGCACCAGCGAGACTTTAGCACCCACCCTTCCGAACACTTCCTCTCGCGCGTACATTATATTATATAAAAGGGCAGGATGCATCACTACACCCCGCCCACAAATTAGAGAGTTACAAAAAAATCAAGTATAATTGCTACTTGTAATATTCTTTCTTGCCTGCAGCAAGCGTATTCTTCATCAGCGAACAGATGGTCATCGGCCCCACGCCTCCAGGCACAGGAGTGACGAAGGAACACTTTTCAGCCACTTCACTGAAGTTTACGTCGCCATTGAGACGGAATCCGCTTTTCTTCGTATCGTCCGGCACACGCGTAGTACCCACGTCAATGACCACTGCCCCCGGCTTTACCATGTCGGCAGTAACGAAGTCGGGGCGTCCGATAGCGGCGATGATAATGTCTGCCTCACGGCATTCCTCCTTCAGGTTTGCGGAATGAGAGTGGCACACCGTCACCGTAGCATCCCCATACTGCTTCTGCATCATGAGTTGCGCCATGGGTTTACCTACAATATTGGAGCGTCCCAAAATGACACATTTCTTGCCACTGGTTTCTATGTGGTAATGCTGCAGGAGCGTGAGGATACCGAGCGGTGTGGCCGAGATGAAGCAAGGCATACCCAGTGCCATGCGACCGACATTGACAGGATGGAAGCCGTCCACATCCTTACGGTAATCTATAGCCATGGTTATCTTCTGCTCATCGATGTGTTTGGGCAAGGGCAACTGCACGATAAAACCGTCCACATCCTCATCCTTGTTCAGTTTATCCACACAAGCCAGCAGTTCCTCTTCCGTCACATCATCCTCGTAACGTATAAGTGTAGACTTGAATCCACATTTTTCGCAAGCGAGCACCTTGTTCTTGACATAGGTCTCGCTTCCCCCGTCGTGTCCCACAAGCACAGCTACCAGGTGGGGCCTCTTGCCGCCCTGGGCAATGATTTGCTCTACCTCCCGGGCAATCTGTTCCTTGATGGCGGCCGCAGTCGCCTTTCCGTCGATAAGAGTCATTTTTTCAATGTTATGTTATAAGAGCATTCGAATTCTTCACTCTTCGTTGGCTTTCCCTTCGGCCGCCGAGCGTTGCTTCTTCACTCTTCAATTACATCTTTGGCATTCCCGGCATCCCCTTCATCTTTGCCATCATGGAAGCCATCTTGTTTCCAGTCATCATCTGCATCATTTTTCGTGTCTGGTCAAACTGCTTGATGAGCTTGTTAACCTCCTGAATATTGGTACCCGAGCCTTTAGCTATACGCTGGCGGCGAGAGGTATTGAGAATGGCGGGATTGGTGCGCTCCTGGGGAGTCATACTCTGGATGATAGCCTCGATACCCTTGAATGCATTTTCAGGAATATCCACATCACGAATAGCCTTTCCCACACCGGGAATCATGGCCGCAAGGTCCTTGATGTTACCCATCTTCTTGATCTGCTGTATCTGGGCATAGAAATCATTGAAGTCAAACTGATTCTTGCGTATTTTCTTCTCCAGCTTCTTGGCCTCTTCAAGGTCAAACTGCTCCTGTGCACGCTCTACAAGCGACACGACATCACCCATACCGAGAATACGGTCGGCCATACGTGCGGGATGGAACACGTCTACCGCTTCCATCTTCTCGCCAGTACCAATAAACTTGATGGGCTTGGTCACAACGGTACGGATACTGAGGGCAGCACCACCGCGTGTATCACCGTCTAGCTTGGTAAGTACCACACCGTCGAAATCGAGACGGTCGTTGAATTCCTTGGCGGTATTGACGGCATCCTGACCCGTCATGGAGTCGACCACAAAGAGTGTCTCGTCGGGACGGAGATGAACCTTGAGATTGCTTATCTCCTGCATCATCTGCTCATCTACAGCCAAACGACCGGCCGTATCGACGATAACCACGTCATTACCGTTGGTTTTGGCCTGCTGTATGGCGTGATCGGCTATCTGGCACACATCCTTATTGTCCGGCTCGCTGTATACAGGTACACCCACCTGTTCGCCCACCACATGGAGCTGCTGGATGGCAGCAGGACGATAAACGTCACAGGCAACGAGCAAAGGTTTCTTGCCACGCTTTATCTTGAGCATATTGGCGAGTTTGCCGCTGAAGGTTGTCTTTCCGGATCCTTGCAAACCGCTCATGAGGATGACGGCAGGGTGGCCTTCAAGTTTCAGAGGTGCTTCCTCGCCGCCCATCAGTTCGGCCAGTTCGTCATGCACCAGTTTTACCATCAGCTGACCTGGCTTTACTGCAGTCAACACGTTCATACCGAGCGCCTTCTCTTTTACCTTGTTGGTAAATTCCTTGGCAACCTTATAATTGACGTCGGCATCAAGAAGTGCGCGGCGCACATCCTTCATGGTCTCGGCCACGTTAATCTCCGTTATCTTACCTTCACCCTTCAGGATTTTGAAAGAGCGTTCCAGTCTATCTGATAAATTCTCAAACATTGTTTCGTTTTTTATTTTTTGCGGGCGCAAAGATACAAAAAAAATCCGAGACAGCCTATAACTGTCGGCAAAAAAGCATGTTTTGCTATCATTCCTGTTGCTTTTGTACAACATTTGGCAACGCCTTGGGCGATGTCTCGGGCACATCCTTCAATGGAGAGACCGGAGCATTATGGCCGTCGGCTGGCGAGAGGACGGTTGCAGGAGACGACTCCCAACATTCCGTTTTCGGTTGTTTGCCGGAACGGCCAGTAGAGTCAGGCATCAAATGTGTATCAGAAGTACCGGTAAAACCTTTTGCCGGAAGGGTATCTTCAGGAGCAGCAAGAGGCTTACTACCCATAGCCTGTTCGTAAGCAGCTATGATGGGGTCTTTTCTGTCCATCTCCTGCAGTATGCTCTTAGCCTTTTTCAGGTGTTTGCGGTCTCGGTTTCCCCGTTTGTCCATCCAGCCCAAGGCATCAAATCCGATACCGGTAATGGGGCGAGGTTCCTGCTTTATTTTATTCTTGATGATTTCCTCCATTTCGTCCACATGCTCCTGGTTGTTTCCCCACACCGTCACCTCATTAATCTGAAGCCTTTGCGGCAGAAGGAACACCGTGTCGGGCAACTCTTTGTAACGGATAGTGGTCTTGAGAAAGCCATGCTTGGACACCGTAGCACTGTCAAAGGGATACTTCATAGTCCAGTATCCCCTGTAGTCGGTGCGTGCCCAGTGGTTATTGTCGGTATGTATCAGAGCTTCACGCAGGGGCAGGTGGTCCTCAGCGTTGGCTATCACGCATGTCTTCTGCGCCTGCACAGTCGACAGGTTCATGCACATCGCCATTGCCATAAAATATATTTTCCTTGTCATTGCTTCACTTTTATATTCCGAGGATGGGTTACAACAGGGGTATTCCCCGTACAAAGGTAGGCAATAAAACAATATCTTCCAAAACCACAGCCGTGCTTTTGGAAGATATTAATTCGTTTTAATAGTCTATAACGGTACTTTTCCGCTTGCTAGCGTTATTCCGCACCAGTAATGCCACTTTGCTCGATACGCTTGGCCTCTTCGAGCAGTTTGATGGCATCCACATACTGAGCTATACCCTGTGCCACCTCCTTGGCGGCCTTCATGGCAAGCACCACCGTCTGAGGTCTGTGAACAACATCGCCTCCTGCAAACACCCCCCTGCGCGTCGTCATACCGTAAGGACGCTCTACAACCTTGACATACCCCTTATCGTCCACCTCTATGCCGTCGGTGGTAGAAACAATGCGGTTGGCAGGACGCGAACCGATAGCGAGGTATATCCTGTCGAATTTCTCTACGCGTTCGCCCTCAGGTGTATTGAGTACGCAACTGCCCAGTCTTCCGTTCTTGCCCTTGAGGAAAGCCTCAACGGTAGTTTTCCATTCGAACTTCACACCCTCCTTTACGGCATCCTCATACTCACTCTGGATGGCAGGCATTTCCTCTTGCGTCTTACGGTAAAGCACTGTGACATCAGCACCTAAACGTATGGCTGTACGAGCCGCATCCATGGCGACATTGCCACCACCTATCACGCCGACCTTCTCGCCATCGTGCAAAGGCACCATGTCGCGGGGCAACGCACCTTCGTTATAGGCATTTACGTTGTGCAGGAAGTACGTGCTCTGGCTAACGCCGTGCAACTTGCTACCTGGTGTGGAGTCCATATTCTGGGGCACGTTCGTTCCCGTACCCATAAAGATAGCGTCATATCCAGCCCGGAAAAGGCTGTCGACCGTAACATTGTTCTCGCCCACCATACAGTTCATGACAAACTGCACACCCAGTGCTTCTATCTTGCTCACCTCGTCGCGCACTACGCTCTTGGGTAGTCTATACTCTGGTATGCCGTACATGAGTACGCCTCCCGGCTCAGCCTGGCCTTCGAAGATTGTGACGTTAAAGCCCTGTCGGGCCAAGTCGCCCGCTACGGTAAGACCGGCGGGACCTGAACCGATAACAGCCACACGACCGCGCGTCTTCTGCGGCAGTTTCTCGCGCGAGAGGTTCATTTTGGTATCAAAGTCGGCAATAAACTGCTCCAGCTTGCCTATCTGTACCGGCTTGCCCTTCTTGCCGAGCACACAGTGTCCTTGGCACTGTTTCTCATGAGGACACACACGTCCACAGATGGCAGGCAGATTGCTCTTGGCATTGATGATACTCATGGCTGCGCCCATATTACCCATTGAAAGTTCGTGGACAAAGTCAGGAATGTCGTTCTCTATGGGGCATCCTTTTCTGCACTGCGGAACCTTGCAGTGTAGACAACGTTTGGCCTCCTCTATCGCCTCACGGGTAGAGAATCCTTCGTTTACCACCTGAAAGCCATTGGGTTGTTCTACTTCGAGCTGCTGTTCCGATGCATTCTGCTGCTCGGTAATATTTTTCTGTTCTGTTTGTTCGCTCATGTCCATTTCGTTTTAGGCGTGTCATAAAATATGCACGCATAGTTTTATTTCTTCTATTTTAGTAGTTTGCGAGTGCAAAGATACGAATAATATTCCAATCGCTACCCCTAACTATACAAAAAAAAATGAGGACGTGACATAAGCCACGCCCTCACCTGTATTCTTTGCGTCACAAAAGGAATCAGTTCTTCAAACTCTCCTGATACCAGTCGAATAGCTTCTGCACACCGTCCTCTATCTCTACCTTATGGGTCCAGCCGAGGCGGTGGAGCTTGTCGACGGAGATGAGTTTGCGCATGGTGCCGTCGGGCTTGGTGGAGTCGAACTCTACGGTTCCTTCGAAGCCTACTGCCTTCACTACGAGTTCGGAGAGTTCACGGATAGTCAACTCCTTGCCCGTACCTACGTTGATGTGGCAGTTGCGGATTTCACCTAATGAAGGGATGGCACCGCCTCGGCCCTCAGAGTTATTGCGGTCTACAGCTCCGTCTACCTTGGCTCCATAGAACACGGAAGAGTATTTCTCGATGCCGATGATGTCCTTGAAGTCAACATTCAGCAGCACATGTACGCTGGCATCTGCCATATCCTCGCTCCAGAGGAACTCGCGGAGGGGAGTACCTGTTCCCCAGAGTACCACCTTATTATTATATATGCCATAGAACTCCAGCGCCTTCAATATGCGCTCGTGGTCATTGTTACCATCCACATTGCCGTCACCAATAATAGCACGCAACTTGTCGGTGGGGTTGATGGGGCGCTTGTTCATGTCCACCTCTATGGAGTGCCAGTCGCCGTCGTGGA
>CAVFRG010000062.1:0-13775 GCA_963624905.1 Oscillospiraceae bacterium
ATTTGGCTGCTCGCTTCATCAAGAACTTCAAGAAGTACGAGACCAACGAGGCTGGTAAGGCTCTCGTTGCTGCTGGTCCTCAGCTCTAATTCGACTTTTCGAATCAACACTCTATACGAAATCCCGTTTCTCGCAAGAGAAGCGGGATTTCTTTTTGCTTGTCACTTGGAATAGTAATAATAAAAAAATAAGTTGGTACATTTCTCAGGGCGCGAAGAAACAATTCCTAGCCCTCGCTGTACCACTCAAGCAAGTTAGCTCCAAGCGCCCTCGCTGTACCAAGTTATTTTTTACCGTCACATAGCAAAAGTAATTATATCCTTTTAGGCACAAGCTTTTGAATTACCGGCATCTGTTCTAACATCGCAAGGATACTAAGCATGATGGTGCAAGAAGACCATTGTGACGATGTAAGAAAGCCGTCTCGTACGGTGCATGGCAATTGCCGTAATAGTGGATGGCAGTTGCCGTGATTATGGATTGCAATTGCCGTAATTATGGATGGCAGTTGCCGTGATTATGGATGACAATTGCCGTGATTATTGTTGGCAATTGCCGTGATTGTGGATGGCAATTGCCAACAATCGTAAGAAAGGGCTTTTTTGACTCATATAACATAGGTTCGTAAGTATTTGTACCTGTACTTTATGAATGCTTACCATTAAGGTATTTATGTATGTTGTGCCTAAAAGTATATAATTACCATAGCAAGTTGGGCAGATGGAAAAAAAATGAATAGTTGGTGCAATCACTAAACAAACTTAAAATTGGGTGCCAAATTCCATATTTTGCATAATAAAGCATGCAAAAAGGGCGGTAATTGAAGAATTCTACGTAAATTTGCAGCTAAAAACAAATTAGCGTGTAATGAACAGGAAGTTTTTAGCTTTCATCCTGCTGGCCTCAGCAGGCTTCTCTATGTCGTCATGCCTCAGCAGAAATGACGACGATTCATCTGTAACCTATTATCACGATGCGGCCATCACGAGTTTTTCGCTCGGCACGATGGACAAATACGGGAAGAACAAGGCTGGAGGCGACTCGATTCTGAAGAGCGCCGTCACAGGCTCCAACTATAAGTTTACCATAGACCAGACCAAGCACGAGATATACAACGCAGACTCTCTGCCCATGAACACGAGAGTGGCTGCCGTCCTGGCCACCATCTCTGCCAAGAACAGCAGCTACGTGCAACTCATCTACAAGGGAGCCAGCGAAGACTCGCTGGTATGGTACAGCAGCAGCGACTCGGTCAACTTCGACAAGATCAACCCCGACAAGTCGGTACGTGCCTACGCCCAGGACGCAACGGCATACGCCGACTATAAGGTCAAAATCAATATCCATACACAGGTGCCTGACACCTTTATCTGGCAGTCTATGGCGAAGCAAAATGCCTACCTTGCCGCCCTTACCGACACCATGAGGGCCGTCAACGTGGGCAACACGGTCTATGTCTTCGGCAAGCAGGCAAACGACAATACTGTAAAAGTATACTCCAGCACCAACGGTTCGTATTGGACAGACAGGACTCCATTAATCGCCCTTGGCAAAGATGCCGTAAGCAACATTGCCACCATCGACGACTGTATCTATGTGCTCAACACCGAGACTCACAGGTTGCTGAAGTGGTCGGAGACTGCAAGTTGTTGGACTGAGGTTGCCAATGACAGCAGACTCATGCGCCTGGCAGGTGCCAGCAGCCAGTGCCTCTTCGCCTATACTGGCTCTGACGGTGTTCCTACGGGCATCATGATTTCCAAAGACTATGGCGTGACATGGCAGGAGGAAGAGCTTACAGGCACTTCTAATGTCAGCAAATTGCCTACAAGTTGCATCAACATGGTTCACTCTGGGGTGCGCTCCGCCAAGAACGTGGAGAATGTTCTCCTCGTAGGAACCTGCGATGCAGAAAGCAAGAGAGCCGTAGAATGGATGCGCTCCATAGACGTGCAAGAAAGCGGCGAAATCAACGAGAAATGGAACATGGTGCAGCGTGACAACAACCAGGCAAGCACTCTTCCAAAGTTTAGCAGAATGGCCGTCGACATGAGTGCCGACAACTCCAAGTTTGTAGCCTTGGGAACAGACCAGTATCTGTACGAAAGTATGGATGCCGGTGTGACATGGACTGTCGACTCGGTGGCAAGCAAAGCTATCGACAAACTGGACTTCGACCAGCTCAAGCCTTTCGCCTTTGCGACGGTCAAGGAAAACAGCACGGCTCCCGACGGAACGGCATATACCTCATACATCTACTGGCTCATCAGCGAAGGCAACGTGTGGAAAGGACGCTACAACAAGGACGGTTGGATGCGTCAGGACCAGTAACCAGAGCCATACCATCCCTACCCATAGACCCTATATATTATAAGGTATATATATAAATAAGGTATATACAAATAAGGTAAAACCATGCGCAAAGCCCTCTTCCTTGTATTGCTGACGATACTTCCTGCCACCCGTGCGAGTGCGCAGGACGACCCGCAGTACCGCATGGAGGTAGGCGCAGGAGTCGGACTCGTGACCTACGAGGGCGACTTCAACGGCAACCTGTTCCGTAACATGCAGCCCCTCGGCACCATTGTGGGAAGATACAACTTCGACCCCTACAAAGCCTTGAAACTGGGCATAAGCATGGGAACAATCAAAGGGTCGTCGGACAATGTGAAGACATATTACCCCGACTACGAGACGGAGAAGTACAGTTTCAGCAACACACTGGTAGACGCCAGTCTGGTGTTCGAATACAACTTCTGGCCTTATGGCACAGGGCGCGACTACAGGGGATCGAAGCGCATAACGCCCTTCATCTTCGGAGGCTTTGGTGCCACCTACGTAAAAGGAAACGGAAAGAATGTCTTCGCCGGCAACCTGCCCATAGGATTGGGCGTGAAGTTCAAGGTGTCCGAAAGGCTCAACGTGGGCATAGACTGGGCCATGCACTTCTCGCTGAGCGATGACCTCGACGGAGTGAAAGACCCCTACGGCATCAAGAGCAGCGGCATCTTCAAGAACACCGACTGCTATTCCATACTGCAAGCTACCGTCACTTACAGCTTCAGTGCTAAATGTATAACCTGCAACAAAGAGTAATGTCAAACGACTTGGATATGACAAGAATTCCGCGCCACATAGCCATCATCATGGACGGCAACGGGCGCTGGGCAACAGAACGGGGCAAGGAACGCAGCTACGGCCATCAGGCCGGAGTGGACACCGTGCGCCGCATCACATCTGAATGTACACGCCTGGGGGTAAAGTACCTTACGCTGTACACCTTTTCTACCGAGAACTGGAACAGACCGGCCGACGAGGTGGCTGCACTTATGGGCTTGGTTTTGTCATCGCTGGAGGACGAGATATTCATGAAGAACAATGTCCGTTTCCAGGTCATCGGTGACATCGGACGTCTGCCGGCACCTGTACGCGAAAAGCTGCAACAAACCATGGACCATACTGCCCAAAACGACACCATGACCATGGTCGTGGCACTGAGCTACTCCTCACGGTGGGAAATCATGAATGCCATGAAGAAGACCGTAAAGGAAGCCATGCAGGAGGGCACGACATACGAGCAGGTGGAAAGCTACCTTACAGAGGACAACTTCAGCAGGCATCTCGAGACCAGCTTCATGCCAGACCCCGACCTGCTGATACGGACGGGAGGCGAGCTGCGCATCAGCAACTACCTGCTTTGGCAGATAGCCTACTCGGAACTGTACTTCTGCGATACTTACTGGCCCGACTTCAGCGAGGACGACCTCCACAAGGCCATCGCCAGCTACCAGGCACGCCAGCGTCGCTTCGGAAAGACAGAGGCACAGGTGGAAGAAGACAAGAAATAAGAGAGAATACACAAGTTAACGATGCGTGGATTTTTAGAACACGCCTATACACAGAAAAGGTTAAATGAATAAAACCAGAAAGACTTTCGTCCTGCTGTTCGGCATAACGGCGTTTATGCAGGCACATGCACAAGACAAGATCATAAACCCCGACATCTCCTATGCCGGAACTCCACGCACGCTTACCATCGGCGGTATTGGCGTGTCGGGTGTAGAGGGCTACGAAGACTATGTGCTTACGGGCATCTCCGGACTGGCCGTCGGCGACCAGATAGACATCCCCGGCGATGCCATTACCAATGCTGTAAAACGCTACTGGAAACACGGACTCTTCTCCAAGGTGGCCATTGCCGCCGACTCTATCGTAGGCGACAAACTCTACCTGCACATCTACCTGGCTGTACGCCCGCGCATCTCCACCATCAATTATGTGGGTCTGAAGAAGAGCGAGCGCGAGGACATGGAGCAAAAACTCGGCATGGTGAAGGGCACGCAGATTACCCCCAATATGCTGGACCGTGCCAAGATTCTGGCCAAGAAATACTTTGATGACAAAGGTTTCAAGAATGCAGAAATACAGATTAACCAGCGCGACGACGTGGCCAACAAGGGACAGGTCATTCTCGACGTGGTGGTAGACAAGAAGCAGAAGACCAAGGTTCACAAGATAACCATCGAGGGCAACGAGAAACTTTCCGACCGCAAGATAAAGGGTACACTCTTCACAAAGGGTGCCTTTGCCAAGACACACGAAGCCGGCAAGTTGGACAATATCTTCAAGTCGAAGAAGTTTACCCCCGAACGCTGGAAAGAGGACAAGCAGAAGCTCATAGACAAATACAACGAGTATGGCTACCGCGACGCACAGATTCTGGAAGACAGCGTGAGCACCTACGACGAGAAGCATGTCAACGTGTACATCAAGGTGGACGAAGGCAAACAGTATTTCCTCCGCAACGTGACGTGGGTGGGCAACACTGTCTACTCTACC
The DNA here is from genome assembly GCA_963624905.1 of Oscillospiraceae bacterium. Lineage (GTDB taxonomy): Bacteria > Bacteroidota > Bacteroidia > Bacteroidales > Bacteroidaceae > Prevotella. The sequence goes on from CAVFRG010000062.1 coordinate 4,840, forward strand.
GACTACCTCAACGCTGTGCTCGGCATGAAGAAGGGCAACGTGTACAACCAGAAGTTGCTGCGCAAGCGACTGAACGAGGACGACGATGCCGTAGGCAACCTCTATTACAACAATGGTTATGTGTTCTCCAACATCAATCCCGCCGAAATCAACATCGACGGTGACTCCATCGATCTGGAGATGCGCGTGACGGAAGGTCCGCAGGCTTACCTGAGCCATATTCGCATCAACGGTAACACACGCCTCTACGAGAACGTGGTGCGCCGTGAGCTGCGCACCAAGCCGGGCGACCTCTTCTCCAAGGATGCCGTGACGCGTTCTATGCGTGAGTTGGCATCCATGGGCCATTTCGACCCGGAGAAAATCGTTCCGGACATCAAGCCCAAGTACGAAGACGGAACGGTGGACATCAACTACCTGTTGGAGCAGAAGAGCAACGACCAGATAGAGTTCTCGCTCGGTTGGGGACAGACGGGTGTCATCGGACGCATAGGTTTGAAGCTCAATAACTTCTCCATGCGCAACCTCTTCAGGAAGAACAAGGAGCATCGTGGCATCATGCCCATCGGTGACGGTGAGGTGCTGAGCATCGGTGCACAGACCAACGGTACATACTACCAGTCGTACAACGTAAGCTACTCCACCAACTGGTTTGGCGGCAAACGCCCCATCCAGTTCAGCGTGGGAGCATACTACAGCAAGAGTACCGACGTGTCGAGCAACTACTACAACAGTTCGTACATGAGCAACTACTACAACTATCTGTACGGATACGGCAGCAGTTATTACAACAACTACGAGAACTACTACGATCCGGACAAGTATATACAGATGGTGGGTGTGAGCCTCGGCTGGGGCAAACGCCTGCGCTGGCCGGACGACTACTTCACACTGTCGTTGCAGTTGGCTTACCAACGCTACATGATGAAGAACTGGAGCTACATGCTTATGCAGAACGGTAATGCCAACAACCTCAACATTACCATTGCACTCAACCGTACCTCTACCGACAACCAGCTCTTCCCACGTCGCGGTTCCGAGTTCGAGGCCAGTGTGAACCTCACTCCGCCATGGAGCCTTTTCAACAACAAGGACTATGAGCACCTGGCCACCAACAGCCACTCTGCTACCTATGCTGACGAGCAGCAGGAGAAGTACCGATGGATAGAGTACCACAAGTGGAAGTTCAAGTCGAAGACCTATACTGCCCTTACCGGCGGACAGAAGTGCTTCGTGCTGATGACCCGCGTAGAATTGGGCCTGTTGGGTTCCTACAACAAGTACAACAAGAGTCCGTTCGAGACTTACTACGTCGGTGGTGACGGTATGAGCGGCTACTCGTCATACTACGGCGAGGAGACCATCGGTTTGCGCGGTTACGAGAATGGTACCGTTTCCTACAACAGCAGCACCGGCTACTATGCCTATGCTTACGACCGCTTCACGCTGGAGTTGCGCTACCCGTTCCTCCTCGGCAACACCACCATCTACGGTTTGGGCTTCGTCGAAGCAGGTAACGCCTGGTACGACACGAAGGACTTCAACCCGTTCAGCATGAAACGTTCGGCTGGTCTCGGTGTTCGTATCTACCTGCCTATGGTGGGCTTGATGGGTATCGACTGGGCTTACGGTTTCGACAAGGTATGGAGCGGAAGCACTCAGAAGAGAGGCGGAAGCCAGTTCCACTTCATCCTCGGACAGGAGTTCTAATAAAGGTAAAAAAGTAAAAAGGTAAAAAAGGTAAAAAAGCATGCATCCAGATATGAAGAAGATGATATTGATGCTCGTGATGGCTGTAGCAGCCATCACGGCACATGCGCAGAAATACGCACTGGTAGACATGGAGTACATCCTGAAGAATGTGCCGGCTTATGAGCGTGCCAACGAGCAGCTCAATCAGGTCAGCAAGAAATGGCAGGCTGAAGTGGAGGCACTCACCATAGAGGCAAGCACCATGTACAAGAACTACCAGAACGAGGTGGTGTTCCTCTCTCAAGAGCAGAAGAAGGCCAAGCAAGAGGAAATCATGAACAAGGAGAAGGAGGCAAGCGACCTGAAGAAGAAATACTTCGGACCGGAAGGCGAACTCTTCAAGAAGCGCGAAGCCCTCATGACACCTATCCAGGAAGAGATCTACAATGCCGTAAAGGAGGTGTCCGACCTGCGCGGCTATTCTCTTGTGCTCGACCGCGCCAGCAACAGCGGCATCATCTTCGGCTCGCCAAAGATAGACATCAGCAACGAGATTCTCAAAAAATTGGGCTATTCGGCCAACTAACCTTAAAAATACAGCCTGCACTCTTTGCACAAAAGATTTTTTGTGCTATCTTTGCAGACGCTATGCCTTGCGAAGGCGAAAAAAGCAGGACTGACCTGGCTTCGGCCCTAAACATCCCAGGCACCAAGACAGACATGAAGTCCTGACAGTGATACAAGAATTAATAATCAAAAAAGATAGAAAATGAAAAAGTTTTTTTTAATGCTTATGCTTCTTGCCCCTATGACAATGATGGCACAGAAGTTCGGTAAGGTCAATACACAGAGTATCATGCAGGCTCTCCCCGATGTAGCCAAAGCCAACGGCGAGTTGGAAGCTCTGCAGAAACAGAAGGAGAACGACCTCAAGGCCATGCAGGACGAGTTCCAGCGCAAGGCTGACGAATACCAGAAGGCATCCAGCACTATGGCTGCTACTGTGAAACAGCAGAAGGAAACAGAGTTGCAGAACCTTCAGCAGAAGATCCAGCAGGCTTATCAGGACGGCCAGCAGGAGTTGCAGAAGAAGAGCAACGAACTGATGCAGCCCATCGTAGCCAAGGTACGCACAGCCATCGAGACTGTAGGCAAGGCCGGCAACTACACATACATCTTCGAGGAAGGCGCAGCTGTCTATGCCGGCAGCAACGTAGTGGATGTTACCAAGGAAGTACAGGCCAAGATCAAGTAAACCATTTTTTTAGAAATACAAGCAAAGAGGGCAGGCATTCGTGCCTGCCCTTGTTTCTCTAACCACAACTCTTCAGAAAGATGAAAAAGACATTCCTATATTGTGTACTGGCTTGCCTCCCGATGGCCGCAACTGCCCAGTCGGCGTTGCAGACATCCCCTACACCCGTAATGCCGGAAGCTGCTGTCCAGCACAGCACACTGCGTTTCGGATACTTCAGTTTCAGGGAAGTCTTTCATACCATGCCTGGCTATGCGATAGCCAAGCATAATATGGATGACCTCAAGGCAAAATATGACGCCGAGACCAAACGTTCCGAAGACGAGTTCAACAGCAAGTACGAAGAGTTTCTGGACGGCCAGCGCAGTTTTGCGCCCTCCATTCTGCAGAAACGCCAAGCCGAACTGCGTGAGCTGATGGCCAAGAACATCGCCTTCAAGGCAGAGGCCGAGCGCCTTCTCAAGCAGGCAGAATCGGAGGCTTACGCACCGCTCAAGGCACAGATAAAGAATGTGCTGCAGCGTGTAGGCAAGGAAAAAGGCTATGCCTTTGTCATGAATGCGGATGACGATGTGCTTCCTTACGTAGACAGTGCGCAGGGAGAAGACATCACGGCCCTGTTAAAAGAGAACCTGAAATGACACTACCTACCCTTCCCGGTCCCATCGGCATCTTCGACTCCGGCTACGGCGGACTCACCATCCTCCATGGCTTGCGGCAGGTATTGCCACAGTACGACTACATGTATCTCGGTGACAATGCCCGTGCACCCTATGGTTCACGCTCGTTCGAGGTGGTGTACAAGTTTACACGCCAGGCAGTACTCAAGTTGTTCTCCATGGGTTGCCACCTTGTCATCTTAGGTTGCAACACGGCCTCGGCCAAGGCACTGCGCACCATACAGCAGAGGGACATCCCCCAGTTGGACCCCGGTCGCCGCGTGCTGGGTATCATTCGCCCTACGGCAGAGGTAATAGGCAACATTACCAGGTCGGGGCACGTTGGACTACTTGCCACAGAGGGCACCATCAAGAGCGAAAGCTACGACCTCGAGATAGCCAAGTTGTGGCCGGAAGTGAAGGTGAGCGGTGTGGCGTGTCCGCTATGGGCAGCCATCGTAGAGGCCAACGAGGCGGACAGTCCCGGTGCCGACTATTTTGTAAAGAAACGCATCGACCAACTGATGCGAAAGGACAAGGAGATAGACACCATCATCCTGGGCTGCACACATTATCCGCTTCTGATGAACAGCATCGTAAAGAACATTCCCGACGGCGTGCGCATCGTACCGCAGGGACAGTATGTAGCCAACAGTCTGCGCGAATACCTTACCCGTCATCCCGATGTGGAACGTAACATTACACAACAGGGCAAATGTCGCTATCTTACCACCGAGAGCGAGGAGAAGTTCAAGGAGTCGGCCCAGATATTCCTGCACGAGAAAGTGGATGTGACGCACGTGGACCTGGAATAAAGGTAAAAAAGTAAAAAGAGAGCAAAAACACTAAAAACAAATAAAATACCTACTCCTCAAGAACGAGGGGTGGCTTCATATTAAACTCGATTATGCAAGAAACAAGACAAAACCGTATATCAAGGCTGCTCCAGAAAGAGCTGAGCCTCATCTTTCAGTCGCAAACACGCATGATGCACGGCGTGATGGTAAGTGTCACTAAGGTAAAGATAAGTCCAGACCTGAGTATCTGCACTGCCTACCTGAGTGTGTTTCCTTCCGAGAAAGGCGAGGAGATTCTGAAGAATATCACCGCCAACGAGAAGACTATTCGCTACGACCTCGGCAAGCGCGTACACAACCAGTTGCGCATCATCCCCGAACTGCGCTTTTTCCTGGACGACAGCCTCGATTATCTGGAGCGTATCGACGAACTCTTGAAAAAGTAAAAAGGTAAAAAAGTAAAAGGGTAAAAAGGTAAAAAAAGAGGCAAGATGAATTTCCCGTTCTTTGTAGCACGCAGGTACCTCTTCTCCAAGAAGAGCACGCATGTCATCAATATCATCAGCATCATCTCGATGATAGGTGTGGCAGTGGCCACCATGGCCCTTGTCATCGTGCTGAGCGTGTTCAACGGTTTCCATGACCTCGTGGCTTCGCTGTTTACCAACTTCGACCCGCAACTGAAGGTAATGCCCGTAGAGGGAAAGACCGTGGCTGCGGACGACCCTGTGTTGACAAAGATAAAACTCCTGCCACAGGTAGATGTGGCTACAGAGGCGGTGGAAGACCATGCCCTCGCCATCTACCAGGACCGCCAAGCCATGGTGACGGTGAAAGGTGTGGACGACAACTTTGCCGACCTCACGCATATTAACGACATACTCTATGGTGACGGTTCCTTCTCGCTCCATGCCGCCAACCTGGAGTATGGCATCCTGGGGGTACGATTGGCACAGACGCTGGGCGTAGGAGCACAGTGGGACGGCTTTATGCGTATCTATGCACCGCAGAAAGAGGGGCAGTTGGATATGTCCAACCCGGAAGGAGGGTTTGTGGTCGACTCGCTCAACAGTCCGGGGGTACTCTTCTCTGTCAAACAGTCGAAATACGACAAAGACTACATCATTACATCCATCGCCTTTGCCCGCAGACTCTTCGGACAACAGGGCATGCTGTCTTCGCTCGAGATAAGGCTCAAACCGGGCAGTGACCTCGATGCCGTAAAGAAAGAAATGAAGGATCTGGCCGGCACACGGTTCCGTGTGCTCGACCGTTATGAACAGCAGGAGGACACCTTCCGCATCATGGCCATCGAGAAGATGATTGCCTACATCTTCCTGACGTTTATCCTCGTGGTAGCGTGCTTCAACATAATAGGTTCACTCTCCATGCTCATCATCGACAAGAAGGACGATGTGCATACCTTGCGCAACCTCGGTGCCGATAACAGGCAGATAGCACGCATCTTCCTCTTTGAGGGAAGGATGATATCTGCCGTGGGTGCTGTTGTGGGAATAGGACTGGGACTGCTGCTTTGCCTCCTCCAGCAACAGTACGGACTGGTTAAGCTGGGCGACTCAGCCGGTTCGTTCATCATCGATGCCTATCCCGTCAGTGTACACTATACCGACGTGGCGCTCATCTTTGTCACGGTCATTGCCGTGGGATGGCTCGCGGTGTGGTATCCTGTTAGAGCCTTAACCAAGAAAGAGAAGTTATAGGCGTAATATTACTGAAGGAGTTAAGGGAAGTTAGAAATGTTAAGAAGTTAAAGGAGTTAAGGAGTTAAGGAGTTAAGGAGTTAAGACAACAGCTTTTATGGCGTATGCCCTCTTTTTACCTTTTTACTTTTTTACCTTTTTACCTTTAACCGGCCTTTTTTCTTACTAAGGTCAGCCCGTCTCTCAGCGGCAATATTACAACTTCTACACGCGGGTCACGGGCGATGAGGTCATTGAAGGCCCGTATGCCGCACGTCTGCTGGTCACGGTCGTAGGCAGGGTCTACGACGTGTCCGTCCCAGAGCGTATTGTCGGCAAGAATATAACCGCCGGGATTCAGTATCTTCATCACCGTCTCGTAGGTCTCTATGTAGGTGCGCTTGTCACCGTCCACGAAAGCCATGTCGAACATCACACCCAACTTAGGGGCTTCCTCGTTCGCGTCACCTATGCGGAAGTCTATCTTGTCGGCAACACTGCTTCCTTCTATCCAGGGACGGGTAAATTCTTCCATCTCGTCGTTTATCTCGAATGTATAGAGCTTGCCACCTTCCGGCAATCCCTCCGCGAGGCAGATGGCACTGTAGCCGCTGAATGTTCCCACCTCAAGGACATTCTTGGGGCGCACCATCTGCACCAGCATCTTGAGCAGGCGTCCCTGTATATGGCCGCTCGCCATACGTCCGTGGATGGTGTGGATGTTCGTGGCACGATAGAGGCGGTACAGATAGTCGCCCTCCGGCTCTATGTGCTCTACGATGTAATGGTCTATAAGTTCTGTCTCTGTCATGGGAGTAAGGAGTTAGAGAGATGAGAAGTTAGAGAAGTTAAGACAATAGCCTTTGCAGCCGAGCGTGGGTAGCTGTAGGAGGTACAGCGCCCTCGCTGTACCAAGCAAGGGAGATTTACTTTTTTACCTTTAATCGGCTTTTTTTACCTTTAATATCCCCTGTATGGCGAGGTCGTAGGAATCCAGTCCGAAGCCGCAGATGACACCGAGACAGGCACAGGAGAGGTATGAGTGGTGACGGAACTCCTCACGCTTGTGTACATTGGAGATGTGTACCTCCACTACCGGGCACTTCATGCTGCGTATGCAGTCCTGCAGCGCTATACTCGTGTGCGTATAGGCACCGGCGTTGAGCACCACACCGTCGTAGGTAAACCCCACGTCCTGCAACTTGTTGATGAGTTCGCCCTCTATGTTGCTCTGGTAATAGTCTATCTGCACATCGGGATACTTGGCTTTCAACTGGGGAAGGTAGCTTTCAAAGGAATTGCTGCCGTAAATGCCCGGTTCCCTGACCCCAAGGAGGTTCAGGTTGGGTCCGTTCACAATCTGTATTTTCATCTTTACGCTCCGTTTATTATAATGGTTCTTTGCTTGGCAGATACTGCCTTTTTTAGTAACTTTGCAGCAAAGGTAACAATAAATATGGAAACAGGCAAGGATTCAAGTTCTGAAATTGCACGAAAGTACATGCGCTTTCTCAAACTGGAGCGCAACTACTCCTACAACACGCTGGAGGCATACCGCCACGACTTCGACTTTCTCGCAACGTACGCCCGCAATTGCGGCAAGCAACTTACCGAACTGGAGTTGGCGGACCTGCAGCATTTCTCTGCCAGCATTCACGACATGGGCATCGGAGCACGGTCGCAGGCTCGCATCCTCAGCGGCGTACGGTCGCTCTACCGTTTCCTTCAACTGGACGGATACATCAAGGACGACCCCACCGAACTGCTGGAGTCGCCCCAGATAGGCGAGCATTTGCCCGAATACCTTACTGTGGAAGAAGTAGACCGTCTGGAGGCTGCCATCGACCTGAGCAAATGGGAAGGACAGCGTAACAAGGCGATCATTGAGGTTCTCTTCTCCTGCGGCCTGCGTGTCAGCGAACTCGTCAACCTCCAGTTGAGTAATATCTACGAAGAGGAAGCCTTTATCCGCGTCCTGGGCAAGGGCAGCAAGGAACGCCTCGTGCCCATCTCGCCCAGGGCCATACAGGAACTGCACTACTGGTACTACGACCGCAACGTGATGAACATCAAGCCGGGCGAAGAGGACTATGTATTCCTCAACCGACGCGGGGCGCACCTCACGCGTACCATGGTTCTCATCATGATCAAGCAGTACGCCCAGTGGGCCGGCATCACCAAGACCATCTCTCCGCACACCCTGCGCCACAGCTTTGCCACGGCGCTGCTCAAGGGCGGTGCCGACCTGCGTGTCATACAGGCACTCCTCGGTCACGAGAGCATCGGCACTACAGAGATATACACGCACCTCGAGACATCCGACCTGCGCGAGGCCATCCTCCTCCACCACCCCCGCAACATACGTTACACACAGGAGCACAGGGGGGGATGACTCCCCTCCCTTACATTCTCTCCGGCACTTCGATACCGAGGAGAGCCATACCGTTCTTCAGTATCTTGGCGATGTTGGCGGCAAGGACGAGACGCGTGGTCTTCTCTGCCTCGCTCTCGGCATTGAGGATGCTGTAGTCGTGATAGAACTGGTTGAACTCCTTGGTCAACTCGTAACAGTAGTTGGCGATGCCGGCAGGGTTGTAGTTGTTGCCAGCGTCTGCCACGGCAGCAGCAAACTCGTTCATCTTCTGGATGAGGTCTATCTCCTTCTCGTTGATAGGTGCGTCAGCACCCAACTGTGCCGGAATCTCGATGCCGTCGGCAGCTGCCTTGCGCATGATGCTGCGGATACGGGCGTAGGTATACTGGATGAAAGGACCCGTATTGCCGTTGAAGTCGATGCTCTCCTCGGGGTTGAAGAGCATGTTCTTGCGGGCAT
>CAVFRG010000063.1:0-13765 GCA_963624905.1 Oscillospiraceae bacterium
GTGTTGTTCACACCATAGCCCTTGTCGCAACGCTCCTTGGCTGCACGTGAAGCCACGTCGCGGGGAACCAAGTTACCGAACGCCGGGTAACGGCGCTCCAAATAGTAGTCGCGGTCTTCCTCAGGAATATCAGAACCCTTCTTGGTGCCAGCCTGCAAAGCCTTGGCGTCCTCCAACTTCTTAGGAACCCAGATACGGCCATCGTTACGCAGAGACTCAGACATCAAGGTCAACTTACTCTGGTTGGTACCGTGTACAGGGATACAGGTTGGGTGAATCTGAACGTAAGATGGGTTGGCGAAGTCAGCACCCTTGCGGTAGCACTGGATAGCTGCTGTACAGTTACAGCCCATAGCGTTGGTGGAGAGGAAGTAAGCGTTGCCATAACCGCCGGTAGCGATAACTACAGCGTTGGCAGAGAAACGCTCCAACTTGCCTGTAATCAAGTTCTTGGCGATGATACCGCGAGCGTGACCGTCAACGATTACCACGTCCTCCATCTCATAACGAGTATAGAGCTTCACTTTGCCGGCCTCTACCTGGCGGCTCAATGAAGAGTAAGCACCGAGAAGGAGCTGCTGACCCGTCTGACCCTTAGCGTAGAATGTACGGGAAACCTGGGCACCACCGAAAGAACGGTTGGCCAACATACCACCGTACTCACGGGCGAAAGGAACACCCTGAGCCACACACTGGTCGATGATGTCGTTGCTCACCTCAGCCAAACGGTAAACGTTGGCCTCGCGGGCACGGTAGTCACCGCCCTTCACAGTATCGTAGAAAAGACGGTAAACTGAGTCGCCGTCATTCTGATAATTCTTGGCTGCATTGATACCACCCTGTGCTGCAATAGAGTGAGCACGACGTGGAGAGTCCTGGATGCAGAAGTTGAGGATATTGAAGCCCATCTCGCCGAGAGAAGCGGCAGCAGAGGCACCGGCCAGGCCAGTACCTACGACAATGATGTCGAGCTTCAACTTATTCTTAGGGTTAACCAAACGCTGATGTGCCTTGTAGTTGGTCCACTTCTCAGCAACCGGTCCTTCAGGTATTCTGGAATTTAATGTTTTTGCCATAATCTTTTTTCAATTCTTAATGATAACACGATTTAAGCTGCACAGCACAAAGAGGGGGCGCAACCGATAGCGAATGCCAATACGACAACGATGAAGAGAAGAATCAGGACAGTAGCGTAAACTGTACCGATTACCTTCCAACGGCAGAACCAAACCTTACCACTCCAGCCGAGAGTTTGGAGAGCACTCCAGAAACCATGTGTGAGGTGGAACCAGAGAGCAACAAGCCAGATAATGTAGAGAACTACGAAAACGGGATTGGCGAATGTGTCCTGGATAAAGGCAAAACCCTCTGTAGGTTCATGGCCGCCGAAACTGGTGCCGAGAAGTTCGGCAAACATCATGTTGTACCAGAAATTGAAGAGATGCAGCAACAAGCCGAGCACCACTACGATACCGAGCACAAGCATGTTCTGGCTCGCCCACTCTACCTTCTCTGGCTTGGCTGTTACCTCGTAACGCTGGTTACCGCGGGCACGACGGTTTTGTGCCGTAAGGATGAAAGCGTAAACGATGTGAATCACAGCTAAAGCTGCCAAACCCAAAGTTGCAGCTACTGCATACCAGTTAGCACCCAAGGCACCACAAATCATGTCGTAAGCCTTTCCAGAGAAGAGGGCTACAACATTCATGCAACCGTGGAATGTCAAGAATAGAATAAGCGCGATACCAGTTACCGACATCACTACCTTTCTACCAATAGATGAATTGATTAACCACATAAATGATTGATTTTTAAATATTTAACTGTTTGAAACTAATTTATGTTCACTATCATATTGTTTCCAAGCTGCAACGAATCGTCCCGACCCGAAATACCTACATTTGGGTATACCCTTGCAACTTTGCTGCAAAATTACTATAAATTCACGATAATTCAAAGTGTTTTTTCCAAAAATTCAATTTTATTTCTTACTTTTGCCGAAAATTAGAAACAGTATAAATTATGATTTTCAAGTATGACGTAATTGTCATTGGCGGCGGACATGCAGGATGTGAAGCAGCCTCTGCCTCTGCCAACATGGGGGCAAAGACCTGTCTGATAACGATGGATATGAACAAGATAGGCCAAATGAGTTGTAACCCTGCCGTAGGTGGCATCGCAAAGGGACAGATAGTACGCGAAATCGATGCGCTCGGTGGACAGATGGGCATCGTTACAGACCGCAGTACAATACAGTTCCGCATGCTTAATATCGGGAAAGGACCTGCCGTATGGAGCCCCCGGGCGCAGTGCGACCGAGGGAAGTTTATATGGGAGTGGCGCAGCATACTGGACCAAACGGACAATCTCGACATCTGGCAAGACCAAGCAGACGAACTGCTCGTGGAAAACGGTGAGGCAACAGGCGTACGTACCGTCTGGGGTGCTGAGTTCCACGCCAAGAGCGTCATCGTCACAGCCGGCACCTTTCTCAACGGTCTGATGCATGTAGGAAGAAAGATGGTTGAGGGCGGACGATGTGCCGAGCCTGCGGTACACCACTTCACTGAGAGCATCACCCGATGGGGCATCACCTCTGCAAGAATGAAGACTGGCACACCCGTGCGCATAGACAGACGCAGCGTTCATTTTGAGGACATGGAGGAACAAGTTGGCGACACCGGGTACCACAAGTTCTCGTACACGAACACCAGCAGGGCTTTGAAGCAACTTCCATGCTGGACATGTTACACCAACAAAAAGGTGCACGAAACGCTCAAGAGCGGTTTGGCCGACTCTCCTTTATATAACGGACAAATTCAGAGCACAGGACCACGCTACTGTCCAAGCATCGAGACCAAGCTCGTCACATTCCCCGACAAAGACCAGCACCCTCTCTTTCTGGAACCAGAAGGAGAGAACACTAACGAGATGTACCTGAACGGATTTTCATCGAGCATGCCAATGGATATACAGCTTAAAGCGCTCCACGAGATTCCGGCTTTGCGCGATGCTAAAATCTACCGCCCGGGATATGCCATAGAATACGATTACTTTGACCCGACACAACTCAACCATTCCCTGGAGTCAAAAATCGTCAAGGGACTATTCTTTGCCGGACAGGTAAATGGAACAACCGGATACGAAGAGGCTGGTGGACAAGGAACCGTAGCTGGCATCAACGCCGCACTCCACTGCGTAGGCAACAAGACTTTCGAAATGAAACGGGACGAGAGCTACATCGGTGTGCTCATCGACGACCTCACCACAAAGGGGGTCGACGAACCATACCGTATGTTTACTTCCCGCGCCGAATACCGCATCTTACTCCGACAGGATGATGCCGATGCCCGCCTCACCGAGAAGGCATACGAACTGGGCATTGCCAAACGCGACCGCTACGACTGGTGGAAAGAGAAGCAGGAAGCCATCGAAAGAATCATAAACTTCTGCAACAACCACCCCATCAAGAAAGACGAGATCAACCCAAAACTGGAGGCACTTGGCACTACCCCACTCCGCGCTGGATGCAAACTGTCCGACCTGATTGCCCGTCCACACCTCACACTCGCAAATCTCTCAGAAATTATCCCCGAACTGAAAGATACCATAAACTCTTCTCTCAACCGTAAAGAAGAAATCGCAGAGGCCGCAGAAATCAAGATCAAGTACAAGGGATACATAGACCGCGAACGGCTCATTGCCGACAAAATGCACAGACTTGAGGATATCAAAATAAAGGGGCATTTCGATTATTCCACACTGCACGAAATATCCACAGAAGGCAGACAGAAGCTAGCTCGAATCAACCCCGAAACTTTGGCCCAAGCAAGCAGAATACCGGGAGTATCTCCGAGTGACATCAATGTTCTCCTGGTACTACTCGGAAGGTAGTTTGTAAAAATGTTTCACGTGAAACAAGCCGTATTATAAAATGCTAACAAACAAATGGTTATCATCGATTACATCAACCTTTTTACGATTAAAGCAACACTTTAATCGCTCGTGAAACAAAGACGTAAAACAGCAAGACAAAAAGCTCCTTACAAACAGATCGACACTGATTCATTCCATCGGAAAAAGGCAGGCACAAACAAGACAAAAAGAACTCTCAAACATACAATAAAACAAGACAGAAAAAAATGAACAACAAGGTATTAATGGACAATCTGCGTTGCATACCAGACTGGCCAATCAAGGGTGTGAATTTCCGCGATGTCACCACCCTATTCAAGAATCCAAAAGCGCTGAAAGAAATATGTGACGAGATGTACGAAATCTACAAAGACAAAGGAATAACCAAGATCGTTGGCATCGAATCACGAGGCTTCGTCATGTCGTCTGCGCTGGCAATCCGACTCGGCGCAGGAGTGGTACTTTGCAGAAAACCCGGAAAACTCCCATGCAAAACCGTACAGGAAAGTTATGCAAAAGAGTACGGTATTGACACCATAGAAATCCACAAAGACGCCATCACCGAGAACGACGTCGTACTACTTCACGATGACTTGCTCGCCACTGGCGGAACGATGAAAGCAGCTTGTGACCTCGTCAAGAAATTCAACCCGAAGAAAGTTTACGCCAACTTTATCATCGAACTCATAAACGAGAACTTCGAGGGGCGCAACATTTTCGACAAGGACGTGGAAGTATCAACCCTGATGCAGCTTTAAGTCTTTTAAGACGCACGTACGCATAAGTTACCATACACGTACGTACATATGTCAACACACGTACGTGCTTTTCTAAAGACACGTACGTACATATGGCAACGCACGTACGTGTCTTTAGAAAAGCACGTACGTGCGTTCACAATTGCACGAACAACAATAGAGCGCACAGTTGAAGTTTCACGTGAAACATTAGGCATATATATCACCAAATGAAAGGGAATTAGACTTTATGACAAAACAAGAGAACGAAGAACGCCTGTCCAGACTGAAGAATATAGTATTGAGCATGCCCGAAAAGCCCGGCAGCTACCAATACTATGACGAGAATCACATTATTATATATGTAGGGAAGGCCAAAAATCTGAAGCGAAGGGTTTCTTCTTACTTTCATAAGGAGGTGGACAGATACAAGACCAAACTGCTTGTTTCGAAGATTTTCGACATTTCATACACGGTTGTCAACACCGAGGAGGACGCCTTGTTGCTGGAGAACAGTTTAATCAAGAAATACAACCCCAAATATAATGTCCTTCTGAAAGACGGCAAGACCTACCCTTCCATTTGTGTCACAAACGAGTATTTCCCACGCATTTTCAAGACGCGGAATGTCAACAAGAAGTTCGGGACTTTTTTCGGACCATATCCTCACCTGGGAAGCATGTACGCCGTTCTTGACATTATCAAGAAGCTATACAAGCCTCGTACTTGTCGTTTTCCCATTACACAACAGGGCATTGCAGAAGGCAAATACAAGGCATGTCTGGAATACCACATCCACAATTGTGGTGCCCCATGCATCAACAAGCAAAGTTACGAGGAATACCAGGAAAACATGAGACAAGCCCGCGAAATCCTGAAAGGAAACACACGCGAAGTAAGCAAATATCTCTACAACATGATGATTAAAAATGCCGAAATTCTGAAGTTTGAAGTAGCCGAAGAATACAAACGAAAGTATCAGTTGCTGGACGAATTTGAAGCAAAGAGCGAGGTAGTGAGCCATACCATCACCGATGTAGACGTGTTTTCTATTGTCAATGATGACGTGAACAAGAATGCCTACATCAACTACATTCACGTGAAGAACGGCACCATCAACCAGAGTTTTACGTATGAATACAAGCGCAAACTTGAGGAAAGCGACCAAGAGTTGCTAATAACCGCCATACCCGACATCAGAGAGCGTTTCCAGTCTACAGCAAAAGAGATTATCGTCCCATTCGAAATGGAATGGAACCTGAAAGACGCCACATTCTTCATTCCACAAAGAGGGGACAAGAAACATCTGCTCGACCTTTCCGAGATGAACGGCAAACAGTATAAATTTGACCGTCTGAAGCAAGCAGAGAAGCTGAATCCGGAGCAAAAGCAGACACGTTTGATGAAGGAATTGCAGATAAAATTGAAGTTGCCCAAACTACCCTTCCACATCGAATGTTTCGACAACTCCAACATCTCTGGTACGGATGCCGTTGCAGGCTGCATCGTATACAAAGGCATGAAACCATCCCGCAAAGACTATCGAAAATACAACATCAAGACGGTGATAGGCCCTGACGACTATGCCTCTATGCAGGAGGTGGTAAGGCGCAGATACGGTAGGATGAAAGAAGAAGGAAGAACACTACCAGACCTCATCATCACTGACGGCGGAAAGGGGCAAATGGAAGTGGTAAGAGAAGTAGTAGAAGACGAACTGCACCTCCATATCCCAATCGCCGGCCTTGCAAAAGACGACCGCCACCGCACCAACGAACTGCTCTATGGCTTTCCGCCGCAGACGGTAGCCCTACCGCCCGAAAGCGAGTTGTTCAAGGTATTGACACAGATACAGGACGAAGTTCACCGTTATGCCATCACCTTTCATAGGGACAAACGCAGTAAGCATGCACTACACTCAGAACTGGATGACATCAAGGGTATAGGCCCGAAAGCAAAAGAGGCATTGCTAAGTGCTTTTAAGAGCGTAAAAAAAGTAAAAGAAGCAAGTATAGAGGAACTAACAAAGGTATTGGGAGCACACAAAGCAGAAATCCTCACCAAACATTTCGAGCAAAACGGCTGAAATATTTCCGAGAAAAGCCTCATAATCCAAATAAAAGTTGTATATTTGCTCAATCATTTGAAGCAAGAGAATGATACGGCACCCCAATATCAAAAAGAAAGAAGCACACAAGCTCCAAAAAGCCTAAGAAAACAAGCTATGAGAATCGTAATACAACGTGTAAGCCACGCCTCGGTAACTATAGAAGGGAAGGTTAAATCGGCCATAAAGCAGGGGTATCTTATCCTGCTCGGCATAGAAGAAACCGATACGGAGGAAGATGCAGACTGGTTGGTTAAAAAGGTTATCGGACTGCGTGTTTTCGATGACGAAAACCACGTAATGAACCGTTCCATTATGGACGTTGGCGGAGAAATACTGGTAGTGAGTCAGTTTACCTTATTTGCCAGCTACAAAAAAGGCAACCGCCCCAGTTGGCTCAGGGCAGCCAAACACGAGACCAGCATCCCGCTCTACGAAGCGTTCTGTAAGAAACTGTCAGAAACGATGGGAAAGTCTGTAGGAACAGGAGTATTCGGGGCTGACATGAAAGTAGAATTGCTCAACGACGGCCCTGTTACCATCTGCATGGATACCCACAACAAAGAATAAACAAACAATAAATGATCAAGAAATATAGAGAGTATCTGGCCAATGTATGTTTGGGCTTCGCGGTGATCTTCACAGCAATAGACAAATTTGTGATAGAGAACAGCGAAATAGACTCACTTGCCAATTTTCTCCTCTTTTTAAGCATCTTGCTGCTTATTGACAGCTCGGGAAAGAACTTGTTCTGGAAGATTTTGCACTATGTATTTATATGCCTTGCCGTCATCATTGTTATCACACAGATACTTATTATGACAGGCCTTGTAGACGAATCGAAAATCATATGACTATAAAGGAAGCACAACTGGCAGTAGACCAATGGATTAAGAAATATGGCGTCCGCTATTTCAGCGAACTGACCAATATGGCTTGCCTCACCGAAGAGGTAGGCGAACTGGCACGTATCATGGCACGCAAATACGGTGACCAGAGTTTCAAGGAGGGAGAAAAGGCCAACCTCGGCGAAGAGATGGCAGACGTTCTGTGGGTACTGATTTGCCTCGCCAACCAATCGGGTGTTGACCTCACCGAGGAACTACAGAAAAGCTTCGAAAAAAAGACGAAAAGGGATGCTGAAAGACACAAAAGCAACCCGAAGCTAAGTGAAGAGTGAAGAAGCAACGCTCGGCGGCCGAAGGGAAAGCCAACGAAGAGTGAAAAACGAAGAATCCAAATGTCCTTCTCCGTGTATCAAGTTGACCTCAGGTTTACCTTTACTCTTGGAGCATTCCCAGCTTGGACTATCCTAACAATCTACCATCGGGAGCACATAGCCACATTAAACACTAAACATTAACAATTAAACATTATAAAAATGAGTAGCATCAAAGAACAGGTCCTGGCTCAACAGCAAGGACAGTACAACGAGTCGGACGATAAGTATTTAGCAGTTTTGAAGCAATACAACTGCGACATAAAAGACGAAGAAGTGGCTGCTGAGGTAATGAAAATCCTGGACGAGAAAGTGGCTGAGAACGATACGCTTGAAGTAAAGAAGTTCCTCTTCGGAAGCGTAGAACTTACCTCTCTTCATACAGAAGATACAGAGGAAAGCATCCTTAAGATGATAGAGAAGGTAAACCAATTTGCCAAGGATTACCCTTCCCTGCCCCACGTTGCTACGGTATGCACCTATCCCAACTTTGCCGGACTTATCAGCCAGAGTCTGGAGGTTGACGGTGTGGAAATAGCTGTAGTAAGCGGCAATTTCCCCTCGTCACAGACTTTCATAGAGGTGAAGGTTGCAGAGACAGCACTCGCCCTCAAAGACGGTGCTACAGAGGTAGACATCGTAATGCCAGTAGGCAAGTTCTTCAGCGAAGACTACGAGGGACTGTGCGATGATATCCAGGAGCTGAAAAACACCTGTGGTGAGCATAAGATGAAGTGCATTCTGGAAACAGGCGACCTGAAGTCATGCAGCAATATCATGAAGGCTTCTGTACTCGCCATGTATGCCGGCTCAGACTACATCAAGACCTCTACCGGCAAGGAGAAAGTTTCAGCTACACCTGAGGCTGCATACGTGATGTGTCAGGCCATCAAGGCTTACTATGAGAAGACAGGCATACAGATTGGCCTTAAGCCAGCCGGAGGCATCAACACCGTACACGACGCAGTGGTTTACTACACCATTGTAAAGGAAGTCTTGGGCGAAAAATGGCTAACCAACCAGTGGTTCCGCCTTGGCACCTCACGCCTTACCAACCTGCTGTTGAGCGAGATTCTCGGCACCGAGATCAAGTATTTCTAAGGCTTAAAAACTGCTGCCACGTGTATGCACGTGCCCATACAATTATCGCCGTACCATCTTGATTGGCAAGACCGTACGGCGATAATTACATATCATGTATATTATACTATTGTTTGCGTTCGATAACGAAGTCGAGATAAGCTTTCAACGCATTATAGATTTCTTTTTCCTTTACAAAATTATCCAGAAAGTTCATCGCCTCGGCATGAAACTCCCACATACGCTTATCAGCATATTCTATTCCACCGTTTTCCTTCGTGAAAGCAACAAGTTGCGCTATCTCTTCTGGCATAATCTCATGCGATTTCACCTTACGCGCCAACTTCATCATCTCTTCATTACCGGTAGATTTCAAAGCATAGATTACAGGCAGTGTCAACTTTCCTTCAGTCATGTCATTACCTGTAGGCTTACCTATCTCGGGCGAATCGTAGTAGTCGAAAATGTCATCCCTTATCTGGAAGATAATACCAAGATTCTGCCCGAATCTCTTGGCTTCAGCTATCTGAAGCGTAGAAGCACTTGCAGACATAGAGCCTATTCCGGCACAAGCTTCAAAAAGAGCAGCCGTCTTTTGCTTAATCACCTGATAATAAATCTCTTCAGATATTTCCTCGTTACTGATACTGTTCAACTGAAGTATCTCGCCATTGGAAAGCGTACGCCCTAGCTCGGCAAGATAGCGCACTATCTCCTCTGAATGTGAATAAGACACGTGAAGCAAGGCTGTAGAAAGGATGTAGTCGCCTACAAGCACAGCCACCTTATTATTATAGGTGGCATTGACACTCGCCTGTCCTCTTCTCTCTGCACTCTCGTCCACCACGTCGTCATGAACCAAAGAAGCCGTATGAAGCAGTTCCAATCCCACTGCAGAATGTTGCGTAACCTCAGTTACATTACCAAAATTTTTGGCCATCAGCAGTATCAACATAGGGCGCATCCGTTTACCTGTACGCTTGCGTATATGATCGAGCGCCTGTGAGAGCAGACCGTCGGTATGCATCAGCGATTTGCCGAACAACTCGTTAAAATCGTTCAACTCGCTTTCAATTGGTTGTCTGATAAGGGATAGATAATCCATTGATTTCTGAAATTTTGATACAAAATTAATCAATTCTTCGCGAAATGTGGCAAAAATTTAGTAATTTTACGCGATAAAAATAAATATTATATGGACAAACTCTTTCTCTTAGACGCGTATGCACTGATATACAGAGCTTACTATGCGTTTATACACAACCCACGCATCAATTCAAAAGGACTCAACACATCATGTGTCATGGGGTTCTGCAACACACTCAACGAGGTTTTCACCAAAGAGAAGCCTACCCACATCGCTGTTGCTTTCGATCACGGCAAAACATTTCGCCACGAGGCTTATCCAGCCTACAAAGCACAACGTGAGGAAACACCTGAAGACATCAAACGCTCTGTACCCATTATCAAGAACATCCTTGAAGCCTACCGCATACCCATCCTTCAGATAGACGGGTTTGAGGCGGATGATATTATCGGTACTGTGGCCACCACCGCAGGCCGACAAGGCATAGAGACCTACATGCTCACACCCGACAAGGACTACGGACAACTGGTTGGCGACAACGTTTACATGTATCGTCCCAGACACGGTGGCGGTTACGAGACTCTCGGCGCTGAAGAGATTTGCTCCAAGTACGGCATCACAAACCCACTCCAGGTAATAGACCTCTTGTCACTGATGGGCGACTCGGCCGACAACTTTCCCGGATGTCCGGGAGTCGGAGAGAAAACTGCCGCCAAACTAATCAATGAATTTGAGAGTGTAGAGAACCTCATTGCCAACACCGACAAATTAAAGGGCAAGCAGAAAGAAAAAGTGGAAAATGCCATAGAGGACATCAAGATTTCAAAGTTCCTTGCCACCATCCGTACCGATGTCCCCATACAGATCACACTCGAAGACCTGAAGGTAAAAGAACCCGACCAGGACAAACTGGAAGAAATCTTCGCCGAACTGGAGTTTAAATCATTCAGCAATCGCATCCTTAAAAAAAGCAAACAAACACCAATAAAGCAAAATCAAGAACTCGATTTGTTTGCCGAAAATACGGACAACGGGGAAGACGTTGTAAAAAAAACGAATTTTGAGAACATAAAAACAAGGCAACATAACTACCAACTCGTTGATACAGAAGAGAAGATAAAGGAATTATATTCTATTTTATTGACAAACAAAATTCTCAGTATAGATACCGAGACAACCTCAACGTCAACAATAGATGCAGAATTGGTAGGTTTGAGCTTCTCCGTAAAGGAAAATGAGGCTTACTACGTACCTATTCCGGCTGAACGTGAACAAGGCTTAAAAATAGTAAACATCTTCAAACCTCTATATGAGAATCCCAAAATTCTGAAAGTGGGACAGAACATCAAGTACGACTATGAGGTACTGATGAACTATGGTGTGGAGATACAAGGCAAGATGTTCGATACGATGATAGCCCACTACCTCATCCAGCCCGAACTGTATCACAACATGGACTACCTGGCCGAGGTGTACCTCCACTACCAGACAATTCACATTGAAGAGCTGATAGGTCCGAAGGGAAAGGCACAGAAGTCTATGCGCGACCTCTCCCCTTCTGAAGTTTACGAGTATGCAGCCGAAGATGCCGACATTACCCTTCGTCTGAAAAATGTGCTGGAACCGAAGCTCAAGGAGATTGGTTGCGAAGAACTTTTCTGGGACATAGAGATGCCGCTTGTCCCAGTTCTCGCACACATGGAGATGAACGGAGTACGCATAGACACCGACACACTGAAAGAAACTTCCAGAAACCTTACCAACCGTCTCACAGAGATAGAACAGCACATCTACGAGTTGGCAGGCGAGAAGTTCAACATCGGTTCACCAAGACAGGTAGGCGAGATTCTCTTCGGCAAGATGAAGATAGTAGAGAAACCGAAAAAGACCAAAACAGGGCAGTATGTCACCAGCGAAGAAGTGCTACAGCAGTTGCGCAGCAAGAGTCCCATCATCGATGAGATACTGAACTACAGAGGATTAAAGAAACTTCTCGGCACCTATGTCGACGCCCTGCCCAAGCTTATCAATCCCCGCACGGGGCACATCCATGCATCCTTCAACCAGGCTGTTACTGCCACCGGCCGGCTCTCTTCCAGCGACCCTAACCTGCAGAATATCCCTGTACGAGATGACGATGGCAAGGAGATTCGCCGTTGCTTTATTCCCGAACCAGGTTGCCTGTTCTTCTCTGCCGACTATTCGCAGATAGAGTTGCGCATCATGGCGCACCTCAGCGAAGATGCCAATATGGTGGAAGCCTTCCGCGAAGGCAGTGATATCCATGCCGCCACCGCTGCCAAAATATGGCACGAAGACATACAGCAAGTAACTGATGCACAGCGCAAGAAAGCCAAAACGGCAAACTTCGGCATCATCTACGGCATCACCACCTTCGGACTGGCCCAGCGCATGAATATAGACAACAAGGAGGCAAAGCAAATCATAGAAGACTACTTCCGCACATTCCCCGGCGTACAGACATACATGGAGAAGTCAAAGGAGATTGCTCGCGAGAAAGGTTACGCTGAAACCATCTTCCACCGCCGTCGCTACCTACCGGACATCAATAGCCACAATGGAACGGTACGGGGATTTGCCGAGCGCAATGCCATCAACGCCCCTATCCAGGGTTCGGAGGCAGACATCATCAAGGTGGCGATGGTACGTATCTTCAATCGCTTTAAGGCCGAGGGCATCAAGAGTAAAATGATTGTTCAGGTACACGACGAGCTCAACTTTTCTGTCCTCCCCGAGGAAAAGGAAATGGTGGAGAAAATCGTAGTAGAGGAGATGCAGAATGCCTGCCACCTCTCCGTACCACTCATTGCCGATGCCGGATGGGGCAACAACTGGCTGGAAGCCCACTGATATTCACCACACAAACTTTCGTTAGTTCTGTAAGTCAAACCACATACATTTCCCGATTGTTTCACATGAAACAATCGGGATTTTTCTTTCTACAAAGTCATTTCTTACAACTGACAACCTTACTTTATGAGCGAAAAAGGTTTACTTTTTCGGGGCTAACACTTTTTACAACACGTTATTTCTCAGGTTTTTACATTGACAGCTCATTTACTTTCCACTTTACCTGCTGTATCAGCCTACTTTTCTTTTGTTTAACTTTGCAACCGAAACAACAAACCTAAAAAGTTAATGATCTATGAAGTTGAAACCTATTTTATTAACGCTATGTATGACAGCAGTATGTATGCAAGGTAGTGCTCAAAAGGCTCCCCAGTTGGGTGTCGACCCTATCGACAAAGTTATCTCTGCGATGACACTCGACGAGAAGCTCAATGTACTCATCGGCTCCCAAGGCAACGTGAAGACCGATGCCAAGGTGACCATCGGCAATGCCTCCGACCTTGTGCCCGGCGCAGCCGGTCAGCTCAACGCCATCCCACGGCTCGGTATTCCCTCCACGGTACTCGCCGACGGTCCGGCAGGACTCCGCATCGCCCCGACACGCGAGGGAACGGACAAGACCTATTATTGCACCCATTTTCCCATCAACACCCTGTTGAGCTCTACATGGAACACCGTGCTGGTGGAGAGCGTGGGCAAGGCGACAGGTAGCGAGGTGAAGCATTATGGCGTGGATGTCATTCTGGCTC
>CAVFRG010000064.1:0-13759 GCA_963624905.1 Oscillospiraceae bacterium
TATATATATATATATATAAATATAAAACTATCTTAACCTCTTTTAATCTCCTTTAACATACCCTTTCCCCCGTCTGCAAGGTGCAGCATAGGGGGGTCGGATTTTTAAACTGTAATTGTCATTGTCATCACTCACGGAAGCGGCGGCACGTCCTTCTGGGCGGGAAACTACGCTTCCCAGGCAGCAAAACTATGAGACGAAAAATAAAAAACGGCGAGTTGCTGAAAACGGGCCCTTATCACACCTCGAAATTTTGCGGGAAGGCATTTTTTCCGTATCTTTGCGCCCGAAGAGAAAGACATCAGAGGATGTGCCGTAGAGAGCGTATCTATTCCTCCATCAGCTTGCGGTAGCGACCCTTCTTAATCTCAGTGTCACCGAGGCGGCGGGCCTTGTTGATTTCATACTCCGAGTAGCTTCCCTCGAAGAAGAACACCTCGCCACCCCCCTCGAAGGCAAGAATGTGGGTGCAGATGCGGTCGAGGAACCAGCGGTCGTGACTGATCACCACGGCGCAGCCGGCGAAAGCCTCCAGACCTTCCTCCAGGGCGCGGAGCGTGTTCACATCGATGTCGTTGGTAGGCTCGTCGAGCAGCAGCACGTTGCCTTCCTGCTTCAGGGCGAGGGCCAGTTGGAGGCGGTTGCGCTCACCACCGGAGAGAACGCTGCAGAGTTTGCTCTGGTCGGTGCCCGAGAAGTTGAAGCGGGAGATGTAGGCCCGCGCGTTCACATCCCTGCCGCCCATGCGCAGCGTCTCGTTGCCCTGCGATATTACCTCGTAGACGGTCTTCTTGGGGTCGATGTCCTTGTGCTGCTGGTCCACGTAGGCAAGTTTTACGGTCTCGCCCACCTCGAAGGAGCCGCCGTCGGCCTGTTCCAGGCCCATGATGAGGCGGAAGAGCGTAGTCTTGCCGGCTCCGTTGGGGCCGATGACACCCACGATGCCGTTGGGCGGCAGCATGAAGTTGAGGTCGTTGAAGAGCACTTTTTCGCCGAAAGCCTTCTTCACGTGCTGTGCCTCTATCACCTTGTTGCCCAGGCGCGGACCGTTCGGGATGAATATCTCCAGCTTCTCCTCGCGCTCCTTCTGCTCCTGGTTGAGCATCTGCTCGTAACTGTTCAGACGGGCCTTGCCCTTGGCCTGACGCGCCTTCGGAGCCATGCGCACCCACTCCAGCTCCCGCTCGAGGGTCTTGCGGCGCTTGGAGGCGGTCTTCTCCTCCTGTATCATGCGCTTGGTCTTCTGGTCGAGCCATGAGGAGTAGTTGCCCTTCCAGGGTATGCCCTCGCCACGGTCCAGTTCGAGAATCCACTCGCTCACGTCGTCGAGGAAGTAGCGGTCGTGGGTAACGGCAATGACGGTTCCCTCATACTGCTGCAGGTGCTGCTCCAGCCAGTCGATGCTCTCGGCGTCCAGGTGGTTGGTAGGCTCGTCGAGGAGCAGCACGTCGGGCTTCTGCAGGAGCAGTCGGCACAATGCCACACGGCGGCGCTCACCACCCGAGAGGTTGGTTACCGCCCAGTCGCCCGGCGGACAGTGGAGGGCGTCCATCGCACGCTCCAGCTTCGAGTCGATGTTCCAGGCGTCGGTGGCGTCGATGATGTCCTGCACCTCGGCCTGCCGCTGCATCAGCTTGTCCATCTTGTCGGGGTCAGCGTAGTATTCCTCCATGCCGAACTTGTTGTTGATGTCCTCATATTCGGCAAGGGCGTCGTACACTTTCTGCACACCCTCCATCACGTTCTCCTTCACGGTCTTCTGCTCGTTGAGCGGCGGGTCCTGCGGCAGGTAGCCCACCGAGTAGCCCGGGCTCCACACCACCTCGCCCTGCGTGGGCTGTTCCAGTCCGGCGATGATTTTCATCAGCGTAGACTTGCCCGCACCGTTCAGACCGATGATGCCGATCTTTGCTCCGTAGAAGAACGAGAGGTAGATGTTCTTCAGTATCTGTTTCTGGTTTTGTGGGATGATTTTCGAAACCCCCACCATCGAGAAGATGATCTTCTTGTCGTCAACTGTTGCCATATTTATAGTTAATGTGTATTGTGATTTTTCCGTGCAAATATATGAAGAAAAACGCAGACCGTCAAACAAAAAGGCCATGAAGTTGCAAAAAACGCGCCGTATAGGGCGCCAATGTCAAAAAAATGCCGTATCTTTGCACTTGCAATTGGTACCCTGCCTTGCCCCACCGCCCCAGGTGGCCGGTCATAGCGTAGGGTTTAAAAGGGAATCGGGTGAGAAGCCCGGACAGTCCCGCTGCTGTAAGCGTCTTATTGCGGCAAGCACGATGGTCACTGACATTTTTTCGGGAAGACCGCTTGCCATGAGCCACGGCATACCCGTCATCCTTGTGTGCGAGGATGCGGATGCCCGGAGAGGACGCAAGTCAGAAGACCTGCCGTTGCCGTCCCGCCCGTCAGGAAGTGAAGGCGGACGTATTCTGTCCAACCCCGTGGGATGGGTTCGTGACGGAGAGACATATAGCAACAACACAAGTAACGTACAAGGGATTATCGCGTTAAGTGACGATAAAAAATAACTTGGTACAGCGAGGGCGCTGTTACTTTGGAATGGTACAGCGAGGGCGCTGTACCTCCTACAGTTACCCATACTTGCCGGAAAAGGCAATCATAGGAGGTACGGCGCCCCGCCGTACCACTCAGGTAAGGAATTGTAGCTTCGCCCAAGAGAAATGTACCAACTTATTTTTTGATCATTACTAAAAGAGATTTTATTGTGGAAAACAGGGAAAGGAAAATACTGCTGTCGGGCATGCTGTGCCTGGCTGTGCCTGGTGTGCTCCATGCGCAAACGCCTGTGCAGACAGGGCAGGCATCACGCCAACGGCATCCTGCCGACTCGGTCCATACGATAGACGAGGTGGTGGTCAGGGCGATGCGCGAGGTTACCCCCCACCAGACCATCTCCTACGGGCAGATACAGAACCTGCCGTCCAGCAACGTGGCAGATGCACTGAAGTACATGGCGGGGGTGCAGATAAAGGACTATGGCGGACTGGGCGGGCAGAAGACCGTGAATGTGCGTTCGCTCGGGTCGCAGCACGTGGGCGTGTACCTCGACGGCGTGCGCATCACCAATGCGCAGAACGGCACCGTAGACCTGGGCAAGTATTCGCTCAGCACCCTCGAGTCGGTATCGCTCTTCAATGCCAACAAGACCGAACTGCTGATGGCTGCATCCGAGTATGCGTCAGCCTCTACCGTCTATCTCAAGACACACCGCCCCGACAGCACCTCGCTGCAGGCCAGCGGTCAGGTGGCGTCGTTTGGCACACACAAGATAGCAGCCACCTACAGTTACAGGGACTGGGGGTTCATCGATGCTGCCTACACCCACAGCAAGGGCAACTACCCCTTCAGCTACCACACCGAGTATGAGGACACCACGGGTACGCGCCGCAATTCGGACATCACGATGTTCCGCATAGAGGGATGTGCTTTCTACAAGGGGTTGCAGTGGCATACCTACTACTTCAACTCGCGCCGTGGACTGCCCGGCGGCATCGTGCGGCGGCTCTCCGATACCTACACCGATGTGGGGCGCGAGTGGGACAGCAATTTCTTCTCGCAGCTTTCTTACCGTACATCCCTGCGTGCCATCGGCCTAAGAGCCATCGTGAAGTATGCCAGCGACCGGCTCCACTACCGCTCCGACTATCCCGAGAACATCTCGGTACATGCCAACAACCGCTATCATCAGCAGGACCTCTACGGAGCGTTGGCACTGGCATGGCATTGGCACGACTTCGGCATCTCGGCATCGGGCGACCTCCGCTGGAGCAACCTCACCTGCGACGTGAAGAACTTCAGCTATGTGTACCGCATGGACGGCAAGACATCGCTCGCCGCATTTTACCAGCACGGCGGGTGGAAGGCAAGCGTGAGCGCACTCTATACCTCCATAGCCGACCATACGCGCGGCAAGGCAAAGCCGCTCAGCAAGATAACGTGGAATGCGCTGGCCTCCTACAGCCTGGGGGGATGGATGCTCAGGGCGTTCTACAAGACCGTGTTCCGAGCTCCCACGCTCAACGACCTCTACTATACCATGGTGGGCAACCGCAATCTGAAGCCGGAGTACACCAAGCAGGTGGACGTGGGCGTTACCTATACCTTGGGAAACCCGGGCGCCTATGGCGCAAACGGTGCCGCAGGCAAGCGCCCTTACCTCAGCGTGCAGGCCGACTGGTACTACAACCGGGTGGAAGACCGCATCGTCTGTTTGCCCCTCAAAGGCTCCTACCAGTGGACGATGCTCAACTATGGCTACACAAGCTGCATGGGCGTGGACGTGAGCGTGAACGGGCATTGGCGCCAGCACGCGCTGCTCCTTACCGCTACCTGGCAGGACGACCGCAACCGCACCAACCCTGCCGAGAAGGCTTACAACGACCGCATAGCCTATTCGCCCGAGTGGTCGATGACTGCCGTCTATACCTTCTTATATAAGGGCTGGTCGGCTTCGCTCTCCCATATGTTTGTGGACAAGCGCTACTGGATGGCTGAGAATGCCATCGAAGACCCATTGGCTGCCTACAACTGCACCGACCTGAAGATAGGCTATCATTTCATGCGCCACTACACGGTGGAAGCGGAATGCCAGAACCTCTTCGACGAACGCTATGAGATGATTCAGCGATGGCCCATGCCGGGCAGGAGATTCGCAGTAACATTAAAGGTAAAAAAGCCTTTTAAAGGTAAAAAGGTAAAAAGGTAAAAAGGTGAAGAGTGAAGAACGGAGAGTGAAGTATTCGGGCGGCAAGGCTGATATAGGAGGTACGGCGCCCCCGCCGTACCATCTCAAGCAAGAAAAGCTGTTGTCTTGACTCCTTAACTCCTTTAACTTCTTCAACTCCTCTAACACCTTTAATTAAAAGCAAAAAAATCACCAAGTAATAACAACAAAAAAACGTAAAAATGAAAACAATGAAAGCAATCCACGGCACGCTATTCGTGCTGTTAATGCTGTGTCTTGCAGCTTGTTCGAAAGACAACGGATATGACACGACACAGGTCATCGACCCCGTGCTCTTGGGCGAGAACCTCATCGTCTGCAACGAGGGCAACTGGCAGAGCGACAACGGCCAGCTCTCTTACTACGACGGAATGGCAGGCCAACTCACCAACCAATGGTTCCGACAGGTGAACGGCACCAAGTTGGGTGACACCCCCAATGACATCATCCAGGTGAACGACACGCTCATTGCCATCGCCGTCAACTGGTCGAACATCATACAGTATATCCGCCCCGACGGAACGGCATGCGGCGCTACGGAGAATGTGCCCAACAACCGGCGCATGTGTACCGACGGCAAATACCTTTACGTCACCTCCTACGCCCATCAGTGTGGCAACCAGACCTTCACCAAAGGCTATGTGGCAAAGATAGACGTGAAGACCAAAAACGTGGTGGCCACTTGCGAGGTGGGATGGGAACCCGAGGGCGTGCGGTTCTACGACGGCAAGCTGTATGTGGCCAATTCGGGCGGCTACAGCTACTCCGAAGGCCATGACTACGAAACTACCGTGCAGGTGGTGGATGCAAATACCATGACTTCCGTCAAGACGATAGATACGGGGTTCATCAATCTCTACGGCGAGATGTCGCAGGCAGGGAAGTACCTCTGCATCAACTCTTGCGGCAATTATTATGACGTGAAGCCGGTGACGGTGATTTTAAACTGCGAGACCGGTGGAATCACGAACTTCGCTTTCCCCAGCACCTACAACACCACCGACGGCAGCAAGTTCTACACCGTAGGTTCTTCATATTCGTATGACACGGGTAAGTACGAATACTACATCAAGACCATCGACCCTGAGACGAATCAGCTTACCGACGGCATCTACTGCGATGCCATCACCGAGAAGATCAAGGGGCTTACTGCGCCCTATGAACTGTACGTATCGCCTTATACGGGCAACGTGTATTTCACCGATGCCGGAAACTATGCGTCTGCAGGCACCCTCTACGGATACAGGCCCGATGGCCAGCCGTTGTTCGCGCCCCAAGAGCTTTATGTAAACCCTGCGCACATCTTGGCATTGCCGGTTTATGAATAAGTAGGGGTGCGGATTTAGCCTCAGTGTTGGGCAAATTTTCCGCTGAGGTAAATGGTACGGCGAGGGCGCCGTACCTCCTAAAAAATGCCTTTGCAGCCAAGTGCTGGTAGCTATAGGAGGTACAGCGCCCCCGCTGTACCAACTTATTTTTAAATCATCACTAAGTTGAAAAAACTTATGTCCAGAATGAGGAATATTGCTTTGCGGGCGGTGGCATTGATGCTGTTCGTGGCGTGCCTGTTCGCTTCTTGTGGGAGCGGGCGAGGAGAGGCGGCTCCCGCCGACGGAGACACCGTCTCGCTGAAGTATGCACGCCTCCTCACCATGGTAGACTATGGCGACTATACCGAGGCGGTCGTGGCCAACCCGTGGCGGGAGAATGCCGAACTGCACCGCTACCTCCTGGTGCCCAGGGGAAAGGACGGCGACGAGACGGCACGCAGGCTCGGCGCGATGAGGAACGGCGGACGCCACCAGGACATCGTGCGCACACCGTTGGAAAAGAGTGTGGTGTTTACGGCGCCCCACTGCCAACTGTTGTACGACCTGCATGCGCAGCGTGCCATCCGGGGCGTGTGCGACATGCAGTATGTCAACATCGCCGACCTGCACAGGCGTAAGGACATCGTGGACTGCGGTTCGGGCATGCAGCCCGACATCGAGCGCATCATCGAACTGCGTCCCGAGGCACTGCTCATCTCTCCCTTCGAGAACAGCGGAGGCTATGGCAAGCTCGACAAGATGGGGATTCCCATCATCGAGACGGCCGACTATATGGAGTATTCGCCCTTGGGGCGCAGCGAATGGATGAAATTCTATGCGCTGCTCTTCGGCAGAAAGACTGAGGCCGACTCGCTCTTCGGGGCGGTGGAGAAGTCTTATCGCTCGTTGTGCCGCAAGGCGGCTGCCATGCCCCGGGGCAGGAGTGTGCTGACCGAGCGCAAGACGCAGGGCGTGTGGTATGTGCCGGGTGGCAAGAGCACCATCGGCATCTTGCTGCACGATGCTCATGCCCGCTATCCTTGGGCTGATGACGGCCACAGCGGTAGTCTGGCCCTCGCTCCCGAACAGGTGATAGACCGCGGCGACAATATCGATGTGTGGGCATTCAAGCGTTATGGAGGCAAGAGGATGACATCTGCCGACCTCTTGGCGGAGTATCCGGGCTATGCACAGTTGCGTGCTTTCCGGCAGGGCTGTGTCTACCAGTGTGACACGGGCAGCAAGCCTTTCTTCGAAATGACGGCATTTCATCCCGACATCCTCCTGCGCGAGTTCATCATCCTGGCCCATCCCCAGGAAACGAAAGGGTGGGGCGGCTTGCGCTTCTTTGACAAGTAGAATGTCCTTTTACTAAGTCATATACAAAAGAAAAAAGACAACAGCCTTTACGGCGTATCAACCGACAACTTGGACAACATAAACAACCTGGACAACTTTTTTATGCTGCAGCTGCAGCATCTTTGTTGTCTGTGTTGTATGAGTTGTCTAAGTTGTC
The DNA here is from genome assembly GCA_963624905.1 of Oscillospiraceae bacterium. GTDB lineage: Bacteria > Bacteroidota > Bacteroidia > Bacteroidales > Bacteroidaceae > Prevotella. The sequence goes on from CAVFRG010000064.1 coordinate 7,586, forward strand.
GTTTCTTCGTAGCATCGTTTCTTCGTTTTAGTGACGAAAAAATCTCTAATTCTCTAATTCTTGACAAAAGAATAGACTTCTTGGTTCTTGCAACAACGCCCTTATTTGTTCTTGACGACAACGGTGACGGAGCATGCCGTCTTGTATGCGCCGTTACGGCAGCAGGGGTCGTAGTATTCCGGCACGCGCAGCATGTAGATGCGGTTCTGCCGGACTGTGCTTATGCCGAGCGTCATGGTGAGGGCGCTGCCATCCTTGCGCTCGCTGAAGTTGCCCTCTGATGCTGCCGAGCGGAATGCGTTGACCAGAGGAGTTACATTGGCATATTCCATCTCCAGCATCTTCACCACCTTGACGATGGCGCGTGTCTTCGGGTTGCGCTCCACGGCGGAGGTGTACTTGCTCGACGACACGGCAGAGAACGTGTTCACCAGGTTGTCTATCTGTTTTTGTGCTCTTGTGGCTGGTGTCACCGTCAGCAGCACGGCCAGTATAAATAGTATTCTTTTCATGTTGTTCCTTTCTTGAATGGCTTTCGGGTCTGAAAATGGGAGGCTTATTTCATCATTTCCTCCAGTTGGGCACGCTGTTCGGGCGAGGCATGCTTCAGTATGTCTTCTTCTGCAGCGTCGACGGCAGCGTTCTGCTCCTCCATGTGCGTCTCCATGCTTTCGGCTTGACTGATGGCATGTTCTATGTCGGTCTTGATGAGCGACAAGTCGTCTATGCGCTTGCCGTCCTGTATCACATAGCTGCCCTCGTAGGTGGCGGCAAACTGTTGTCGTTCATGATGGTTCTGCAGGAGGGAGTATACCGTGATGCACACCAGAAGCGAGGCGGCTATGCCCGACAGGGTAACGAGCAGTTTGTGGCGGATGCCCTGTGCCGGGTGTGCAGGCTTCTCGTCTCCGAAGTCCATGTCCCTGAAGTCCATACTTCCGAGGTCCGTCTCTCCGAAGTCCATACCTCCGAGGTCGGTCTCTCCGAAGTCCATACCTCCGAGGTCGGTTATGAGGGGGCGGTACTGCTCCATGTCGGCAGGCAGGGCTGCATGGCTGCTGTAGAAAGCATAGAGTGTGCGCTCTTCCTCAACGGTGGTGTCGCCGTCGAAGAAACGTTCTGCCAGGAGTCTGATGTCATCGAGTGTAGTCATATGTTGGTTTTGCTTGGCTTTTATATGAATGTCGTCGTATGGTAGTGGAGCTTATTCTCCGGCGTGTTGCAGATACCATTTCCGCATGGCTTGGCGTGCCCGGCACAGCGTTTGGCGAAGGGCAGCCTCGGTGTCGCCCGTGAGCTTGGCCATGTCGGCTGTGCTCATCCCTTCCGTGTGGCGCAGGCGTATGACGAGTTGCTGCTTGGGTGTCAGCTGTTCCATGGCGTGCTGCAGGCGGAGGGCGGTGTCCTGTTCGGGGGGTGGTGTCTCGTTGCAGAGGGTTTCGCCCAGAGCCTTTCCTTTCCCTTCAGCGTCTATCTCCACCACGGTGGCTTGGGGATGGCGCCGTATGCGGTCTATGCAGAGGTTGCGTGTCAGCACCTTGGCCAGCGGAGCCATGGGGGGATGCAGCTCCTCCACCATGCGCCAGAGCCTTGCCAGCACATCCTGTACGGTGTCCTCGGCATCTTCCTGGTTGTGCAGGTAGCGGTACGCCACCGCCAGGAGCGGTATGCGCAGGGTGGCTGCCTCTTGTTCGAAGTGTTCTGCTGTCATGCGGTTGGAGGGATGGTGGATAGTCGTTTGTCTCGCTCTTCCTTTACAGGTTGTTCAGCCCGGAGGCATCTACCTTGGTGACACCGTCGTTCTGGAATTTTGTCTCGTCGGCAGTACCCTTTACGGTTATCTTTGCCACACCGCCCGATATGACGTACAGTTTGCTGCAGTCTACGTCTAGGTCCAGTTTGCTGCTTCCGTCACCGTGTATAGTGGCTTCCTTGCCCACAAAGTGTACCGTGCCTTTTCCGGCACCGTCGATGTCGAGTTTCATGGTCTCGGCCTTGATGTCCAGTTCGGCTTTTGAGGCGCCGTCACAACGCTCGCTGTAGCTCCTGGCCTTGACGCTGCTTGTTATTTTGCTGCTGCCGTTGTTGTCCAACTTTACGTCGCCGCTTGCCGTGATGGGTACGTTGACGGTGCTTGCCCCGTTGTTGGAGATGTACAGGCTGCCGCACTCCAGTGCCCCGTCCTTGTAGGTGAACGCTCCGTTGTTTTCGAATTTCACCTCTTTCTTGTTGCTGATGTTGCCATGCAGCGTGAAGGCTCCGTTGTTGCTGATGCTTATGGGTGTGCCGCTCCAGGCTGTAGTGCGGAAAGTCATGCTTCCGTTGTTGTACAGACTGCTGATGGCGGGGGCGGTAATATGTAGTTTTATACCGCTGTTCTTTATGTTGAATCTCTTTTTGATATTCAGGGTCAGCATGCCGTCCTTTACCGTAATGCTTACCTTGTCCAGTATCGCATCGGGTATCTCGGCCACTACTTTCTGCTTGCTGCCCTGGGTATAGGTGATGTCTACGCTGGTGTTGTTGCTGACGGCATGGAATGTGGGAAGGTCGAGCGTCTTCGTCGTGGTCTTCGTGGCGGTCCAGTCGTCAGTGGTGGTGATGGTCATGTCGCCGTTGCTCACGGTTGTTGTCCCGTTCGTGTTGTCCTCCGGCTGGTTCTTGGCGGAGCACGACAGGCACAGGGTACCTAATATGGCGAGGACTACCATGCTTGTTCCTAAGGCCGTGCCTTTCTTTGTGATGGTCTTATTCTTCATTGTCTTGATTGTTTTTTTTTGTGTGTTCTTGTTGTTTTATGCTTGCCGGCTTGCACTCCCGTTTCGGGGTGTCTTCTGCTTTTGTATACGTAGGGTGGGGTGGTTTGTGACAACAAGAGCGGGAAAATTTTTGGTAAAGGTATGAATTTCTGTCCGAAAGCGAAAGAAAAAGCATGGAAAAGTGGGGCTGGGTGCGAAATTATCCTTACCTTTGCATTGCCGCTCATGCGCATACACCGACGGGATGCTGGCTTTCCCCGGGGCAGCGTGTTTTCGAATGGTGTGCATGGCGTGGAAACATAAAAAAAACATAAAGAACGATGAAATATCTATTGCTCTCTGATATCCACGGTTGCTTGCCGGCCCTGGAAAAGACGCTCGACTTCTTCGAGACCGAAAAGTGTGACATCATCTGCCTGATGGGCGACATTATCAACTATGGACCGCGCAACCGCATACCGGAGGGCATCGACCCGAAGGGTATTGTGGAAAGACTCAATGCCTTTAGTGACAAGATTATTGCCGTGCGGGGCAACTGCGATGCAGAGGTAGACCAGATGCTGCTCGATTTCCCCATCATGGAAACCTATGCCCTTTTGGTGGACGGCGGCAAGCGCTACCTCCTCACGCACGGACATATATATAATAAGGAGAATATGCCCAAGGGACCCTACGATGCCATCATCTACGGACATTCCCATCTCTGGGAACTGTCGCACGACGATAAGGGAAGGGCCATCGTCAATACCGGCAGCATCACCTTCCCCAAGGGAGGCAATCCGCCTACCTTTGCCACACTCGAGAACGGCACCTTTACCATGTACCGCCACGACACGTTGGAGGTGTTGGCAAAGATGGACATATAAAAGTAAAAAGGCCGTTTAAAAGTAAAAAGGTAAAAAAGTAAAAAGGTAAAAAAGTAAAAAAGAGGGCATACGCCGGAAGAGTGAAGAGTGAAGAGTTCAACGGCAAGGCTGATGTAGGAGGTACGGCGCCCTCGCCGTACCACACCCCGAAGAAACCCCACGTACTCAAGCAAGAAATGCTGTTGTCCCATAACTTCCCATAACTTCCCTAACTTCCCTAACTTCTCTAACTTCCCTTAACTTCCTTAACTTCCTTAACTTCTCTAACTTCCCTTCACTCCCCCCCTAAAACATCTCTACAAATGATCCAGGAATACCAAATTAGAATTCTGCCCGAACAGGCAGCAAGCGAGGAAAATATCAAGCAGTATCTCTCACGCGAGAAAGGCTTGGATGTAAGGACGCTCAAGCAGGTGCGCGTACTCAAGCGGAGTATAGACGCGCGCCAACGCACCATCTTTGTCAATCTGAAGGTGAGGGCATTCATCAATGAGTATCCCCAGGACGACCAGTATGTACATACCACGTATCCTGATGTCAGCTCGCGTCCCCAGGTCATCGTCGTGGGCGAGGGACCTGGAGGTCTCTTCGCTTCGTTGAGGCTCATCGAACTGGGCTTACGTCCCGTTGTTCTGGAGCGGGGCAAGGATGTGCGCGAACGTAAGAAGGACCTTTCGCTCATCACAAAAACGCAGAAGGTAGACCCCGAGAGCAACTATTGTTTCGGAGAGGGGGGCGCTGGTGCGTACAGTGACGGCAAACTATATACGCGCAGCAAGAAAAGGGGCAGTGTGGACAAGATTCTCAATGTCTTCTGTCAGCATGGGGCCAGCACCAATATCCTGGCCGATGCCCATCCGCACATCGGAACAGACAAGTTGCCGAGGGTCATAGAGAATATGCGTAACACCATCCTGAAGTGTGGTGGTGAGGTGCATTTCCAGACGCGTATGACCCGACTCGTCATGGGGAAGGCTGACGGTATGACTTCCGACCGCATCGTGGGCGTGGAGGCCGTCAACCTCGTTACGGGGGCTGAAGAAACTTATCGCGGACCGGTCATTCTCGCCACGGGGCACAGTGCGCGCGACGTGTATCGCTATCTCGCTTCGGCAAGCATAGAGATGGAATCCAAGGGCATTGCCGTGGGGGTTCGCCTTGAGCATCCCTCCATGCTCATAGACCAGATACAATACCACAACAAGCAGGGACGCGGCAAGTATCTGCCTGCCGCCGAGTACAGTTTTGTAACGCAGGTGGAGGAGCGTGGCGTGTATAGCTTCTGTATGTGCCCTGGCGGATTTGTCATTCCTGCCGCTACAGGTTCCCAACAACTCGTAGTGAACGGCATGAGTCCCAGCAACCGAGGTACGGCGTGGAGCAACTCGGGCATGGTGGTAGAGACTCGCCCCGAGGACGTGGAGGCGTTCGTAAAAGAAAATAGCGGTATAGTAGAGGAGATAGAGCAGAAATATTCTTCACGATCAAACGATTCTTCACTCTTCCCTCTTCACTCTTCACTTTCCATGATGTATTTTCAGGAGATTGTCGAAAAAATGTGTTGGCAGCAGGGCAATATGCAGCAGACGGCGCCATCACAGCGTATGGCCGACTTCGTGAACGGGCGGTTGAGCTATGATTTGCCCAAGAGCAGTTATGCACCGGGGCTTATCAGTAGTCCGCTACATTTCTGGATGCCTTCCTTCATTTCCAAACGACTGCAGGAGGGATTCAAGACTTTCGGCAAGAATGCTCACGGATTCCTTACCAACGAGGCTGTACTCATCGCCATGGAGACTCGTACGTCTTCGCCTGTGCGCATCGTGCGCGACCGTGATACGCTGCAGCATGTTCGTATACAGGGACTCTTCCCTTGTGGTGAGGGCGCCGGATATGCTGGAGGCATTGTGTCGGCTGGCGTTGACGGTGAGCGTTGCGCCGAGATGTGTGCCGAGTATATGAAGCAGTTTGTTGAGGTATAACCTCGTTGCCCGATGAAGCCGGCTTCGTTGCTTGGTGAAGCCGGCTTGCAGAGCCAGTGTGTCTAAGTGCCAAGGTTAGAATGCCTAAGTGCCATAGATAGGATGTCTAACTACCATAGATAGGATATCTAACTACCATAGAAAAGATGTCTAACTACCATAGAAAGGATGTCTAACTACCATAGAGAGATCCTCTAATTGTTTTTTTTTGATTTTGTGGTACAGCGACGGCGCCGTACCCTCCTACTGATTGCCTTTTCTGCCAAGCGTCGGTAACTGTAGGAGGTACAGCGCCCTCGCTGTACCACTCAAGCGAGACGACAACTGACACCACCCCCATACAACATCGACAACAAAGATGCGGCAGCATAGAAAAGTTGTCCAAGTTGTATTTGTTGTATAAGTTGTCTGTCGCACAAATCTTACCAACCAGTTTTTTTTATCCATGCTATTTATAATAAGGTGTTCCCACCATTCATACCCTCTTATTTGTTAAATAACTGTTAAATTCGAAACTTTTTTCTCAAAACTCTTGCGTGTTTGGAAAATTGTCAGTACTTTTGCACT
>CAVFRG010000065.1:0-13639 GCA_963624905.1 Oscillospiraceae bacterium
GTAATGTCCTTGATTTCCCAGTAGCCAGGCTCCTTGGTCTCGCTGTTGTAGGGAACGTAGGTCATGTCTTGGTCTGAGTTCCAGCCATCGGCTGTAGCATCACCTATTACACCGATTGTCGTGATGGGGGTAAGGGTGTATGTCTTGGAGCTTAAGTCAACATCCACCTTGTAGTAACCTGCGGCCTCTGTTATAGTGATATTGTCACCATCCTTTGAGAAGAAGGCTGCGCCATAGTTTTCCCCATCCCAGTTTGGCTCGGAGCAGAACTTGAAGCCATTCTGATTCAAGTACATGTAGCCAGTGAATGATGTCCCGTTTTCACTTGTGAGATAGTCAATTTGCTGCCAACCGTTTGAATCACCTGCCATATAGAGGATAGGCTTGCTGATGGTGTATGTGCAGTTGACCATGTCGAGGGTGATAATCCATGTGCCGGCTCCAGCTATGACTGGAGTCTTGACATCGTTCCATTCCAGCATATTGAATGTGGCCTCGTCACCGTTCACCTGACAACCATATTGGTATTGGTTGACCAAGTCCCAATCGTCGGTTTCTGAAAAGCCTGTGGCTCCGTAGAATTTGAACCAGTTTGATTCTCCTGTTGTAGTAACGGTTGCCGTGTAGGTGCCATCACCCTTGTCTTTCATCATTAAGCCTTTCGAAGGAGTCCATCCTACGTTAGCAAAGTCTCCCAACAAGTAATAACCCTTAGGGTCAATCGCTGGTGTCGGAATAGGAGTCTCGTTCTGTTTCAAAGTCCCCTTGATGGCAACGGCTGTTTTTGATTTTGGGTAAACGACAGCTTCTACATCCACATTCAATTCACGCTTCTCGCATTTACGGGTTTTGAGGGAAACCATAGCGCATGAGTCCAAAGAGTAGGTTGTGACATAAGCGTCGTTTCCGTCCACAACATAAGGTATGACCTGATTGTTTACCTTGATGGATGTAAATCTCAAGGAGTCAATATCCGTGTTGCTTGTAGCCATAGACACCAACTTGATTTTCTCCGGGTTGTTCTCGGCACCCATGTTGACATCTACGCCAGAACCCGTAAACTGGACACCGTAAGCGGCGGCAACAGCTTCTTCCGCATCATTGTGCTGAGGAGCACTCCAGTCAGTGTAGTCTTCGCTGCAGGAAGCTAATCCTGCAGCAATGACAAATGCATATACTATTTTCTTGATCATAATATCTTCGTAATTATTAATGAAATCATTGTGGTTTTGCTATGATACTGAACTCGCCCGTGATGTCGTTGAACATGATGCACCATGTACCTTCACCGACACCAATGTTCTTGCCGCCATTGGTTCCCTTGCCACAAGTAGCTATGTCGCCATCGTTTGAGCCAAAGCCCCAGTTGGTGTCCCAGCTGTCAGATATCTTGAACTTAATCTGCTCTACCTTTCCTGGTTCTACCGTCAGTTCGTAGAACCAAACATGATTTTCACCTTCCTTGTTGACCGGTGTCATGTTTTCTCCAGGAGTTGTCCAGTCATCGAAAGAGCCGATGATGCAAATCTGGTCGTAAACGGTAGGAGTAATATCTTGCTTCTCTATTGTACAAGTGTTGTCCTTGGTGTTTACCTTGACAAGATAGTAACCAGCAGGGTCAACCCAAATGTTGCCCTTGTCGGCCTGTCCATCCCTGTAAACAGCCTCGTTTGCAGAGCCTGTGCCCATGAATCCGAGATCCCAGTTGCCACTTGAAGGAAGGAGTTTCCAACCGTCCGAAGTGAAGTAATTGAGGTATGTCACTTCGCCCTCTCCCGTGCTCTTGTCGTAGGTGCAATCGCTGCTGAGGAACATTGGGAATGTGCCTACGCCAGAATTGCTGGCCTTGTTGCTCCAAGAGCCGTCTCCGATGTTTTTACCTACAAGGTACCACATGATAGGCTCTACGTTTGTAACAACCGCATAGTATGGCTTGAAGGCCAATTTCACGGAGTTTGACTCTATTTGATTGAGACGTTTAGTGCCTTCTGCCACATATGAAACCACCCTTACATAAGCCTCTTGGTAACTAGGAGTGTTTTCGGCATTCCACCCAAAGAAATTGATAAGGGCCTTGTTGATTTCCTCTCCTGTGAAAGATGTGGCGCATACAGTGGTCGTCTTGTTAAACGCCATGTAGTCGGCAACCTTTCCACCCGTTTCATCAGCGTCAGCCTCTGTCTTTGAGACAGTAAAGGTATTTGAAGGTGAAAGCTGAACTTCGTATGTGGCATTAATTGGAGCATTTTCCGCAGTGTATTTGGGCTGCGACCATGTCAATGCTATTTCCGAAGACCCTTTCAGGTCAATGGTTTCGTTGGCATATGCCGGTGTGTTCAAGACAAACTCTGTAGGCTGTATGAGCGTTGGGTTTGAACCGTTGTCGTCGGTACAGGCCGCAAATAAACTGGTGATGCCGACAAGCAGAGCACCTAGTATATATTTATTCTTCATATTGCATTCCTTTATATTCGGTTATACATCCTTAGTTGTTACTCTCGTTGTATCCGTCAATCTGGGTCAAGTTTTGGTTGGCCAAGACCTCTGATGACGGGAGAGGATATACGTTGTAATTCTTCGAGAACGAGTTTCCTGCTTCGCTTCCGCCCTTATACGACCAGGTGTAGCTTGCTTGGTTGCCGCCATACTGGTTGAATCGGATGAGATCGGTGCGGCGAAGGCCTTCGCAGTAGAACTCACGGGCACGTTCGTCGAGGATATCTTCCAGTGTATAGGAGGCCTTGGTAGAGGCATGCGCTCTGTTACGGAGTGCATCGATGTATAGCTTGGCTGAGGCTGAAGATTCTCCATTCAGGTGCATCTCAGCTTCTGCTGCGTTCAGATAGGCTTCTGCTACACGGAAGAGGAAGAAATCCGTATCTACATTGTAGCTGTCGTGTGGAGTACCATTGTTGGAGTAGTTGTTGTTCCACTTCGTGGTAGTCAGTCCCTGATAGAAACTGCTGTTGTCTCCCAATTCGATGGTACGTTTGTCAGAACCAGAGCCCTTTCCCCAGATGAGAGCGCGGTCGTCAATGCCCAAGGCGCGAATCTCAGAGGTTGACTTGTCCAAGAAAATAGTAGGGTCCTGGGTGAACTTCTGGAGGAACTCAGGACGGAGGCGCATACCAGACCAGTTGTTGCCAGTGGTACCAGCCGTCTTGTCTGTCACCGTCAACATCTTGTCGTTCCAATTGGCCGCAATGAAGAAGAGCGAGCCGCCCCATCCCTGTGTCTTGTCACCGTCCTGCAGCAATGGAAGCAATGCCTCACAACTTGCACCGTTCGAACCATTGTCGCCCATGAACAGCAAGTCGTAGGGCTTGTAGCCGTTGGCCTTGGCCTCTGCCGATTCCTTGGTGTCGTCAAAGAGCTTGTAGTCGGAGTTGATGACCTTCTCTGCATACTCCTTAGCCTCTTTCCAATAGGGGTTATTCTGTCCGTCGTTGTTGAGGTAAGTTCCGGCGTTCAAGTAGAGGCGGCTGAGAAGCAACCATGCCGTACCCTTGTCTGCACGACCATAGTCGGCATCGGTATCCGTCTCTGGCTTAGCGGGAAGCATGTCGGCCTCTGCGGCAACCAATTCGTCCTTGACCCAGTTGAACAAGAATTCGCGTCCTAACTGGAGTAGTTCCGCACGTGTGTAGGTCTTGCTTGAATCGAAGTTCTTGTTGTAGGTGTGTGCCTGCTTGGGGCTGTCTGCAGAAATGGTCTCTACAAACGCTGGGTCGCCAAAGAAGTCGAGCATCAAGAAATAGTTGTAAGCGCGGATAAAGCGCACTTCGGCAAGCATGGTCTTTTCAGACTGAGCTGCATCCAAAGTCATATATTGGTTGCAGAACGTGATGTTGGACATCAAGCGATAGTACAAGAACTTCAAGGTTGCATTGTCTGGAAGGCACTGGTTCTTGCAAACGTCTGTTATGCCGCCGTCCGACCACCAGCAGATGGCCTCGTCTGTAGACAGTTCGTTGAAATTGTAGATATTGCGCAGCAAGGTCGATTTACCTGCGTCATCAATGGTAAAGTCAGCTGCACCATCATTGCCCTCCATAATGAGACCTGCATAACATTTGCTGTACAAACCAACAAGGTCTGCGTTGGCTTCTACGGTAGGATCGATGTTGCCTTTGTCCAAATCCGCCATACAGGAGCTCAAACCTGCTGTCAAGAGCAGGGCAGCTGCGGGAACGATTGTTTTTACTATATTGAGTTTCATATCGAAATCTATTTTAGATTGTTAGAAGTTGAGGTTGAGACCGAGCAAGAAGGTGCGTGAGCGTGGATAGATGCTGCTTTCCATACCCGACGTTTGCTCAGGGTCAAGACCTTTGTACTTAGTCAGTGTGAAGACGTTGGAGCAGGAAACGTAGATGCGTCCTGATATACCCTTGTAGTTACCTATTTGTAGGAACTTGTCGAAGTTGTAGCCAAGAGTAATGTTGTCACACTTCAAGAAGCTGGCATTCTGTACGAAGTAGTCGGTAAGAGGATAGTTGTAGGAAGTCCATCCCAAAGCAGTGATGTCCTTGGTGCTATTCTCGTAGTAGCCCTTTGAGTTGTACAGTACGGAAGAGTTGGCCTTGCCTTGCTCTATGTTGTTGTAGACATAGTTGCCGAAGCTTGCGCGGAAGTTGGTGCCGAGGTCCCAGTTCTTGTATGAAACCTTAAAGCTGAAGCCTCCTGTCCAAGGTGCCACGATGTTCTTGTAGAAGTACTTGTCATTCTCGTCAATGACCCCATCGCCGTTACGGTCTACATAGCAGCCCATGATAGGACGTCCTGTTTCGTCATATACCTGCTGGTAAACCAGGAAGGAGTTGGCTGGCATGCCTACCTTGTGATAGGTAATGGCTTGATTCTGACCAACCTGCATTCCTGCCTCGATCATGTCGCGGCCACCAGCGAGTTCCGTTATCTTATTCTTGTTGTAGGCAGCATTGACACTCAGTTCCACAAACCAGTCTTTTGTCTGAATGGGGCGGCCTGTGACGGCAATCTCGAAACCTTTGTTCTCCAACGATCCGGCATTCATCATGAGCGCATTGTCGAAGTTCTGGCCTGCAGAGATGGTGGTCGTGCTCAGAAGGTCGGTTGTCTTGCGTATATATGCATCTGCGTTGATGGTCAACCTCTGGTCGAACATACCGAAGTCAAAGCCCACGTTCCATGTGGTTGTAGTTTCCCAAGTCAAGTCATCGTTGTATGCCAATGGGCGGTAGAGAATACCATTGTTGTTTGGGCCGACAGGATAGAGGAAGTGCTGACTTGTGCTCTTCTTGTAGGTAGCCGTATAGTATTCCTTTCCCGTGTCTTGTTGTCCTGTCTTACCCCAACCCAAACGCAACTTCAAGTCGCTGATGGCATTGACGTTCTTCAGGAAATTCTCGTCCTTTACGCGCCAAGCGAAGGCTGCAGACGGGAAGAAGCCCCACTGGTGTCCCTTGGCAAAACGGCTTGAGCCGTCATAGCGGGCCGTGAAGGTGAAGAGGTAGCGGTCCAACAGGGTGTAATTGGCACGGCCATACCAACTGACAAGATAAGTCTGTCCCTTCCAGTCTGAAGTGTTGCTGGATTTCAAGGTTCCCGCCAAAGCTTCGCCAGCATCCGATGTTCCCTCGTATGTAGAAGGATAAAACGTCTTGTCCCAGCTGTTTCCCCAATACTTCATGTGGCTATATTCATAGCCGGCCATGATGTCGAAGTGATTGGCTTTGTTGAAATCCTTGGTATATTGAGCGTAGGCAGTAGCCAGCAGATTGTACTTCTTCTCCGTGTTCTCACCATCGTTTCCGTAATAGAAGCTATAGGTAGAATAGCGGGAGTTGTGGGTATATTCGCCGCCCGTGGTGTATTCACCGGCGAGGTTCATATGTAAATGAAGGTCTTCGAAGCCATGAATCTTGTAGTCGGCCTCCAGGTTGCCCAAGAGAACGTGTGCACTTTTGTCAAAACCGTAGTTCGCTATCTTCTCCACAGGGTTTGACGGAGCGTCATCATTGCGGCCATAAGGGAACGTTGGGTCGTATTCTGACACGTTCTTAGTCCACTGCCAATAGCCACCCCAGTTTTTGAATTGTTCGGCATCACTTGTTACAGGGCGAGTTGGGTCCATGGTTGTGGCTGCACCGATTGCATCTTGACCGCCGGGGTTGGTTTTTGCATAAGAGTACTTGGCGTTGGCATTGATATTCAAATGCTTGTCCAAGAGCGACGGGCTGATATTGAAGCCTGCTGTGACACGCTGGTAGTCAGAGCCTTTCAAGATACCTTGTTGGCCGGTGTAGCCTACGCTGACACGATAGGGCATAGACCAGGACTGGTTGTTGATACCGCCAGTCACGCTGACATTGTGGTCATGGCTGAATGCAGCACGATAAATCTCGTCCTGCCAGTCGGTGTCGTATGTACCGGCAGCATAGTTGGGGGTTCCATCGGCATTATACTCCTTCCAGCCCAAGCCATTGTAGGCGGCAGAATTCTCGCCATATTGATTCTTGATGAATTCTGTGTATTCTGCAGCGTTCATCACGTCCAATTTCTTGGCTACAGTGCTGACGGAGAATGTTCCGTTATAAGCAATCTGTGGCTTTTGTCCGCCGCGTCCTTTCTTGGTCGTGATAATGATAACGCCATTGGAGCCGCGAGAACCATAGATGGCTGTCGCAGAAGCATCCTTCAACACAGTGAAACTCTCGATATCATTTGGGTTGACGAGCGACAAGGGGTTGTTCATACCCTTCGTGTTGTTGTTGTCCATGGGCATGCCATCGATAACTATCAACGGGTTGTTGGTGGCAGTCAGAGATGCGCCGCCGCGAATACGAATCTGGGCACCACCACCAGGCTCACCTGATGATGAGTTGACATTCACTCCGGCAATCTTTCCCTGGATCATATCCTGTGCAGACGTTATGATACCATGGTTCTTCTCATCCGGCTTGATGGCTGTAACCGAACCGGTCAAGTCGTTTTTCCTGGCTACACCATAACCGATGACCACAACCTCGTTCAGGGCCTTGGAGTCATCCTGCAGGGTGATGTTCATATTGCTGGAAGCCTTTACCGTTTGCGGTGTCATTCCCATATAGGTGAATGTAAGGTTAGTGCCGGGAGCGGCGTCTACAGAGAAGTTACCGTCGAGGTCGGTAATGCCTACAGCCTTACCGTTCACTGTGATGGTAGCACCCATGACAGGCTCACCAGAAGCATCTTTCACTTGTCCCTTGATGGCATTCGACTGCGCAAAGGAACTTGCTGCCAGAAGCAGCCCACTTGCGAGGGCCAGCGTTCTGAGAGGCAACTTAAATTTTACCTGCTTCATCATTTTGCTTGATTTTTAGTTAATAGTTATTACTTGATATTATTTGTTTCTTAGTTAGGTTTGCTCTGTACATATCCACTTGTGCCGTACCTTTTGCACACCGCCTGCTTCTACAGCAGCCGAGGTAATCTATGCTTACCCGTACTTATATATAATATAAGGTGTAAAGGTTTTTATAGGGTCGTAATAGCGGTTTTCTGCTTGCAAAATTAAATTCTTTTGCAATAGATTGTACTTTTTTTGAGTTAATTCCGTTCTTTAGTTGATGCAAACGATTGCACGTAGCTTTCTTGATTTATATCAACTAAAAACTACCTGCTTTTTGCAGATTTGTCTAATTTTGCGTACAAACTAAAAACCAAACAACGGCATATGTCCATAACAATGAAAGATATTGCGCGCGAGCTGGGCGTAAGCATAGCCACGGTAAGCCGCGCACTGAAGGACAGTCCGCGCATCAGCGCTGCCCAGAAAGAACGCATACAGTCTTTTGCACGCGAGTGCAACTTCTGTCCCAATGTCATCGGGGCTGCCCTGCGCCACAGCAAGGTACAGCCCATGAAGTTGATTGGCGTTATCGTGCCCGAGGTGGTGCATTACTATTTCATGTCTGTCCTGTCGGGCATAGAGGAAGAGGCACGCGCCCGAGGCTACCGTGTCATGGTGGCACAGAGCAACGAACGGTACGAGAAGGAGGTTGCCATCTGCGAGGACTTCTATAAGAACAAGGTGTGCGGCATCATCGTGTCGCAAGCCAAGGACACCAAGAAGTACGACCACTTCCAGCGGCTCATGGACAATGGGGTGCCACTAGTGTTCTACGACCGTATCTGCACGGGTGTCAACTGTTCGCGCGTGGTGGTGGACGACTATATGGGTGCCTTTACCGCCGTTACCCATCTCATCGATTCGGGCTGCAGGAAGATAGCCTTCTACGGGTCGCCCATGAACCTCGAGATTTCGAAGAACCGCTACAACGGTTACCACGATGCCCTGGCCAAGCACGGTATAAAAATTGAGCCCCAACATATTAGGATTTGCGACAACCGCAGCCAGGCAGAGTCCATCACCCCCGAGATACTGAGCATGGAAGACCGTCCCGACGCTTTCTTCGCCATCAACGACGATACTGCAATAGGCATCCTCTACACCGCCAAGCGCATGGGGTTCCGCGTGCCGGAGGACATCAGCATCTGTGGCTTTACCAACGGCAACCGCGCCAAGGCGTGCGACCCTATGCTCACTACCGTGGAGCAACGCGGCGTGGCAGTGGGGGAAGAGGCCGCCAATATCCTCATCGGACAGGTGGAAGGGTCCATCCCGCGCAACGAGGTGGAGAAGAGAGTGGTAAGGACCCGGCTCGTGGTGAGGGGAACGACAAGATAAAGCGCTTAAAGGTAAAAAAGTAAAAAGGCGGGTTAAAAGTAAAAAGGTAAAAAGAGGGCATACGCCACAAAAGCTGTTGCCTTAACTTCTTAACTCCTAAAACTCTCCTTTAACTCCCGGAAGAAACGACAACACAAACAACTCATACAACTCAAACAACAAAGTTGCTGCAGCGGTAGCAGAGAATGTTGTCTATGTTGTACTTGTTGTATAAGTTGTCGACCCGAACAATAGAAAAGCTGTTGTCTTAACTCCTTTAACTCCTTAACTCCAAAATCCTCCCTAAACTCCTTCTATAGAAACAACAAAAAAACGTCAATATGAAACAAAAACCTGATTTGAGTTTCTGGAAGCTCTGGAACTTGAGCTTCGGATTCTTCGGGGTACAGATTGCCTACGCTCTACAGAGCGCCAACATCTCCCGAATCTTTGCAACGTTAGGGGCAGACCCTCATAGCTTGAGCTATTTTTGGGTGCTTCCTCCCCTTATGGGTATCATCGTACAACCCATCGTCGGCACACTGAGCGACAAGACGTGGTGTCGCTTCGGCCGCCGCATCCCTTATCTCTTCGTCGGTGCTACAGCTGCCGTCCTGGTCATGTGCCTGCTGCCCAACGCCGGTTCGCTCGGCTTGACCATAAGCGGTGCAATGCTCTTCGGACTGATAGCCCTCATGTTTCTCGACACCAGCATCAACATGGCTATGCAGCCATTCAAGATGCTGGTGGGCGACATGGTAAACGAGAAGCAGAAAGCAAAGGCTTACTCCATACAGAGTTTCCTCTGCAATGCGGGTTCGGTGGTAGGTTTTGTATTTCCTTTTCTCCTCACCTTCCTGGGTGTCAAGAATGTAGCAGAAAATGGTGTAATACCCGACTCTGTCATTTGGTCGTTCTACATCGGTGCAGCCATCCTCATCCTTTGCGTCATCTACACCACGATGAAGGTGAAGGAATGGAATCCCGTGGAATACGCAGAGTATAATGAAGTGAAGAGTGAAGAACGAAGAGTGAAGAATTCAAATGCATCTGAGGAAGACTCTTCGGAAGAAAAGCAAGATGATTCTTCACTCATCACTCATCACTCTTCAGTTAACTGGTTCACCCTCCTGAAGAATGCCCCTTCCACTTTCTGGAAGGTGGGACTGATACAGTTCTTCTGTTGGGCTGGCTTCCTCTACATGTGGAACTATTCTACTGGTGCCATTGCCGAGACGGTATGGAACACAACAGATGTTGCCTCAGCCGAGTTTCAGGAGGCAGGCAACTGGGTGGGCGTCCTCTTTGCTGTACAGGCCGTGGGCAGTGTCATCTGGGCCGTAATGCTGCCTCAGTTCAAGAGCACGAAGGTGGCATACGCCGTCAGCCTCGTCATCGGCGGTCTGGGCTTTGCCCTGATTCCGTTCCTGCACAACCAGTACCTGCAGTTTATCCCCTTCCTCATGATCGGTGCCGGATGGACTGCCATGCTTGCCATGCCTTTCACCTTCGTAACCAACGCCTTGCAGGGGTACGGGCACATGGGAACTTACCTCGGTCTGTTCAACGGTACCATCTGCATACCTCAGATAGTTGCCGCCATCTGCGGCGGTGGTGTCCTCTCGCTTGTAGGTTCGCACCAGAGCAACATGATGATAGTTGCCGGTGTTCTGCTCGTATGCGGGGCATTGGCTGTCAACCTCATACATAACCAGAAATGATATGCCGAGACAGTTGCGCAACCGTTTGCGCAACTGTTTCGTAATATTATATGCTCTTTGATTATCCTATTTCCAAGAAATCCTTAACTTTGCATAAATACAACTAACTTATAGCTACTTATGATTTTCCATTTTGCATTAGACTACAAAACGACATACGGTGAGGAACTCGTACTCAACCTGCAGGCAGAGGGGGGTACCACCTCGGTGTACAAGATGATGACCCACGACGGGTTGCACTGGACGTGCGACATCAGTCTGCCGTCAGCCATAAGTGTCTACACCTATTATTATAGTGTGGAGCGCGACGGAGCAAAGGCACGCGAAGAGTGGCTCATGGTAAAGCACCAGTTGGACATCACGGCAGAACGGGCCACAGAGTACTTTTTGTACGACTCGTGGAACGGCATCCCCGAAGACTCGTACCTCTACAGCAGCGCCTTCACCGACTGTATCAACCACCAGCAGCCAGTCGCCCTCAAGAAGACGGGCTATAACAAGACAGTACGCATCATCGTGCGGGCACCCCAACTGAAAAGTGGCGAGCATCTTGCCATCGTGGGTGCACAGTCTGTACTGGGCACATGGAAGGGCAGCAAGCCCTATGCCATGACTGAGCACGGATACAACGAGTGGGTGGCGGACATCGATGCTGACAGCATTGAGGGCAACCGCTTGGAGTTCAAGTTTGTCGTGACCAATGACAAGAAGGAACTGAAAATGTGGGAAACAGGGATGAATCGTACCATCGACTTGCCCGGACTGCAGAAAGGACAGATTGTAGTGTACAGCCTCAGCCAGTCGTTCCTGGAACGTTGGAACAGAAAGGTGGCTGGCACACTGGTGCCCGTCTTCTCACTCAGAAGCAGGAAGAGTGCCGGCGTGGGCGACTTCGGTGACCTGAAGCGCATGATAGACCTTGTGGCCCAGACCGGACAGAAGGTGCTCCAACTGCTGCCCATCAACGACACTACCGTCACCCACACCTGGACTGACAGTTATCCATACAGTTGCATCAGCATCTTTGCACTGCACCCCATGTATGCTGACCTCAATGCCCTACCCGACCTGAAAGATGACGGAGCACGCGCCAAGGCAGAGAAGACACGCGAAGAACTGAATGCCCTTACCCAGATAGACTATGAGAGGGTAAATGAGTTCAAGCTGCAATACCTGCACCAGATATTCGACCAAGAGGGTGAGAAGATAATGAAGAGCGAAGCCTTCAAGGACTTCTTCCAGGAGACGGGACTGTGGCTCGTTCCTTACGCACAGTTCTGCTACCTGCGCGACAAGAACGGAACAGCCGACTTCTCACAATGGCCAGACCACAACCAGTGGGACGAGGCTGAGCGCAAGGAGCTTTCCAACCCGCGCTGCAAGGCATACAAGGAAGTGGAGTTCTTCTACTTCGTGCAGTTTGTCCTCAACCAGCAGATGCAGGAGGCACACGAGCATGCCAAGGCAAAAAGCGTAATCCTCAAGGGTGACATCCCCATCGGTGTCAACCGCCATGGCTGCGACGTATGGATGGAACCCAAGTACTTCAACCTCAACGGACAGGCAGGCGCACCACCCGATGATTTCTCCGTAAACGGACAGAACTGGGGCTTCCCCACCTACAACTGGGAGGAGATGCTGAAGGACGGGTGCCAGTGGTGGATACGCCGTTTCCAGAACATGTCGAAGTTCTTCGATGCCTACCGTATAGACCATGTTCTCGGATTCTTCCGCATCTGGGAGATACCCTCCCATGCCGTACATGGTCTGTTGGGACAGTTTGCTCCTGCCCTCGGCATGACAACGGCAGAGATTCAGTCGTACGGCCTCAACTTCCAGGAGGACCGCTTCCTCCGCCCCTTCATTACCGACTGGGTACTCGACCGTATGTTCCATGAGCGTGCCGGAGAGGTAAAGGAGAAGTACCTCGACCGCCTGGACGACGAGCGCTACCAGATGAAGCCCGAGGTGGATACCCAGCGCAAGGTAGAGGCGCTCTTTGCCGGAGCTACCGACGAGAAAGACCTGTGGTTGCGCGATGGACTGTACGCACTCATCAGCGATGTGCTCTTCGTACGCGACCACCGCAACCCCCACCTTTTCCATCCGCGCATCTCGGCACAGTTCGACTTCATATACGAGTCGCTCTACGACAATGACAAACAGGCTTTCAACCGCCTTTACAACGACTACTTCTACCGTCGCAACAACCAGTTCTGGTATCGTGAGGCCATGAAGAAGTTGCCCACACTGGTACAGGCCACACGCATGTTGGTATGCGCCGAAGACCTGGGCATGGTGCCCGACTGCGTGCCATGGGTGATGAACGAACTGAAGATACTGAGCCTCGAACTGCAGAGCATGCCCAAAGACCCAACTGTAAAGTTCGGACACCTGAGCCGTAACCCCTACCGTTCCGTCTGCACCATCTCCAGTCACGACATGCCTACACTGCGCATGTGGTGGGACGAGAACATCTCACGCACACAGGAGTATTACAACACCATGCTCCACCGTCAGGGACCTGCTCCCCACCCGCTGCCTGGTTGGCTCGCCAAGGACATCATCTCGCGCCACCTCACCTCTCCGTCCATGCTCTGCATATTGAGCATACAGGACTGGCTCGCCATCAACGAGCGGCTTCGTCTGCCCGATGCCGATGCCGAACGCATCAACATCCCTGCCAACCCCAAGCACTATTGGCGCTACCGCATGCACCTCTGTCTGGAGGAATTGGCTGCCGACAAGGAGCTGATGAGCCAGCTGACTGAACTGACAACAAAAGCAGGACGTCTATAAGTATGCTCACCTTGTTTAATCTTTTGTTTACCTTTGCAATGAACAAGAACAACTAACAACATGAAGAAACTGAATATTTTAGTGATGGGCCTTTTGCTCCCCATGTTGGCAGCAGCCCAGACCGTCAAGTCGCCTAATGGCAATGTGGTAGTGACGTTCTCGCTGACCGGCAACGGACAGCCCACCTACGAGATGAGCTATAAGGGCAAGACCGTGTGCAAGCCTTCCCACCTGGGACTGGAGTTGGCAAAGGACAAGCATGCCTCCAAGGGCATGGACGAGACCAGTCTGATGGATGGTTTTACAGAGACAAGTAGCAAAACCTCCACCTTCGACGAGACTTGGAAACCCGTGTGGGGAGAGACTGCCACCATCCGCAACCACTACAACGAGATGGAGGTGAACCTCAACCAGGCTTCCTCCAAGCGCA
>CAVFRG010000066.1:0-13502 GCA_963624905.1 Oscillospiraceae bacterium
TTTGCAGCGTATCAACCGACAACTTATACAACAAACACAACTTATACAACTTTTTCTATGCTGCCGCTGCAGCATTTTCGTTGTTTATGTTGTCTGAGTTGTCTCGGTTGTCTGTGCACTTGGAGTTAAGGAGTTGGGAAGTTAAAGGAGTTAAGGGAAGTTAGAGGAGTTAAGGGACAACAGCTTTTCTTGCTTGAACGTGGGTAGTTGTAGGAGGTACGGCGCCCCCGCCGTACCACTCAAGCAAGGACTTCCCCCGCCGTACCACTCGCATGCAAAGTTTAGAAGCGGTTTTGTTTGTAGCCCGACCTTGCTGAAGCTGGGGCAAAATTATATGGATTTCCAAATGTTCGGGCATAAAAAATCCCTCACAAATCCGTTTGGTGGATGTGGGGGATATCATTACAGCGATGGTACTGTTTGGTTTGAGCATCGGTTTTTTGTTAAGTTTTTAGGCGGATTGATGGTTGTTGACATCGCTCCGAAGAATGCTTCTGGGGAAGCCTTGGTGTGGTCGGTGTGACAAGTTAGCTTCTTTTATAAAAGGCAACTTATCCCGAACTGGGGTAGTTATTATTAATAGGGGCAGTCTGCTTCAGAAGTTGTACTTTACGCTGAGCGACAAGCCTATGGGCCGCAGATGGTACACGTAGCGGTAGTTGCTCTCCCTTACCTGCTTGTTTACCACATAGTAACGTTGGTTGGTAATGTTCTGCGCCAGCAGCTCCACCTCTATCCTGCTCTTCTTGTAGCGCAGGCCGGCGTTGGCGTAGTTCTCCTGCTCGCTGTATTCCTCCTCCCTCAGCCAGTTGGCCGTAACGTCACCGAAAAGTTCGAGGTCTTTCAGTATGAAGCAGGAGAGCGAGACCGCCAGCGCATGTTCTTTCATCTTCGTGCTCATGTCGTCTATCCGGTTTTGCGTCTGGCTGTAGGTATAGTCTGCTGCCAGGTTGAGCTTTTCGGCCCACAGTTCCTGCTCTATGCGCGAATTGAACATGCAGCGGTCGTTTTCGAGGTTGAGCACGATGTTCCGTGACATGATACCGGTCTTGGAATTGCCAATGCTTGCCATTACCTGTACAGACGTACCCGTACAGTATATGCTCTTGCTGGCGTTGAGCGTAAGCATCTTGTCCGTAAAGGTGTTTTTGCGGTCTGTCACGTTGCTGTACACATTGCCGTCCTCAACACTGGTCTCCCGCATGGAGTTGGTGTGGCTGCGGCTGATGCTGCCCATAAGGGAGGCAAAGAGTCCTTCCATCGTGTTGTGGAAATTGATATGCGCATTGGCAAAGAGCGAGTTGCGGTTGGTCAGGTAACCGGTACCCTTGGTTGTCACGTCTTTGTAAGTATAGTATATAGGCGATGTTACATAATTGGAAATATCCCCGAAGTTGCAGCGTGTGCCTCCGGCTATGTGCAGTTTCAGTCCTTTTGGCAAATTCCAGTCTATGGAAGTATTTACGTTGCCATAGGTCTTGTCTTGGCGGTAGTCATCCTTTTGTGCCTTGTTTTCGAAGTGTATGTTGAGTAGCGACACAGGTACGTTTACCTGCCAGGTTATGCGGTTCCATTTGCACATGAAATAGGGTTCCAGGCTGGTGTTGAGCATGTAGCCCCTGTAGGCATCGTCTGCGTCTGTTGCGGCGGTGCGCATGCGGTAGAGTGAGATGTTGTTGTAGTACGACTCGAAATTTACCCTTACGCCCATGCTGCACACTCTTCCCAGTTGCCAGCCGAAGGAGGTGTGCTCGTCGGTCTGGAATACGGTCTCGTTGAGGGTCTGGTACATTTGCTGCTCCGCACCAAGCGGCAGTACCTCCAACCGGTTGACCGGTGTATTGGAGAACTTGATGTTGGACTGCAGTTGGAATACCTGCTTTCCAACATGGTATATGGTGTTAAACTGGTTGACAAGTTGGCAGTTGTTAGACTTTTGCCTCTGCAGCCCGTCGAAGTTGTCCTCCAGTTCGAACCGTTTGTGGTAGAAATTGGCTTTGAACGTGAGGTTGTCGAGGAAGTATAGCTTCTCGGTGTTGTTCTCCAGTTTCACCTTTCCCGTCAGTTTGTTGGAGTATACGGCCGCATGCGTCTTCTCGGTGAAGTCCTGATACTGGTTTTCGCCGTCGAAGATGGAAGAGTTCTTCTGGTTGTCGTAGTGTATGGCGTCGCCTGCATAACGGAGGTTGAGCGTAAGAGTCTGCTTCTCCTTCAACTTGAAGAGAGAGTTGAGCGTGCCCTCGCCCGACTTATTGTCTACGTACCGCTGCAGGGCTACGTTTGGGATGTCCTGTGCCGAAAGACTGATGCCGTCCCATGTGAAGGAGGAAAAGTCGGTTATCCTGTCCTCCCCGAACACCTGTGCCGTGTTGTAGGTTTGTCCTGTATTGTTGGCTTTCAGCGAAAGGAGCTGTTGCGACTTCTTGTTAATGACCATGCCGAACACGTCGCTCTTCCACAGTGTCTGGTCATCATATCCCAAAGCCTGTTGCAGATAACCTATCGGTTTGAGTTTTCTGTTTTCCTTTATTTTCAGGTTCAGTGCAGCCTTGTCAGAATAAGCCACGTTTTTCAGAGCCCTTACCGGCTGGTGGTTTTCGTAGACGTTTACTGCCGCAACGTCGTCTGGCTTGATGTTCTTGGTGGCTAAGGTGTAGTTGCCCGAGAGCATGTCCATGTTCTCGATGTAAAACTTGCTGATGCGTTCGCCCTGGTAATAGATGCCGCCCGCATTGTCCACATTGATGCCCGGCAGGCGTTTGATGACATCCTCTATGGTTCTGTCGCTTGCCTTCTTGAAGGCGTTGACACTATACGTCAGCGTGTCTCCCCGCTGGCGGATAGGCACGCTCTTCACTACCACCTCCTTGATGTTGACAGCCTCCTCCTGCATCGTTACGTTCTTGAGTTTGCCGAAGTCCTTGCGCAGATAGGTCTTGGTAGTATAGCCCAGGCGCGACAGGGTGATGGTGGTGATGGAGTCTTCGGCTGCCGTGACAAGGCGAAACACGCCCTGCTTGTTGGTGAGAGCGTATCTCTTCAGTTTCTTGTGGTTGTTGAGGCCCTTTACCACAACGTTGCCGAGGACCTTGCCGGACGCATCCCTTGCCGTTCCCGTAAGGACTGTTTGGGCGGTGAGCGGTGAGGTTGACAGCAGTGCTGCGATTATCAATATGATGTTCTTGGTGGAGCGCATGTTTCTTAGTCGTTTATTCTTTTTCCAGCGGATTGTAGAACATTTTCCGTCTCGGCATTTTGAGTGGCTTGCCGTTCTCGTCCTTGCCGGCTAAAGGCGTGTTTTTCCAGTATTTAGCTGGGTCGGATTTGTAATCTGCCAACGCCTTGTTAAATTTAGTCCGTGAAGTTTTGAAGTATTTGTCAGCATCTTTACAGTAAATAGGACTTTGTGCTTTTCTTATAGAAATAGCCTCGAACAAATGCTCTTTATCTGCAGATTCCGCCTTTAGTATCAATCCGGGCAATCCATTCAACTTCCATGGGCCGACACCTTTGGGAATGTCACAATACCATACTTTCCAGTTGCGGCCACGAAAAGAAGTGGTTGCCTCATGGCATAAGTATCCGCAAACCATTCGAGTACTGTCAGACAAGTCCCAATTAATCTTAGGTATAGGTTCCTGATAAGTAAAATAGTCTATGGACACTTTTCCATAATAAGACAATGTTTCCTTGTTAACGTTTTCTATAAGATATTCTTTCGAATTAGCATTGTATAATCCGATTAATTCCATCCATTCACCATTTGTGACTGATGTCTTGTTACTTAAAACAGAATCTAATCTGTATTTCCCATAGTTCTCGTATAGACACACAGAATCACCGACTTGCAAAATGAAATGATAATCATTTATGTTTTGTTGTTGCTGGTCTATTGTGCGATAGTAGTATATTACTTCTATTTTGGCAGAGTCCAATAGATTATAGTCGGGTAACTTTGCCGGCTCTTTACCCCATGTGCCATAAGACGCTTGGGCACATAGAATAGACGGGAGGATACAAATAAGCAAATAAACATATAACTTTTTCATGCCACATAATGCTAAAAGGCACAGAGGAGATACTGATATTTGTGTATCTCTTCTGTGTAAAATTCATTAATACCTTACCTCTGGTACAGCCCCATTCTCTTCACCGCAATAAATCATGTTGAGCTCTTTTAAGTAGTCCGAAAATTCATCAGGATTCTCGAAAAACTCAGGTCCAACAGTCATTACTTTTTTGCCGCACGATGTGTGGACAACTGTTCCTTGGCTGGCATTTGCAGCCACAGCCATCAGTCCGAAGACTGACATTAAGATTAATTTCTTCATAATAGTTATGCTTTTATGGGTTTATAATGTTGTTCTTTGGCATGTGTTGAAGGCTTCTTGTGTTATTCTTTTTCCAGCGGATTGTAGAACATTTTCCGTCTCGGCATTTTTATAATGTTGCCGTTTGCGTCTTTGGCTTCGAAGACTAAGTTTTTCAGGTATTTGCCGGGATTCGACTTGTAGTCTAATAATAATGCGTTAAAACGCTCCCGTGTAGTCTTAAAGTCATTCCTTTTCTCGTCGGTAATGGTTGATTTGGATTTCCTGACAGTTGTGGCAATGAAATGGTGGTCGTTGTTGTCAGATGAAGCTTCGAGTATCAAACCGGGTGTTCCGTTTAGTTTCCAGGGACCAACCCCGTTGGGTATGTCACAATACCAAACCATCCAACTGCGGCCACGGAATGTAGCTGTTGCCAGATGGCACAAATATCCGCAAACCTCTTTTGTGCTGTCAGACTGTTGCCAATCGAACTGAGGAATATGCTCTTTGTAAGTATACCTGTCCATGGCTGCTCTGCTATGGACGGTCAGGACTCCCGAACTGAAATTCTCGGTCATATAGTCACTATTGTCTACATGGTACAGATTGTGCAACTTGTTAAGGTCTCCGTAAGTTAATCCTTGTATGTTGACGGCAGCAGAATCTGCTCTATATTTTCCGTAATCCCAATATTTGCAGACAGAATCACCCAATTGTAACATTCTGTCGTATTCCCTCATATTTTGTAAATCACGGTCAATGACTTGATAATGATAAACCACTTCTACCTTGCTGGTGTCCAGTGTGATATTATTATCTATCTTTGCTGGTTGCTTCATATATTCGCCAGTTATTATCGTCTGTGCATTTGCAAATAAGGAAGAGACTGTCAGAACGCAAATCAAAAGGAATTTATTCATGCCAAAAGTATATTTAATGGGTTAAAGTTAAGCCAAGGAGATGCTTGGTTGCATCCCCCTGGCGTTGTCGGGTTAGTGACGGATTTCAGACCATGCGCCTTCTTTCACACCACAATACACGTCATTCAGTTCGCTAACATAATCCTCGTACTCTTCAAAATCCTTGAAATACTCAGGACCTACTGTCATAACATTCTTGCCGCACGATGTATGTACGACAGCTCCCTTGCTGGCATTTGCAGCTACAGCCATCAGTCCGAAGACTGACATTAAGATAATTTTCTTCATAGTTGTAATTTTTTTTGTTTGTTCTACGGATATCTTGGTGCCATGTATCCTTTTATCCTATATTTACGATTCCTCGATACGTATTGTTGCCGTCCGAAACGGTTATGGAATATTCCCCGCTTAACCTTTGTGGAAGAGTGAAAGTCGTATCTATAATATAATAAGTATAGGTACCTCCAGTCTCTCCCTCAAGCGTGAACGTACAGCCTACTACCTGATTGGGAAAAGTAAAAGTGTTGTCGGTAAGGTCAATGACCAAGGGACGTTTGGGCGCTTTGCTCCCCCGTATAGTCCCATAGCTGTTGGCAACCAAGCTATATGATAAAATATAAGACTCGGCTTTAGAAAGAGCAGGGTGTATAAATAATGCCCCCCCCACAAACAATTAGGTTTATTACGAGTTGTTTCATCTGAGATTGATTATTTGTTTAACGATCGCAAAGTTAGGAATTTGTCGGAGAAAGCGAAAGTAAATTGTGTTATAAGAATTTACTTAATTTTTACTGTTCCCCGTAAGATGCCTAATTTTAGACGTTTACCGAGAATTTACCAAATTTTTACTTTGTCAGAATCTATGGAATTTGTAAAACATACTCATCAAATTCTTTGGGCTTTCCTAACTTTCCACATAGTTTTTTCAACATCGTTTTTCTGCTTTTAGAGATAGCGGCATCTGACAGATTCTGCAGTCTTGCTATGAAGGACGTAGTGAAACCTAATCTGATTAGCAGACAAATTTGGTATTCTTTGTTGCTGAGTTTATACTTTAATTGTGGAATAAAAGCAGGTATTACATCCTCTATAGTGTCTGCTAAATCTTTCCAGTCTTCCTCTGACATTATCTCCTTAGGGTGCAATTCTATGAATTTTATTTTTTTGTAAATGGAAGAGTTCTTTAAAGTCAAATCGACATCTGATATCGAAGATTGAAGATATTTGGTCTGTATATTGTTTATTTCTGCTTTTAATTTGTTAATGGCGTTTTCTTTCTCGTTGATGATTTGAGACAGTTGTTTGTCATTTTCTGCAACAAGTTTGTTCTTTTCGTCTTGTACCTTTTTAAGTTTAAGCAAACAGTCTTCATATAACAGTCTGGAAACTGCTATTTTCTTTTTCCGGTAAGATAGTTGACGTTTATATAAGTAGCACAACAATGAGAGTAGAATGACACTTGCGATAGTTATCAGATAAATCATTTGTGTGCTTTGTTCTGCTTTTTGTTCTGCTTCTCTTGCTATCTTTTGATTTCTGCCATAATCATACATGGCTTGCAATTGTTGTAATTGGGTTTTACGTGCTCCTATTAGATCGGAATCATTATATTCAGAACTTTCCAATGCATACTTCATTGCTTGGACCGGCATGTGGACCTCTGCATAATATTGGGCTAATGCCTTTGTCGTTGCTGCCTTAATACTGTACGACTTGCTTAATTTTAAACTTCGGCTAAGGTTATAGTATGCAGAATCCAATTGATTGGCAAACAAGTAGTATGTACCCTTTTGGTATAGTACGTATGCTTTTGCATCTTCATAATTGGAATTTCCTTCATAACCAGTAGAATTGTAAGCCTCAAAAGCTTTCTTGGCATTTATAGTGTCTTTTTTCTCTATGTAATAACGGTAGTTGCAACCTAAGGCTACGGCAGCGGCATAATCGTTTCCGTTTTGTTTAAACAGGTTGGAAGAACGTAGATTTATAGCAATAACAGAATCGTTTTGTCCTAAATAATAATATGCATCTCCTTGATTTTGATAATTAACAATTGCATTGAATGTATCTTTAGCCAAATAGGCATACTTCTCGGCCTTGCCAAATGCATATAGTAATTGGTAAGGCAAGTATTGCTTGTCAAAGAGGAATCCCATCTGGCTATACACTCTGTAAAGGGTGGCGTAGTCGCAGTCTGCAGCGGTGGTGTCTGCCAGCTCCACGGCTTTGTTGTAATACTCCAGGGCAAGCGGGGCTTCGTGCAGGTCTCTGTATACGCAACCCAACACATAGTTGGCCAACATCTGCTCGTTGGCAGAACCATGGCTGTCATAATAGTCTGCCACCTCTTTCATCACGCTGTCGGAGGTCATAGGGATGTCTGCCTTGTTCATCGCCTTGTGGTACAGTAACCCGTACTGCATTTTTTGCCTCTTGGAGAGGCCCTCAAGTTGCGGCTTCATGCTGTCCAGCAGCGAGATGGCAGCTTCTGCCGAGCTTTCGGTGCATTCCATGAGACTGTCGGCACGATGCAGCAAACTGTCGTATCTCTTGTTGCCAGTGCAAGAAACAATGGCTATTAGAAATAGAAGGATGTATATTACCCGTTTTTTCATTCTACTGCTCTTCGATAACCTTCAGAATATCTTGACGAATCTTTTCATTGGTGCCATTCTTTATATAATGTACCAAGCCATCCTCACCTATGACGATGAAAAGAGGGAAACCGCTTGTACCGACAAACTTCACGAAGTAATCGTCACAATAAATATGAGTCCAGTTGAAACCGCGTTCCTCTATGATTTTCCTTACCTTGTCTGCCTTCTCAAAATTCACAGAGAGGAAAATTACATCAGGATATTTGGTCTTCCACTCTGAGAGGATAGGCATCTCTCGCAAACAGGGGCCGCAACCAGAGAACCATGCGTTGACAACCACCTTATGCCCTTTGAGTGCCTGCTTGGTCCAAAGGTTGCCATCCAAATCGTACAGGGAAAAATCTCCAGGCAATGGCTTGCCGACCAAAGTGTCGGTATCCACGTCATACTTCGTAAAAGAATGCATCTGCTGATAGGCTTCTGACTGTTCTTCTATCTCTGCAAGGTATTTTACCCTGTTGCGGGGTATTTCATACTTTTCCCATTCCTTGGGAATCACGAAGTCGGGAATCATCGTAAACTTCGCCAAGCTTGCGTTATTTCCGACCTTAAGAAATTGTATAGAATTTACCTTTGAAATATCCATCGGTAAGTCCTTGGTATAAAAAAGATTATTCACAATCTTGGCTGGAACCAGCAAACTGTCAGCTTGTTCCGTTACTACGCAGCACTCCTGCGCTTTTGCAATGAAAGGCATTATCGCCAAAACTGACATGATTATCATTTGCTTCACCATATTCTTTCTTATGCTTAATTCTTTGTCATATTATTATTATCTTGGGCACAAAGATAGCAAAAAAATACAAATTACGCAAGTTTCCCTATAATCGTTGCGGATTTGTTTGGATAATGAAGAAAAAGGGTTAACGGAAGAATCGAAAGTCATGCACGTACGTGTGTTGCTTGATGCACGTACGTGAGATGATCAATGAACGTACGTGAGACAGCTAATGCACGTAGGTGTGTTTCTGGGATGAAGTAGGCTGTTACGCATTTAACGGAAGAACCGAAAAAAGGCTGTCCAAATTTGGACAGCCTAAATTCTAAAGCCCTTGTATGTTTTTGCGGGGAAGGTGGGGAAGTCCCCGTCCTAACTATTTCTCCCCCATTTTCGTTCCCATTCTCGCCTCGGCCACGTTTACCACGAAGTCGCCCAGCTTCTCGCACTCCTGTATGATGTCCATGTACATCGTGCCCACACCGTAGGCATAGAGGTGGTTGTCCACATCTTCTATGTTCTGGTTGCGCAACTGGTTGCGGTAGTTGTTTATCTCGGTCTCGATGTTGAATGTATGGTTCATGTCGAGCGTGTGGCGCTCGTGGGTAAACATGTAAATCATCTGTGAGAGCGCATCGTCCACAAGCTTGAACATCTGGTGGATGTTGCTGTACTGCTTGGCGGTGAAGTCCTCCTTGTTGTCTACCTTGCGCTTGATGGTACGCGCAATGTTGTAACAGCTGTCGCCGATGCTCTCTATCTCCGAAATCTCGCGCAGCATGGCGCGTATCTTCGCCTTGGTGTCGTCGCTGAGGTGGGCATCGCTCACTTGGTCGAGGTACTTGGCTATTTCTATTTCCATATTGTCGGAGATGCCCTCATACTTCTCTATGCGCTCGTAGAGCTTGTCGAAGGCCTTCGCCTCTTTGGTCTCCAGCAGTTCGGTAACAAAGCAGAACATACGCTGGATACGCTCGCCGAAACTGCAAATCTCCTTCTGGGCCTCGAATACCGAAAGCTCCGGGGTCTTCATGATGCCCGTCTGTATGAAGCGCAGGCGGAAGTCCTCGTCGTCCTTCTCGGCCTTGGGCTTGATGAGGCGGCACACCACCTTTTCTATCTGCGGGATAAACCAGATGAGAATACCTGTGTTGCAGATATTGAAACAGGTGTGGAACATTGCCAGTACGATGGGAAGGATGGTGGCCTTCTGCGCTACGGAAAGTTCGCTCTCGGGGTCATAGCCCACCAGGGAGCATACCAGGTTTACAAACGGATAGAACAGACACAGTACCCACAGCACACCGAACACGTTGAACACCAGGTGGGCCAGGGCGGCACGCCGTGCCTGTGCGTTGGCTCCCAGGGCAGCCAGGTTGGCGGTAGCGGTGGTACCGATGTTCTCGCCCATCACCAGCGCAATGCCCAGATAGATGGGGAGCACGCCTGTGGAACAAAGCAGGATGGTGATGGCCATTACCGCTGCCGAACTCTGCACGATGCAGGTAATAAATGTGCCTATCAGGAGGAAGATGACAATGGTGAGGTGGCTCTTCGTGTCAAACGAACTGAAAAACTGGATAACCGAAGGGTTCTCCTCCAGGTCGAGTGACTTGCCTGCATCGCTCAGAAGGACAAGCGAGAAAAAGAGGAAGGCTATACCGAAAAGGAAATCACCGATGTAGCGGCGCTTCTTGCTGTAAATCAGCATAATGCCAAGAAAGAAGGCGGGAAAGACAACAATGGTCAGGTCTACATTGTACCCGAGCGACATAATCCAGGCCGTAAGCGTGGTGCCGATGTTGGCGCCCATGATGACCGAGATGGCCTGGGCAAGGGTGAGAAGACCGGCGTTGACAAAGGAGACGGTCATCACCGTTGTCGCCGACGAACTCTGTACGGCACAGGTGATAAACGTACCTGTGAGCATGCCCGTAAAGCGGTTGGTGGTCATTGCGCCAAGAATGTGGCGCAACTGTGAACCTGCCATCTTCTGCAAAGCCTCGCTCATCACCTTCATGCCGTAGATGAGCAACGCCAATGAACCCAGAATCTGAAAGAAAATTACCAGATATTGACTCGTACTTAGCGCGTTCGCGGTTGCACTCGACGTACTCTGGACTGTACTCAATGCACTTAATAGAATTGATTCCATAAATGTTTTTGTTGTGGAAATACCTGTTACATTTCGGTTGCAAATTTACTAAAAAACCCTTTCTTTGCGAAATTTTGGTAAAAAGATACTCGAATTGTAACACGATTGTAACATCTGTAACTGATAGTTCCTCCTTCTTTATGTATTGCCCTACTCACCGTGTCTGTACACGAACAGCTTTTTAACGTCATTTTAATGAATTTTATAACTCCGCGGATTGCTTTTCTCGCTTTTTTTTTGTTTCTTTGCCCTATATTATTAAGGTGGCCCTCCGCACGTTATGAAGACGGCGTACCATGGGGTCAGTAAATCTAAGAAAAACATGGGAAAAGGAAAAAAAGGCGGCAAGAAGATGAACAAGGCGCAACTCACAGAGAAGCTGCAGGAGTTCTTCGCCGCACAACCGGGCGTAACGCTCAGTTTTAAGGAGATATTCCGTGGGTTGCATCTTGACACCCATCCCCTCAAGATGCTTGCCATAGACATCATGGAAGAAATGACATGGGACGACTTCCTCGTACAAGTTACCGACAGTTCCTACAGGCTCAACCAAAGCGTGCAGATAATGGAGGGCAAGTTCGTGCGGAAGTCTAACGGCAAGAACTCTGTCGTGCCCGATGGAAGCGAAAAGCCCATCTTCGTTTCGGAACGAAACTCGATGGGGGCACTCAACGGGGACAGGGTGGAGTTTACCTTCCTGGCACGTCGCAAAAATCATGTCAAGGAAGCGCAGGTGAACAGAGTCCTCGAAAGGGCAAAAGATACATTTGTCGGCAGACTCAAGGTGGACAAGGATATTGCCTATCTCGTGACACCGGGTGATGTGTTTGCCTACAACATTATTGTGCCCAAGCGTAAACTGAAGGGCGGAAAGACGGACGACAGGGCTGTGGTGCGTGTCGTGGAATGGC
Source organism: Oscillospiraceae bacterium (assembly GCA_963624905.1). Classification (GTDB taxonomy): domain Bacteria; phylum Bacteroidota; class Bacteroidia; order Bacteroidales; family Bacteroidaceae; genus Prevotella. Next base: position 11,675 of record CAVFRG010000066.1, read on the forward strand.
CAAATGAGGAGAACAAGAACCCCATAGGCGAGGTGGTGGACGTGCTCGGGCAGACGGGCGACAACGATGTGGAAATGAACACCATCCTTGCCCAGTACGGGCTGCCGTACACTTATCCCAAGAACGTGGAGGAAGCGGCCAATAAGATAACGGGGGAGATAACGGCGGAAGACTTGGCTGAACGGGAGGACTTCCGGAAGGTGTTCACTTGTACCATCGACCCCAAGGATGCCAAAGACTTTGACGACGCCCTCAGTATACAGAAGCTGGAGAATGGCAACTGGCAGGTGGGTGTGCACATCGCCGATGTTTCGCACTACGTCACCGAGGGGAGCATCATCGACAAGGAGGCCGTCAAAAGGGCAACGTCCGTATACCTGGTAGACCGCACCATCCCGATGCTGCCTGAACGCCTCTGCAACTTTATCTGCTCGCTCCGCCCCAACGAGGAGAAACTTGCATACAGCGTTATCTTCGAAATGGACAACAATGCCGAGGTAAAGAACTATCGCATCGTACACACGGTCATCGAGAGCGACCGCCGATATAAGTATGAAGAGGTGCAGGAACTGCTGGAAGCCAACGGTGTGGTGGACGGAACGGGGGAGCCTGCTCCTGCTGAGACCAAGGGACATCCTTATCAGGGAGAGAACGCCCTGCAACTCATCACGCTCGACAGACTCGCCAAAAAACTGAGGGCGGCACGCTTTAAGGGCGGGGCTGTCAAGTTCGACCGCGAGGAACTGCATTTCGACATCGATGACAAGGGAAAACCAGTGAGCTGCTACTACAAACGCTCAAAGGATGCCAACAAACTGGTGGAGGAGTTTATGCTTCTTGCAAACCGCACCGTAGCGGAAAGCATCGGAAAAGTAAAGAAGGGAAAGAAACCGAAGACGCTGCCTTATCGTGTACACGACAATCCTGACCCACAGAAACTGGAGACGCTGCGCGAATTCGTGGTGAAGTTCGGCTATAAGATGAAGACTGAGGGGACGAAGGGGGCAACGGCAAAGAGTCTGAACAAGCTGATGGCCGACTGCGAAGGAAAACCCGAGAACAACCTCATACAGATGGTGGCGCTGAGGGCTATGATGAAGGCAAAGTACTCGGTACACAATATCGGACACTTCGGACTGGCCTTCGAATATTATACTCATTTCACGTCGCCTATCCGGCGTTACCCGGACACAATGGTCCACCGGCTACTCACCAAGTATGCTGCGGGTGGCAGAAGTGCCAACGAGAAGCATTATGAAGAACTGTGTGAGCACTGTTCCGACATGGAAATTACTGCACAGTGCGCGGAACGTGACTCTATCAAGTATAAGATGGTGGAATTCATGGGCGACAAACTTGGACAGGAATTCGATGCGCACATCAGTGGTGTTACCTCTTACGGCATTTATGCTACTATCGACGAGAACCACTGTGAGGGTATGATTCCTATACGCGATGTGGCTGGCGACTATTACGATTTTGACGAAAGGAACTTCTGCCTCATAGGTCGTCGCCACCACAATAAGTACCAGCTTGGTGACCCTATACGCATCAAGGTGGCGCAGGCCAATCTCGAGAAAAAGCAACTCGACTTCACGCTTGCCGGTGATTCCGCACCCCTATGCGATGGCAAGGCCATGTCTGACGTTCCGCCAGCAAAGGGTAGGAGAAACAAACAGAAGACTAGAAACCGCCGAAAGGGGAAATGATAACTGTAGGAGGTACGGCGCCCCCGCTGTACCACTCAACCGAGCCGACAACCGCGACAACTCGTACAACATAGACAACAAAGGCGCTGCCACGGCAGCTGGCAGAAAAAGGTTGTCCA
>CAVFRG010000067.1:0-13097 GCA_963624905.1 Oscillospiraceae bacterium
CGTTGCCCAGATAGTTGATCCAAGGCCAGGGGGTCTTGGGGTCTGTAATCACGTACTCGCGATTGGCGTCATCGAAATGACCGTACTTTTTCTCTGCCATAGTTGTATTTGTCCTTAGTTATTTTATTTTAATTTGGAGCAAAGATAACAAAAAGTTTGCGTTCTATCCCATGAAAGCAGATATTTTTTCGTATTTTTGCAAAGTACATCGTCGTACGATTAACATAATATACACTTGGCTTATGAAAAGATACATATTGACACTTTCCGTCATGCTCCTAACACTGTCTTCTGCTACGGCCCAGACCATCGATGCCTTGTGGAAAAAGGCAGCCGAGGCAGCCGAGAGAGACCAGCCGCGTACCGAATTGTCTGTAGTGAGGCAAATCAGCGTAAAGGCACAGACGGCCAAAAGCTACGGTAACCTCATGGCTGCCGAACTGAGGGCAGCCACCCTCTTGGGATGTGTATCCAGCGATTCCGTCGCTCCCGCCATCCAGCGTCTGGAAGAACGGGTGGCCAAGGAAACGGACCCTACCCTGAAAACTGTGTGGCATGCCGTGTTGGGAAAGTTGTACGACTATAACTGTATGGTTGTGGACATGCGCAGCGACGAGGAGATTGCTGCGGGGAATGCCGATGGCGAAAGATATTCCGCATTACGTACCGCTAACCTCCGTAAGGCAAGAACCCATTTTGTGCAGGCACTGTCCGATATGACATTGCTCGCTTCCCAGCGCTCGGCAACCTTTGCGCCTGTGGTAGAGCAGGGTAAGGAGACGGCATTCGGACACGACTTGCTGCATGTCATCGGTTTTGCGATAGGAGAAGCCAATAGCGACATTGATGCGGAAGACTTCTCGCGGGCAGGAGTCTTCGGGATGCTGCACGGTTATTACGAAAAGGCAAACAACCGAAGGGCGGCGTGTATCTGTGCGCTGAAGATGGCAGAGTTCTCTATGCAGAAGGGAAAAACAGCAGGCAAGATGCCTGCCAGCTATCTGCAGCAGTTGGATTCGCTGACCCGCCTTTACCAAGACCTTCCTGAAGCAGGCGAGGTGGCATTGGCCCGTTACACTGCCATGGAGCAAATGCAAGGCATCTCGGTACAGGACAAGATAGAATATATAGACCATGCGCTGCAGAAATGGGGCAAATGGCAGGGAATGGACAAGCTGCGTAATGCCCGCAAGACATTGACCAACCCGATGTTCCGGTTCAATGACTATCCTCTTGTGTCTCTGCCGGGAAAGAGTCAGTGGCTCGTCATCAAAGAAGCACGCAACATACGCTCTCTTACCGTAAAGATATCAAAGCTCGACATCACTTCCGACAACAGTTATAATGTCAATGACGACAATACCTACAGGCAGTTGCTCGAAAAGGTGGTGCCGGCAAGCCAGACCGTCATGACCAAACCGCTGGACGGGTATGCTGCCTGGCAAGTGGTAAAAGACTCGGTGGAAATACCCTCGCTGCCCTTGGGGGCATACCTCATGGAGGTAACGACGGACAATGATTCCATCAAACCCTATCGCCACCTGTTCTATGTCAGCAACCTTGCACTGATGGCACAGAAACTGCCAGATGGATCATGCCGGTATGTGGCAGTAAACGCCACGACAGGACAGCCCATACAGGGAGCGTCCATACTTGTGTACAAGACCGGTAGCCAGGATGGAAAAAACAAACGCCGTATCCTGGCACAACTTACAACCGACAGTAACGGAGAAGCGGCCACCAGATGGACAGACGGTACCGTGTGGCTGTCTACGGAGACTGACAAGTATACACCTGCATCCTGGTTGTATGTCAACCGAAGAAGCTACTACGAGAACAACAAAGACAAGACGTGTGTCAGCATATTTACAGACCGAAGCATCTATCGCCCCGGTCAGACCGTTCATGCTACGGCAGTCTGCTTTGTGCGCAAGAACGGCATCGATGCAGAGGCATACAACGTAGAGGGCAGACAACTGAAGATGACACTGCGTAACGCCAACAGCAAGGTGGTGGCAGAGAAGGACGTGACGATCGACAGCTACGGTACGGCCTCCGCCGATTTCCAACTACCGCAGGACGGACTGACTGGCAACTGGTCCGTAGAAATATCCTTGGGGGTATGGAACCGTAAATATATAAAGGTGGAGGAATATAAGCGCCCCACCTTTGACGTGACATTCCAGAAGGTAACCCAAGGATATGCCTGGGGCGATACCATCACCATAAAAGGTGTGGCGAAGACCTATGCCGGTGTGCCCGTACAAGGGGCCAAGGTGGAGTATTCCGTAGAACGCCGTTCCTCATGGTGGTGGAGAGGCAACCGCAGTAACATGCGCGTCTGCGATGATACCGCCACAACGGCGGATGACGGCACTTTTGAAATCTCCGTACCATTGATACCCGAAGACACGGACGGTGACAGCCGCGACTTCCTGCGACGGGTCAACTTCTATGATTTTGCCATCAGTGCCACTGTTACCGATTTGGGCGGTGAAAGCCACGAGGGTACACTGACTCTCCCTCTCGGTACGAAAGCAACGGCCTTCCGGGTGGATATGCCCGAAAAGATAGTATGTGACAGCATGAAGTTGGTTACTTTCTCTTACAAGAACAGTGCAGGCAACGACATCGCCGCTCAAGTAAGCTACCGTATCAACAACGGGGAATGGCTGCATGCCGAAACCAACAGGGCGGTAGACCTGAAAGGAAGTGGCAGGAAGTGGAGCTCCGGGCGTTACACGCTGGAAGCAGTATGCGGCAAAGACACCGTCAGGCACGACTTCATCGTGTTCAGTATAGCCGACAAACGGCCTGCCGGCAATACGCAGCACTGGAGCTACCAGAGTGCACAGGCGTTCCCCACAGACGGAAGCCCAGTCTGCATACAGGTAGGTTCATCAGAGAAGGGGGTTCATATCGTCTACTCGCTTATAGCCGGCAACAACCTGTTGGAGAAAGGTGCATGGGAGGTAAGCGACAGTATTGTGACCCGTAGTTTTGTCTACCAGCCGGAATATGCTTCAGGACTGGTACTGAACTATGCTTTCGTAAGGGACGGCAAACTGTACACTGGTCGGATGGAGATGGCGCGTCCGCTGCCCGACAAACGGTTGAAGATGGCATGGAAAACGTTCCGCGACCGTCTTGTACCGGGACAGAAGGAACAATGGACTCTCCACATTACCACGCCAGACGGCAAGCCAGCCAAGGCCCAGTTGCTCAGTGTGCTCTACGACAAATCACTGGACCAGATAACGCAACATGTATGGAACTTGAGTCTGGGGCTCTACCAGCAGTTCCCTAACAGTCCTTGGATTGGTAATCTCAGCGGACGGCGCTTTGCCGCATCGGGAACCTATCCTGTCAAATATGACGAGGTGAAGAACTGTTCTTTCGATTCGTTCGTAAACGGGTTCTTCGATATCAACGGGTGCGGTTCTTCCCTATACGACAGTATGTTCCCCACCTGGATGGCAACGCTCCGTAAAAACGCGAACATCGTCAAGGCCGAAAGATATTCGAATGTCGGTATAAGGGGGCACAGTACGCTGCTTATGGCAAAAACTTCCATGCGTACTTTGGACGCAAATGTCAGTATCGGGGGTGAAGAGGTTGGCAGTCTGGCGGCCAAGATGTCAAGTGATGGTACTTTAGGCAATGGCACGGACGAGGTGGTAGCGTACGGCACGGCCAACTCGGGAGATTGCTCGGGTAAACAAACTGGCGATAGTGCTGATTACGCCTCTGTGGCAGTACGCTCCAACCTCAACGAAACGGCATTCTTTTATCCCGCACTGGAAACAGATGCCAAGGGCAACGTCGGTATAAAGTTTACATTGCCGGAGAGTGTTACTACCTGGAAGTTTATGGGGTTGGCCCACGACCGGCAGATGCGCAATGCCTTCATAGCGAGTGAGGCGGTGGCAAGCAAGACGGTGATGGTGCAACCCAACCTTCCCCGTTTCTTGCGCGAAGGTGACAAGGCTACAGTACTCGCAAAAGTATTCAACACCTCCGGGAAAAAACTGGACGGAAATGCACGCATGCAACTGATAGATGCGGAAAGCGGTAAGGTGGTATGCCAGGAAGAACAACGCTATACCGTTGATGCCAATGCAAGTGCAGTGCTCTCTTTCCATGTAGAAGGTGTGGAGGAAGGTGTGTACATCTGCAAGACAGTGGCGACAGCCGGTGCAAACAGTGACGGCGAGCAAAGCTACCTGCCCGTGCTGAGCAACCGTGAACAGGTTACCAACACCCTTCCGCTCGTCATGACAGGAAAGGGAGAGAACGACTTCGACCTCACTCCGCTCTTCAAGGGAAAGGACGGGAAAGCGAATGCCACCCATGCTAAGTTGACTGTTGAATATGCAAACAATCCAAGTTGGCTGATGATACAAGCCCTTCCCGCCATCGGCAATCCTGTCAACAGCGACAATGCCATCTCCCTGATGGCAGCCATCTACAGCAACAGCATAGCACGCTACATCATGATGCAAAGCCCTGTCATCAAGCAGGTAGTGGAGCTTTGGAAGAATGAGCAGTCTGCGCAGACAACGTCGTCTCTGACAAGCACGCTGGAAAAGAACCAGGAACTGAAGAGTGTCATTCTCACCGAGACACCGTGGGTGATGGATGCTGACAGGGAAAGTGAACAGAAGGCAAGTCTTGTCAATTACTTCGACGAGTCGCTCAATGCCAGTCGCCTCTCTTCAGAAATGGCCAAGTTGAAAGCCTTGCAGAATGCTGACGGTTCCTTCTCTTGGTGGAAAGGGATGCAGGGCAGCCGTTACATGACAACAGCCGTAGTCAAGATGATGGTAAGGCTCAACGCCATGGTGGGCAAGCAGGATGCCACTTCTGCCATGCTTCGCTCAGCATTGGACTTCCTACACAAAGAAGCTGCCGAAGAGGTGGCGGAAATGAAGAAGCAGGAGGCAACGGCCGATCGGCTGCCGTACATCCGTCCCAGTGAAACGGCTATAGACTATCTGTATATACTTTCCCTCGACGATACGAAGAAGACAGCCTCCGTAAAGAGCAATGCCGACTATCTGGTAAAGAAAATGGCAGGACGTACCAATGAGCTTACCATCTACGGCAAGGCTTTGGCAGCCATCATCCTTGGCAAGAATAATTATAAGGAGAAGGCATCCGAATATCTGAAAAGTTTGAGCGAATACACTGTCTACAAGCCAGAAACGGGACGCTATTTCGATACAAAGAAGGCATACTACAGTTGGTGCGACTACAAAATACCGACACAGGTAGCGGCTATAGAAGCCATGCAACAGCTTGCACCTCATGACTCCGTATGCCAGCGGGAGATAAAGGAGATGAAACTGTGGCTGCTCCAGTCGAAACGCACACAGGCTTGGGATACCCCCATCAATACGGTAGATGCGGTCTATGCCTTTATGAAAGACAATATACAGGTGCTGGACAAGGATGAGGAGAACGCCTCACTTGTTCTTGACGGAAAGAAAATGGAACTGCCCAAGGCTACCGCCGGGCTCGGCTATGTGAAGATAGCGAAAGAGGGGACAGCCAAGCATCTCGTCATAGACAAAAAGGGAGAAAAGACCGCATGGGGCGCTGTTTATGCCCAGTACACTTTGCCGTCCTGTGAGGTTGTCTCGGCAGAGTCGGGCATCCGTGTGGTGCGTAAGGTAGAGAACATGGATGCTCTTGCCATGGGCGACAGGGTAAAGGTGACGCTTGTCATTACAGCCGACCGTGACTATGACTTCGTGCAGGTGGTAGACAAGCGGGCAGCATGCTTGGAGCCAGTCAACCAACTGAGCGGCTACCAATGGGGCATGGGCTGTTATGTAGCCCCCACCGACCATGCCACCAAATACTATTTCGACCGTCTGTCCAAGGGAAGGCATGTCGTGGAGACCGTGTACTATGTAGACCGCAAGGGCAACTATCAGTCGGGCAGTTGCTCGGCACAGTGTGCCTACAGTCCTGAGTTTGGCGGCAGGGCAGAGTCATACAGCATATCAATAGACAAATAAAAACAAAAGAATAAAGCAACATGAAACGAATGAACATGTGGATGCTCGCGTCATGGATGGCGCTGACGGCATCGGCACAGCAGATAACGACACAGCATGAGACGGTAGACTGCGGACAGGTGAAGTTCCGCCAGCCCGTAACGGCTGAGTTCCAGATGAAGAATGACGGCAATGCGCCCCTCGTCATAGAACGGGTGCTGAGCAGTTGCGGGTGTACAACGGTAGACTATCCCAAACGGCGTATCGCTCCGGGCGAGAACTTTGTGGTGAAGGCTACTTATGATGCCAAGCAGATGGGAACATTCTACAAGCAGATAGGTATCTGCGCCCAAGGTGCATCCAGCCCGTTTACCCTCACCATGAGGGGTAGGGTGGTGGAAACCATCTCCAACTTTGACGGCTCGTACGACTATGCACTCGGTATGCTCAAGGCCGATGCGCAGGAGGTGGAGTTCGACGATGTCAACAAGGGTGACCGTCCCGTGCAGCGCATCCATATCTTCAACCCTACCGAACAGGTAATGGAGCCTGTAGTGATGCACCTACCTGCTTACCTTACGGCACAGGTGTCGCCCTCCAAGGTGGCTCCCCACCACTCGGCGGTAGTCAGTCTGATACTCGACTCAAAGCGCCTGCACGACTTCGGGCTGAACCAGACTTCCGTTTATCTCGGTGCCAATCCTGGCGACAAGATTTCGTCTGACAAGGAGGTGGTGGTATCGGCTGTCCTTTTGCCCAGCTTCGAGAATATGACGGAAGAGCAGAAGGCACAGGCTCCACAGATAAGTCTCTCTACCGAGAACCTCGACCTCGGCAGCTTCGGACGTAAGAAGAAACTGAAGGGCGAGATACTCATTACCAATACCGGAAAGTCGGAACTCGAGATACGCAGTATGCAGATGTTTACCATGGGACTGCAGGTGTCGCTTGGCGAGAGTAAAATTAAACCCGGTGAGTCGGAAAAACTGAAGGTTACTGCCGTGGCAGCCGCCCTGAAGAAGGCACGTGCCAAGCGCCCCCGTATCCTGATGATAACCAACGATCCTGACCATCCCAAAGTAACGATAAAGATACAGGTAAAGTGAAGAATTAAACAGTTTTGTAAATCAGAATATTGTGCAGATAGAAATAGACAACGGCAGTGGCTTTTGCTTCGGTGTGACCACTGCCATCAAGAAAGCCGAGGAAGAGCTGGCCAAGGGCGTGAAACTATATTGTCTGGGTGACATCGTACACAACGGTATGGAGGTGGAGCGCCTGCACCATGCCGGTCTTATCACCATAGACCACGAGGAGATGAAACGGCTTCACGGTGTGAAGGTGCTGCTGCGTGCCCATGGCGAACCGCCCGAGACGTACGCCCTTGCCGAGAAAAACAACATAGAGATAATAGATGCCACCTGTCCTGTTGTGCTCCAACTGCAGAAACGCATCAAGAAACAGTATACCAGCAACCCCGAGGCGCAGATTGTCATCTTCGGCAAGAACGGACACGCCGAGGTGCTGGGACTGGTGGGGCAGACGCAGAGCCATGCCATCGTGGTGGAGAAGTTTGATGACGTAAAGGCGCTGGAAGAATGTGGCAAACTCGATTTCTCCAAGGATATCTACCTCTACTCGCAGACAACCAAGAGCCTTGACGAGTTCCACCGCATCATAGAGTACTGTCAGTCGCATATCGTGGAAAATGCGGTGTTCCGCAGTTTTGACACCATTTGCAGACAGGTGGCCAACCGTATGCCCAACATTGCCAACTTCGCCTCGAAGCATGACGTGGTACTTTTTGTCAGCGGCAGAAAGAGTTCCAACGGCAAGGTGCTGTTCAACGAGTGCAGAAGCGTTAATCCCAACAGCTACCAGATAGAGCGCGCCGAGGAGATAGACATGGCATGGTTTGACGGTGTGAAGACGGTGGGTATCTGTGGGGCTACCAGTACCCCCAAATGGTTGATGGAGAAATGCCGTGAGTTTATCATCGACTCATTGTAAAAGGGTAACGCGCAGAGGAATTATTGCAAATGCCGTTCGAATGGTATTGAAACAGCATTCGAACAGTATTCAAACGGCATGTGGACGAAGAGTCATGCAATACCATAATAAAACAGGTGGTAAGTCTTCTCCCGAAGACTTGCCACCTTCAAAAAACAGTAATTAACTCAAAATTGTTTCTATATGCAAGCCTTAGGCCGTTAGGACCCGTGGCAATGTCAGAATCACTCTGACGCTGCAAATATACGCAAAAGCGGTATATCTTCCAAATGTTTTCCCCTAAAAGTGTACTTTGACGGGGGCAAACCATTGTTTTTTAATCCTTTTTTACATTGTGGTGTCACTTTTGTCCATGTAGCGTTATTTTCACGAACGGCAAAGGTGTCCTTCTCCTGTATTCAACAAACAGCCTTCCTGTATTGCGCCAAGAGCCATGCTTTCTGCTCGGCGATGGACATGTGGCTGTTGTCGAGTGTGACGGCATCTTCGGCCTTGCGCAGAGGAGATACCTCGCGGTGGGTGTCTATGTAGTCACGCTCTTCCACGTTCTTGAGGATATCCTCGTAGTTGGCAGGGATATTCTTTTCCTGCAGTTCCTTGTAACGGCGCTCTGCCCTTACCGCTGCGTCTGCTGTAACAAATATCTTCAGTTCGGCATCGGGGAAGACGGTGGTGCCTATGTCGCGGCCGTCCATCACGACACCCTTCTCGGCCCCCATTTGCTGTTGCTGTTCCACCAGTCTCTTGCGTACGAAGGGCAGGGCCGCTATCAGACTCACACGGTTGGATACCTCCAGTGTGCGTATCTCCTTTTCCACCAGTGTGCCGTTCAGATAGCAGTCGGGGCGACCAGTCTCACTGTTGAGGCGGAAACTGATGTGGATGTCTTCCATCTTCGCTTCCAGACTTTCCTTGTCCACACTGCCGTCACTGCCGAACAGTCCTTGTTGCAGGGCGTAAAGCGTAACGGAACGGTACATGGCACCTGTGTCGACATAGATGTATCCTATCTCCTTGGCCAGGTCTTTTGCCATAGTGCTCTTGCCACACGACGAGTATCCGTCTATGGCTATCGTAATCTTCTTCATAGTCTTTTTGGAATGTAAGGGTCAACAACGGTTTCTTTCCCGGTTTCTATAGGCTGTACGCCAAATTGACAAGCAGACAGTTGCTGCTTACATGATATTTGCCGTAAGCCAGGTTGAGGTGGAAACGTTCCAGATTGAGTCCGGCACCGAATGATAGTCCTGCACCGTGACTGCTCGAACTGTTGTCGCTGTTTTCTATCTTCATCTCTGTGGCACGCCTGAAGTTGTAGCCTGCGCCTACCCAGATACTGCTGGAGAGGAGGATGTCTATGGCTCCAACGAAATGCTCCTTGAAGGACACGTCCCAGTCGTTGAGGCCCACCATGGTAACGGACAGGCGGAACGGCATGTTGGTAAACCGTTTGCTCACGCCGAGTTGAAGGTCGAGGGGCATGCGCTCATATTCCTCGTTGTATGCCTTGAGCTGGCCACCCAGGTTCTTGGCTACTGCCGATAGGGACCATTCGTGGTCGTGGTCGTAGTAGTTGACACCGAGGTCTACGGCCATGGCTATGGAACTGTAGCTGCCTATGTATGAATTGACAAACTTGGCAGTGATGCCGCCCACGAAGTTCTTGCCCAGCATGTAGGAGAAGTAACCTGCTACGGCAATGTCCTTGGCGGAGAATTCTCCAGTCTGTACATTGTTCTCGTCCGTTTCCTTCATCTTGCCGTAGTCGACATACTGGGCAGAGACAGCCCATGAAGCCTTTTCGCGTACAATCCTGTTGAACGAAGCTGTAGCGGCATTGACCCCCTGCATATAGTTCATGTAGCTCAGCGTGATGGTCTTGTCGCTCACCGATGACAGAAGGGCGGGGTTGTGGAAAATCAAAGCCTCGTCATCCTCTATCAAACTGATGTTCTCGCCGCCCAGTGCGGCGGCATGCGCACTCACAGGCAGACGAAGGAAGTTGTACCCCGTCTGACTCTCCTGGGCCTGCAGGGCCGGTGCCCACAGGATAGCCGCTAAAGGCAAAAGGAGTCTTTTTATGCTTCTTGTCTTATACACGGGTGCAAAGATACGGCAAAAAGGAGACAAAACAAAATAATAGGGAGGCATTTTTCATGCGAATGTAACAGGCTAAGGACAAAAAAAGGTGGCAAAATTTGGCTATATGCCCAAAAAAGAATATTTTTGCATACGTGGAAACAAAGAAATCACATAGTGCGCAGTTGGAAGACAAACGTCTGACGTTCTTTCTCCTTGGTCTGCTCTTGACCCTTTCTGCCGTGTTCGTGGCACTGCAGTATAACGACAGTGGTGGAGGAGACGACTTTGCAGGCGACATGGAAGATCTGGTTCAGGACATCGACCTCTCCCTGCCGCAGGACCAGAAAGACATGGTGTCGGCAGATGCCTTGTCACAGCCGCCGTCAAAAGCCATCACACAAGAGGTGAAGGCGGTGCAGAAACCTGTGGAGAACGTGCAGAAGATAAAGGCTACTACCAGTGAACTCGTAATAGGTGACGGCGAGGGAGCCGTCGATGGAGCACAGGTAAAGGAGGCCGTTCCCGAGACTCCCGTAGAGAATGCCAACCCTACGGCTCAGGCTGAGGCTCCCGTCAACTTTACTGTAGTGCAGCAGATACCTGTATTCCCCGGCGGATGGTCGGCCTTTATGCAGTGGCTTACCAAAAACCTGAAGTATCCCTATCAAGCCCAGAAGGACAAGGTGCAGGGTATGGTGGTGGTCTCGTTCATAGTGAACAAGGACGGGACGGTGGCTGACGTGAAGGTAAGTACCTCGGCTGACCCTGTGCTCGACCGTGAGGCGCTGCGTGTCATGCGCATGATGCCGCGATGGAAACCCGGAAAGGACAAGGGCAAGGTGTGCCGTACCATGGTAGCCGTGCCTGTCGTGTTCAAACTGTAGGTGCTGCTTACACCTTATTATATATACGCCTTATGAGGTTATCCCGTAAGTAATCGTGTATGTCCAGACAATAAAATCTTCATGATATAAAAATGACAATGTTATCTTCAGACCAGATTCTCGCAATGGTGAACGATGCACTCGCCCACCTGTCTTACGACCGTAAACCGGCATCTCTCTATGAGCCTGTGCGCTATGTGCTGTCACTGGGCGGCAAGCGTGTGCGACCCACGTTGATGCTGCTTGCCTACAATCTTTACAGGGAGCATCCCGAAAGCATCATGATGAACGCCCTTGCGATAGAGACCTATCATAATTATACCTTGTTGCACGATGACCTCATGGACAATGCTGACGTGCGTCGTGGCAAACCTACCGTACACAAGAAATGGGATGCCAATACGGCCATCCTTTCAGGTGACTCTATGCTTGTACTTGCCTACGAGCGTATGGCACAGTGTGATGCAGCCCACTTGGCAGAGATAATGCGCCTCTTCACCACTACTGCTCTGGAGATAGGGGAGGGACAGCAGTACGACATGGAATTTGAAAACCGTAACGACGTGACGGAAGACGAGTATGTGGAGATGATACGTCTCAAGACGAGCGTGCTCCTGGCTTGTGCCTTGAAGATAGGGGCTGTCCTGGCTGATGCCTCTGCGGAGGATGCCGACAATCTCTATAAGTTTGGCGAACAGATAGGGCTGGCCTTCCAGTTGCAGGACGATTACCTTGATGTGTATGGTGATCCCGAGGTTTTCGGCAAGGAGATAGGCGGCGACATCACATCCAACAAGAAAACCTATATGCTCATCAAAGCCTTCAACCACGCCAATGCCGGGCAACGGGCCGAACTGCAGAAATGGGTTGAGGCCAAAGAATTCGACCGTAAGGAGAAAGTGGCAGCCGTGACACGCCTCTACAACGAGATGGGGATAGACAAGATGGCACAGGCGAAGATAGCTTATTACTTTGAGCAGAGCAAGAGGTATCTTGATGCTGTCAGTGTACCTGCCGACCGCAAGGAGGAACTGGCAAAGTATGCCCAGCAGATGATGAAGAGAAAGTATTGATGGAGTGAAGAGTGAAGAACGAAGAGTGAAGAATCCAATAGTTTTGAAATGGTAAGCATTATAGATACGCACACCCATCTGGATGCGGAAGAGTTTGATGAGGACAGAGATGTTGTCTTTGCTCGTGCCAAGGAGGCAGGGGTAGGGAAAGTATTCCTGCCGGCCATCGACGTGAAGACAACACGTGCTGTCATGGCTTTGAGCCGACAGTATCCCGGATATGCCTATCCTATGGCGGGACTGCACCCCGAGGAGGTAAAGGCCGACTGGCGAGAGCAACTGAAAGAAATTCGCAGTATACTGGATGGTGAAGGACAGGAGGAAGCACAGCATTTTATCGCCATAGGAGAGGTGGGACTGGATTATTACTGGAGCCGCGAGTATGAACATGAGCAGTTAGAGGCTTTCGAGGAACAGGTGAAATGGTCGGTAGAGACCCGCTTGCCGCTGATGATACACTGTCGTAAAGCGCAGAACGAGATGGTACACCTCTTGCGGCATTACGAGAAAGAATTGCCAGGCGGTGTGTTCCATTGTTTTACGGGCAATCAAAAGGAAGCCGAGGAACTGCTTACCTTCGACCGCTTCGTGCTGGGTGTGGGCGGCGTGTCTACCTTCAAGAGCAGTCATCTGCGCGAAGACCTGCCTGCAGTCGTACCGCTCGACCGGCTGGTGCTTGAAACAGACAGTCCTTATATGGCTCCCGTTCCCCATAGGGGTAAACGTAACGAGAGTGCCTTTGTCGTGCAGGTGCTCCGTACCTTGGCAGTGGCGTACGGTGTGAGTGAGGAAAAACTGGCGGCAGCGACAAATGAGAATGTACAACGCATATTTATATGCTAAAATACATTAAAAACCTGTGCCAAGGTATGGCTATTCCAAATAAAAGCCTTACTTTTGCACTCCGATAAAGCTACCTAGTGCGGCATTTATGCCGTGGGTGGCAATAATTCAGCCAAAAAAGGAAAGGTGCTCGAGTGGTTGAAGAGGCACGCCTGGAAAGCGTGTATTCCCCTAAAGGGAATCGTAGGTTCGAATCCTATCCT
>CAVFRG010000068.1:0-12356 GCA_963624905.1 Oscillospiraceae bacterium
CCGAGCTATCTCATCAAGAGTCTGCAGAAATATCACGTCAACGTGATGGACATCGAGAGGAAGGGCTGCAACGTGGATGACTTCGACGTGTCGCCCGAGCAGATGACCTCCGCCCTGCCTCTGCTCTACCAGAGCGGCTACCTCACCATCAAGAAGTACAAGCCCCTCACCAAGAGCTACCAGTTGGGCTATCCCAACAGGGAGGTGAAGATAGGTATGCTGAAGAGTCTTGCCCCCAACTACCTTTCGCCCATCTCCGTCGACAACAACGGACTCGTAGCTGACTTCGTGGAGATGCTCTACGACAGCGACCTGGAAGGAGCGATGGTGCGGCTGAAAGCCTACCTCGCCAGCATCTCCAACCGCCTGTCGAACAAGAATGAGCGTGACTTCCAAACGGTCTTCTATCTTATCTTCAACCTGATGGGTGCATACATGCGGGTAGAGGAAGACAGTGCCATTGGCAGGGCAGACGCTGTAGTATACATGCCCGATGCCGTGTTTGTCTTCGAGCTGAAGTACGACGGCTCTGCAGAGGATGCCGTCAGGCAGATAGACGACAAGGGCTACCTCATCCCCTACTCCGCTGACGGCAAGCGGTTATATAAAATAGGCATAAACTACGACAGCCAGCAGCGCACCATCGGAGAGTGGATTGTCAAGGAAGGCTGAAGGGGTTAAATCAGCCTTCGCTATTTCATGGACAGGGCGATGCGCCTGCGTTTCAGGTCTACCTCCACGATACGTACCATGACATGCTGATGCAGTTTTACCACCTCGGAGGGGTCTGACACGTAACGGTTTGCCAACTGGGAGATATGTACCAAGCCGTCCTGATGGACACCGATATCGACAAAGGCACCAAACTTGGTGATGTTGGTCACGATGCCGGGTACTACCATCCCCTCGCGCAGGTCGCCCATCTCTTTGATGGAAGCGTCAAACTCAAACTTCTCCACCTCGCCACGGGGGTCGAGCCCCGGCTTGTCCAGTTCGGCCATGATATCTGTAAGAGTGGGCATTCCCACCTCTGCAGACACATACTTGCGGATATCCACCTGCTTCTGTACAGCCTTGTCCTCCACCAGTTGCCTTACTGTCACGCCACAGTCTTTCGCCATCTGTTCCACAAGGGCATAGCGTTCGGGATGTACGGCACTGTTGTCCAACGGATTTCTTGCTCCTGGAATACGCAGGAATCCTGCACACTGTTCGTAGGCTGACGGACCGAGCCGTGGCACTTTCTTCAGTTGGGCACGCGAGGTAAAGGCTCCGTTGTCACGGCGATACTCCACAATATTCTTTGCCAGCGTAGGCCCGAGACCGCTTACATAGGTAAGCAGGTGCTGTGAGGCCGTGTTGAGGTTGACACCCACCGAGTTGACGCAACTCATCACCACCGTGTCGAGACTTTTCTTCAACAGGCTCTGGTCTACATCATGCTGGTACTGCCCTACTCCAATGCTCTTGGGATCAATCTTCACCAGTTCTGCCAACGGATCCATCAGTCGGCGGCCTATACTTACCGCTCCACGCACCGTAACATCCTCATCAGGGAACTCGTCGCGTGCCGCCTTTGAAGCCGAATAGATGGACGCGCCGTCCTCGCTTACCACATAAATGTCTACGGGATGCGGAAAACCGATGGAATGCAGCCAGTCACTGGTCTCCCTACTCGCTGTACCATTGCCTACGGCCATCGCCTCCACCTGGTAAGCCCTCACCATACGCAGGATGGCCGAGGTGGCCTCACTGCGTTTGTTACGCGGAGGATGGGGGTAAACTATCTCGTGATGGATGAGATTACCCTGTGCATCCAGACAGCAGGTCTTACAGCCGTTGGCAAAGCCGGGGTCCACGGCCATGACGCGTTTCTGACCCAAAGGTGCAGCAAGAAGCAACTGCCTCAGATTGTCGGCAAAGACAGCTATAGCCTCCTCGTCGGCCTTCTGCTTGCTGAGTGCTGCAAACTCTGTCTCGATGCTCGGCTTGAGGAGTCGCTTGAAGGCATCGTCGACGGCCTCACCCACCAATGTCTGGCATTCTCCGTAGCCATGCACATAGTGGCGTTTCAGTTTACTGGTACACTGCTCGTCATCGGCAGAGATGCTTACACGCAGGATACCGGCAGCCTCGCCCCTGCGCATAGCCAGCAGGCGGTGTGAACTGCATCGTTTCAGAGGTTCGGAGAAATCGAAATAGTCGGAGAAACGCTGTGCGTCCTCTTCGTCCTTCTTCTTGGTCACCACCTTGGATGTGATGACAGCACCGCGACGGAACTCTCCGCGCACGGCATTGCGGCTCTCCTCGCTTTCATTTACCATCTCGGCAATAATGTCCTTAGCTCCCTGCAGAGCCGCATCTACATCGGCCACCTTGTCACCGACATACTTTCCTGCCGTCTGTCTGATGTTACGTTCGCGCTGGAAGAGCAGCGTCTGGGCCAACGGTTCCAGACCGGCTTCACGCGCTATCTGTGCACGCGTGCGGCGCTTGGGCTTGTAGGGCAGGTAGATATCCTCCAGTTCGGTAGCATTCCAGCAACTGTCTATGCGTGCCTTCAATGCCTCAGTGAGCTTGCCCTGTTCCTCTATGGTCTTGAGGATGGTCTCCTTGCGCTTGGCTGTCTCCTTCATTTTTTCGGCAGCCTGCGCTATAGCCTCTATCTTCACCTCATCGAGGTTACCCGTCTTCTCCTTGCGGTAACGCGAAATGAAGGGCACCGTACACCCCTCATCCAACAATGCCAACGTATTCTCTACAACCTGCTCTGCCAGGGAGAGTTGAGTTGCGATTATCTTGCCAAACTGATTCATTTTTTTCTGTGATATTTTTTATAGACTACAAAGGTAAAGATAAAAATCGGGATAAAGACACGAAACCGCCTCATTTGTGTTTTTTAGTGATGATAAAAAAAACAACTTGGTACGATTTGTGTCTTTTCGGGGTGTCCGAACAGACAACTAATATCTAGGCAATTATACAACACACTCAAAAGAGAGGGGACTCGTCCATGCGACAAGTCCCCTCTTTCTGTATTTTCTTTCGTTTATATTCTCTACCTGCTACAAAGGTGTCAATCGTCCCATACACTCCATGCATTGGTATGGGGCTTGGACTCGACGACAGGCCCTTCATCAGTTCCGTCTCCGCCACCACTTTCTTCACCCCCGACAGGAACTTTTATTTCCGTATCTTGGTCGCTGCCTTGACCGCCGCTACCTCCGCCCGATGCACCGGAATCTCCCGACCCTGCCAATATATGTTGCAGGTCGGCAACGACAACCAACATAGCGGGGGCTACGTATCTTTTCTTGTACATAGGTGCAAAAGGATTACTTTACAACATACTTTTTCCCGCCCTGTACATAGATACCCTTCTGCAGACCACTGGTGCTACCATCGTGGCTTACGAGCTGACCGTTGACATTATATATGGGCAGACAGTTGTCGCCAGCCAATATCTCAACCTGCTCTACCGACGTAGTGCTGCCGTCATTGGCATCAGAGCCGAAGGCAGAAGCCTGCTTAGCCTGATTTTCACCGGCATTGACCGAGAAGAAGAAGGAGGCATCCTCCGCACCCGTCGTGCTGTCGACCGTCTGTACGATGCACTTGTTGGCAGGCCAATTCAAGTGTTTGTCATAAGGCCAGAACCAGAACTGCGAGGTGGTGTCCGAAGCCTTATTCTTGCCATAGTAATAGCTGTTTTGCGGTACGGACATCGCCTTGCCTGTAACGGTAGAAGCAGGCAGCGTGTTGCCAATGAAACGATACTCTGCGTCTTCTTCGACAGACTGATTCAACACACCGCTGTAATAAGTTTCCAGCTTGGAAGCTACTACGGTAGGGATGGGCGAACCAGGAACATGTGTATAGTCGTTCACCACAAACACGGCGTCTGCATCGGTCTTGGTAGGCTTTACCATGTAAGCCTCATGGGCATAGATAACAATGTCGTCATCATCGGGACCCAACACATCATCGTCCCATCGGTCTGGGTAGTTGCCGTTCTCGTCTTTCTGGAACTTATGCTTGTACACGTCGTTGCGGAACTGCAGGGTGATATGGTTGCCCTTCTTGCCATTGCCGCGTCCGTTGCCATCGCTGTCAAACTCGCGCTTAACGCTTGAGAAGCGGCATACCTGCGTATTCTCACCGAAGGACTCGTCCACCATCTTCTTCGTCATATTGAACGGCACACAGAGTGTCCACCATTTTCCACCCTTTGTTACGGGCAGCACATACTCGTGAGAAGAGGAAGCATCACCATTGCCCAGTACAAACTGGCGTGTACCGACATAGGCTATCTTGGCCAAGTCGTCTACCGAATATGCTGCCTCGGAGAAGCCTGCCTCGCGCAACAAGGCAACCTGCTCGGCAGTAAGTGTGGGTTTATATTCTGTCACACCGTCCCAGCAGAGGCTGTTGGAAGCAGTGACATAAGAACGTTCCCACTGGCTCTTGCTCGGCCAGATGTACTGTCCGCCAAGGTATGTGTCCTTATAACCGGGATTGACAGAAGTCCCTATCCAGTAATTTCCGAAATGCAAGCCACTCGTTTCCTGACCAACCTCTTTAGGCGACTCATAGTAGAAACCGCTTGTTGCTCCCCATGGATTGCCCTCCCACGTTTCGTATTTCTTGGTAATGTCTGTATATTTGGCACGCTGCTCGTCCGTCAGGTTAGAGGGATAGTGCATAATGCTGAAATACACATCGTTGTTCTTGTAGTTCTCACGGTTTGCAACACCGTTTTGGCGGGCGTTGTCTGCCAAGCCACTGGGGTCTGGGCTAAAACCGCCGTTACCCATCAGCACTTCGGTACCGAACGTGCCTTGTTCGTCCCAATAAGGTTGTATCAACGTCTTGCCCTTAGGACACATCGGTGCCTCTACGCCACGGAAATACACCTCCTGGAAGCGACGGCACAGGAATGCGCCCGGTCCCATATACTTCACACTGGCAGGAACCTCAAGCGTCACATTGGTAACGGCACTGGTCAAGGCAAAGGCTGAGTTGCCGATAAATTCGACGCCCTCGTTCAGTATCGGGTTCTGCCAGTTTACCAGGTTGGCAAATGCCATGTCGCCAATGGTCTTCAGAGTAGTAGGGAAAGACACGCTTGTAATGCTGCTCACACCGTTGAAGGCATAAGCACCTACCTTGGCATATCCTTCAGGAATGATGACTGTTGTAATTGGGAAGCTAGCCTGGTCCAAAGTATTATTTGAGAAGAAAGGATAATCGGGAATGACGTTGTCTTCGCGCTTGGGCAATGTCAGGGTTCTCAAGGCCAACCTGCCATCAAAACCGTTCCATGAACTGCGGAACGTCGTATAATCCCATGTACCAACTAGTGTTACACCGCCAAGATTCAAAGTGGCAGTTGTCTGGTTGGGAGTATTGTAGCTTGTCTCGCTGTAAGATTCCTTACAATACAGGCAAGCCTTTATCATGTCGGCGCTGACTTTACCGCCGCCTACTACGTCTATCTCTACCGGCTTATGCTGAGCTATCGCCTGCTGTATCTTTCCTGGAGCACTGGTGTCTTTCGACAAATCACCATCAACAGTTACAGTCAGCACCCCCCCAGAATAGGAGAATGACTGCGCACATACTTTGGCACTTACCAACATACCGAACACGGCAAGCAACAAATTCTTCATTTTTAGTGTCTTTTACTTAATACAATAAAACCTTGTGCATATCCCCACGAAAGGGTATCATCTTTTACTTATACAATGGTATTCAAAAGAGGCTTTTATGTAACCTCTCTCTTCGGGGGGCAAAGTTAAGACTTTTTTGTGTAGATTACATGAAATTATCGTTTCTTTTTCACGCAAGATACCTAAATATGATGATTTTTTAACAATTGTTTCACACCATACCTCCAAATTGCAATCTGCCCTCCCCCTAAACAGCCACTTTTTGCACCTTATCGTCACAAAAGAAGCGTAAAGTTCTACAGCAGCTGCAAAAACTTTGCATGATTATCCGACACCGCAACAAATACGATTCATTTTGAAAGAAAAGAAGAAAAGGTGCTTTTCATTTGATTATTTTTTCGTAATTTTGCAAACACATCAACAGCAAAAGCGTTCCCGTGCCTTCCCACGTCCTATCCGGAAAGGAGGCAAAGGGAAAGAAAAAGACATTTACACATTATTATATATATAGTATGCTTATGGAAAAGATTAAGATGACTACCCCGCTGGTAGAGATGGACGGTGACGAGATGACCCGTATCCTGTGGAAGATGATCAAGGACGAACTGATACTGCCGTTCGTCGACCTAAAGTCGGAGTACTACGACCTCGGACTGCCCTACCGCGACGAGACCGCCGACCAGGTAACCATCGACTCAGCCGAAGCGGCAAAGAAATATGGTGTGGCGGTGAAGTGCGCCACCATCACGCCCAATGCCCAGCGCATGGACGAATACAAACTGCACAAGATGTGGAAAAGCCCCAACGGCACGATACGAAGCATCATGGACGGCACCGTGTTCCGTGCCCCCATTACCATACCGAGCATCCATCCGTGCGTAAAGAACTGGGAGAAGCCTATCACCATAGCCCGCCATGCCTATGGTGATGTATACAAGAGCGTAGAATTGCGTGCTGACGAACCGGGCGTAGCCAAGCTCGTTTTCGAGGGCAAGAGCGGTAAGAAGCAGGAGGTGGAGATACACAGCTTCGACGGTGCCGGTGTCATACAGGGCATGCACAACACGGACAAGAGCATACGCAGTTTTGCCCACAGCTGTTTCAAGTTTGCCATCGACACCAAGCAGGACTTGTGGTTTGCCACCAAGGACACCATCTCCAAAACCTACGATGCACAGTTCCGCAAGATATTCGAGGAAGTGTACGAGAGCGACTACAAGGAGAAGTTTGCCGAACTGGGCATAGAATATTTCTACACGCTGATAGACGATGCCGTGGCACGCGTAATACGCAGCAAGGGCGGCTTCATCTGGGCATGCAAGAACTACGACGGCGACGTGATGAGCGACATGCTGAGCACCGCCTTCGGTTCGCTGGCCATGATGACCTCGGTACTGGTATCACCCGACGGCAAATACGAGTATGAGGCAGCACACGGCACGGTGACACGCCACTACTACCGTTACCTCAAGGGCGAGGACACGTCTACCAACCCCATGGCCACCATCTTTGCATGGAGCGGTGCCTTGAGGAAGCGCGGCGAACTGGACGGCATCAAGGAACTGGAGCACTTCGGCGACGAGCTGGAGGCAGCCTGCTTCGACACGCTGAACGACGGCATCGCCACCAAGGATCTCGTGGGTCTGATGGAGGGCGTAGAGGCAAAGGCAGTAAACTCTGCAGGCTTCATCGCTGCCATACGCGAGCGTCTGGAGAAGCGACTGGCATAAAGACGCCCACACACTAAAAAGCAAAAGGTGAGACGTGCCTCCCGGCATTTCCCACCTTTTGCTTTACCCACCGAATGTGGGAATGGCTAAAAATTATTCTAGGAAAATTATAACCCTGTTCTATTTCCCTCCGTGCTGGTGGGACGAGAGTGCTTCAGAATAAAGCTTGAAGAAGTCGTACTTCAATATTCTGCTGATATGCAAGAGCATTCCCGTGTCGATACTGGCCCTGCCGTAGACCTTGTATATATTGGTACGATGACAGCCGAGCTGTTTTGAGAGCCACACTGAAGTCTTACCTTGTCTTTTGAGTTCCTGTTTTATTCGTTCTCCAATGACTAAGGTATTTTTATTACCGTTTTGTGCCATTTTCTTGTATTATATTAAGTTCATAAAGATTACCAAATGCAAAATTAGATATAAAGCATTAAAGTAAAGAATAATTAAGTAGCTGATATTTCAACACGATAAAAAAAACGGCAAAACGGAATGGCAAAAAAGAGAAAAAGCGCACGGCAAGGCTGGATTTACCCAGCTCTGCCGTGCGCTTCGGATATCAAACGCACGTATTGTACGTACAGTGTTTTTATTTATCGCTCTCCGGGGCCTTGTCTATAAGATCCATAAACTGGTCAAGCTTCGGAGTGATGATAATCTGTGTGCGGCGGTTACGCTGCTTGCCCACTTCGGTATCGTTGGATGTAAGCGGATTGTACTCGCCACGTCCGCCGGCAGTAAGGCGCTTGGGGTCTACGCCGAAGTGATCCTGCAGGTACTGCACCACGGAAGAGGCACGCAGGGCAGAGAGGTCCCAGTTGTTGCGTATGTTCTTCATCTTGGCACTCGTCGTGCTTACAGGCACATTGTCGGTGTTACCCTCCACGAGGACATCGTAGTCCTTGTAGTCGGTAATGATCTTGGCTATCTTGCTCAGCGTTTCCTGCGCACGGCTGTTCACCTCATAGCTGCCGCTCTGGTAGAGCATGTTGTCAGCCAGCGAAATGTACACTACGCCCTTCAGCACCTGTACGTCAACCTCCTTCAGCTCGTCCTTGCTGAGCGAACGTGTAAGGTTGTTGGTAAGCACCATGTTGAGGGAGTCGCTCTTGCTCTTCACCTCTACCAGGTGGCGTATATACTGGTTGCTCTCATTAATCTGGTCGACGAGTTTCTCGATGTTGAGGTTGCTCTTGCCGGCATTGGTAAGGCTCTTGTCGAGTGCATTCTGCACATTGGCATAGTCGGCCTTCATCTGTGCAAGCTGGTCCTCGAGCGAGGTGACACGGGCCTGCGATGCAGCCAACTGCTCCTTGGCTGTCTGGTAGTTGGATGTCAGTTCGCGGTTCTCGTTCTGGCAGTTCTGAAGATCTTTCTTGCTTGCACAACTGCTGGCAAGCAGTACGGTTGCCGCCATGGCAATGACCGTCAATTTTGTCTGTTTCATATTCCCTTCTTTTAGTTTTTAGTAAAGGCGGGGCCTTATTACACGTCTGCCGTTCTGCACTGTAAGGCTTGTTATACGAAGCCTCTGCCCAGACGGAGCGAACGCCCCACAGGATGCAAAGTTATAAATATGACGCCGATAAAGTCATTTTGTCAATAGCATTTATGTATTTTTAACCACATTTCCTGCTTTTGCACCCTGTTTTTAACAAGACTTATTCCACTACAACCTTCTTTCCGCCATGGATGTAGACACCGGCACGCACGGGCTTTCCGCTCATCTTCATGCCACTGAGGGTATACCAGGCATTGTCGCCTGCATTCCTTTCCACTACGGATGGCCCGGCAATGCCTGTAGAGATGTACTTGTCCGTAACGTCCGTACAGGTGTACTTGCCGTCAGAGAGACTTGTAGTAACCTCAAAGAACTTGGTGCTGTTGCCGGCAGACAAGTCTACCGTCTGCTTCTTGCCCGAACCGCTGCCCTGGTTGAAAATGACATTCACCACCTCGTCCTTCTTGGTAATATTGAAGTCCATGTAGTACCATGTCTTGCCGCCCAGAGTTTTTGTAGCGGTAACGGCGGTGCCGGGCCACGCCTTGGTAATTACTCCGTTGCTGTTCCAGGCATAGAAGTACATCACGCTGCCCCAGTTGCTCACCTGGTCGGCATTGGCATAGACGGTGATGGTATAGGGTTCGAATGCCTTGACGGTATAGTTGTATGTGCGTACGCCTTTTACCGTGCCGTCCACGAGCAGTCCCACCTTGAGGGTGCAGGAGTTGTCTATGGCAACTGCCGTGCCGCCGGCCACCTGTGTACTCTGCGCGGTAGGTTCGGTACCGTCGGTGGTGTACACCAGTTTGGCATTGTCATTCTGGGATACTGCGGCGAGCGTCACCTTGAAAGCATCCTCATACTCGCCCGATGCCTTGTCTGCCCATGCTGTCTCTGCCGTCTTGGCAAGATAGTAGCGGTAGCGATAGCCTGAGAGTATCTGGGCATAGTCGCTGCCGGGGGTATAGGCACCCGTATTGCTGCCCACCACGACGATGAGCTTGGCGTTGTTGCCTGTCACCTCATTGGCGTAGCAGGCGGTCTGCGACATCTTGTTCGTGTAGTTGCTCATATTGGTGATACCAGCCAACTTGCGTGCCTCTACCATACTTTTCAGCTCCTGCTTGCAGGCACGCCAGTGGGGCTGGAAGATGCAGGGCGTTCCGGGCATGGCGAGCATATAGGCATTGGCGGCAAGAGTATCCTTTTTCAGAGGGTCGAGCGTTTCGGTAGCCGAGCGGTACTGCGTATCATGATTCTCCACGAAGGTGACGGCATACTGGCGGTAGTCTGCATCGTGCATCAGGTTGTTGGTGCTGTTCAGTTTTGTCCAGTTTTGCCCGTTGGCGGCATCGCGCACATTGTAGCGGAACTGGAAGTCGAAGGCAGCACTCTTTTTGCCTGTGGCATTGATCCATGTCTCTATCTTGTCGTTGCTGTCCCAATACTCGCCCACGGAGTATTCGATGCCAGCCACGTCGTTGTAGTCGGCCACATGTGAACCGGAGAAGCCCTTCACCATATCGTAGCGGAAGCCCGTGTAGCCAAGGTCGTCTTTCAGGAACTTGACATAAGCCTTTATAATCTTCTGCACGTTCTTGCTCTTGTGGTCGAGGTCGCGGCATCCGTCCCAGCCCTCACCTTCGTCATAGTTTTGGCTAAGCGACACTCCTTCCTTCTTGGCTTGTGTCAACGCCTTTCCCTTGTCATCGTTGTACACGATGTCTGTGCTCTTAAACTGATAGGTCACGCCATTGTAGGTTTCCTCCGGGAAACTGAACCACCCGTCGCTCTGATGATGGTTTACCACTACGTCAGCTATAGTCCCGATGCCGTTGGCCTTCAAGGTCTTGATCATGGAGCGCAACTGCGCCTCTGTGCCGAAGCTGGAGTTCTGGTCGAAATAATAATAAGGTGTATAGCCCATCACCTGTGTGGTCTCAAGGCACTTGCCGCTCTGCGGCACCCATATCAGGTCGATAAAGCCTTTCATGTCACTGGCCTGCTGTTCCAGCACGCTCCACTGCGAGTAGTCGTAAGAGTCCCAGGAGAATCCCTGCAACATCACACCGCCATAGTTGGCCGGCCAACCCTGCGCATAGATATTCATGGTTGCCAGGAGGGCAACGAGTGTAAAGTATATTTTCTTCATATTCAGGTTTGTTGTTTAGATGCTTGGTATTATTTGGGTAGACTTTTCACTGGGGCAAAGTTACATGAATCTTTCCAGCCCTTGCCCTATAATTGACCTAAATCAAGCAAAGTAAACATGCAAACGATTGCATACGAAGGGATATCCTATGAGTTTTTCACTAAGTCGGTAAAGTTTGACCAACTTTCAACCTTAAATCCCCTAATGTCTCGCACCGACTTCTTAAACCAGTCTATTTTTGACAATTGCATGACCGTTTTAACCAAGGCAGTCAAGTCATCACTTGTCGTCATGTATGTATGCCCTGTACCCATTCGAAACCATTTCCCTTTAGAAGTTCCTTTATTTCGAAATAAGCTTTGTTATAAGGTTCTCCATAATACTTCTGTAGATCAGAAATAACCATGTCAAATGTAATGCGTACATGTTTCCTCCTTTGCCGGCTCAAACAAGTCTTTATACCCAAAGAAAACATTCCCGTCTTCGGTCTTGGCGGAAATGACAATCCCCACGAAAGGATTGTTTTCCACTTCTATCACCTCACCGCAAGTCCAAACTTTTGCATGTGTCAAGTCTGGAGATATAAGTACCTTGTCGCCTGTTCTCATAATATCAAATTCATTTATGTAACAACTTTCTTTGCAAAGATACAACATTTCGGGCAAACAACAAATATTAAGTTGAAGAAATTACTTAGACCCAGTTGTTTATTTGCCTATTACTTGGCACAAAACGTGCTGAAGCCTACTGCCAAGTATGAAATACAGCTTATGTTTACGTAAATCAAAGTTATATTTAGCTGCGCCTAACTTATATTTACGTAAATAAAGCTTAGGCGAAGCAGTTAGGAGTAGGCTGCTATCGGTTTTATAATAGGCTGCAAGCAATTATGCAACTATTCAGCGAATAGGTTACATCGTACCATTCGCTTGCTTGGTACAACGAGGGCAAGCTTGGACTATCGCTGAATCGTTACATCAATTATATACGCAACCGAAAAAGCATTAAAACAGGCGGCTCCCGAAACGGAAGCCGCCTGCTGAAATTTATAAGAAATGATGATGGAAGGAATTACTTCTTGGTAATCTCGAACTTGGCAAAGCCATTGGCCCATGCATAGAGTTTGATGTCGTAAGTTCCGGCCTCTACATTAATATTGTCACCGCCCTGGGTAAGTGCATCGGTTGTGCCGCCCCAGTTGATGTCCCAGCCATCGTTGGCACGGAACTTGAAGGAACCGGCCGTCAATGTAATGTCCTTGATTTCCCAGTAGCCAGGCTCCTTGGTCTCGCTGTTGTAGGGAA
>CAVFRG010000069.1:0-12304 GCA_963624905.1 Oscillospiraceae bacterium
AGAGGGTGATGGAGGCTCGGTCGGTATAGGGGCCGATGGAGTCGGCAAGACGCTGGGTCATGTCGACATAACTCTGCGCCTGTTCCCTTGCCGAGTCACACGCATCTGCCGCCTTGTTCGCCTTTTCCGCTGCAGCGTTGGCGTTGTCCGCTGCGGTGTTGGCATTGTTGATGGACGTGAGCAGGGCATCGGTATCTATCTTGTCGAGCTTCTCCTTGTCGCTGCCGAGCATGAGTCCGTTGAGGTATGTACTGCCCGACTTGCTTGCGGTGGGGATGCTTACCGTCTTCTGCGTGCCGTCTGCAAGGGTAAGCCTTACGGTGGCTGCATTGACATTGGTACCTGCCGAGGCGTTGATGATTTCCACGGCAGCGACGGTCTCCGTCTTCTTGGAGTAGCCCTTGAGGTCGACATCGGAGGTAAACTCGCCCAGCTCCTCCCATTTGGTGGCATCCGTCACGTTGCCCTTGGTGTCGAGCGTACCTGTGTAGATGTACTCCTTGTAGGCATTCTGCGAGGTGCCTTCCGATGAGGAGCGTGCAAGGATGAAGATGTGGTTCTGCCTGTTGTGCAGCGTAGCGGTGGCTGCAAGGTTGGTGGGCAGTGACGTGACAATCTCGTAGAGGGTGTTGTCCACGTTGCCCAACTGCGACAGGGGTACGTTGCCGCTGCTGTCGAGCGTAGCTATGCCGTCGGGCTGTGCCTTGGTGTCGAGCACCGACTGTCGGCTCTTGTCTATCTGTGCCTTGACGATGGCCGTGTAGGTCTTCAGTCCTGCGGCATCCAAATATTTCTCCATATTCTATATATATGTGTTAGAGGGTTTGTAAATGTGTTGTGTGTTATGCGCCGAACACGGCATTGGCAACCGATGTGATGTCGGTATCGCTCATGGCTGCAAGGACAGCACCGTTGTTGGTGAGGAGACCGTAGTAGGACTGGTCTACAGTATAGTAGCCCGGAGCAGTAAAGCCAGTAGTGTATGCGGTAAAAATAAAGCTGGTGCCGGAGACGCCGTGACCGCGAGAATACGGCTGTTCTGCTTTTATACCTTCCTCCTTAAAGTGCATCTGTGTCTGAAAGTACGCACTTGTGTCGGGCGAAAAACTCTTCTCTATGGTGCCTGCGTCATCATAGTTCTGGTCGAAAACAAGTTTGCCCTGCATCGTGTTGCTTCCGTCCCTTCTCAGATAGTTGGTATTGACATTGTCCGTTACCTTGTGTATCGCCTTGAGGTCGGCTTCGTGTGCATCGAGCTGCTGCTTGTCCTCTCCTGCCATAAGGCCGTCATGGGAGGTGGTGGCGGTGTCGAGGGAGGGGGAAATTGCATCGAAGGTACTTCCAGTATTCTCCGTATGGCGCAGACATATCTTCATGTGCCTTACCTCTCCTGCTTCATCCACATCGGTAAGCTCGGTACTTAAATCCACCCTGTTGACACTTGCGAGGAGAGT
This sequence comes from Oscillospiraceae bacterium, assembly GCA_963624905.1. Taxonomy (GTDB): domain Bacteria; phylum Bacteroidota; class Bacteroidia; order Bacteroidales; family Bacteroidaceae; genus Prevotella. Next base: position 1,455 of record CAVFRG010000069.1, read on the forward strand.
CGTTTCTACATAATCGTCCAGCTTGTCGATGGTTACTGCATCATCGGCAATCTTGGGGGTAGTGACGGAAGAGTCCTTCAGCTTCTCGGTGGTTACTGCCTGGTCGGCAATCCTGTCGGTGGTTACAGCCCCATACTTGAGCTTGTTTGTGGTTACTGCCTCATCGTCCAACTCTGAGGTGGTGACCGCTTGGGCGGCAATCTTCTCGGTGGTTACTGCTTGGTCGGCGAGTTTGGGGGTAGTGACGGAAGAGTCGGAAAGGTTATCCGTCCTAATCTGGTCTGTCCAGCCTACTTTCTCGTCCAGCAAGGTAGGTAATGACTTGCCGGAATCCATGTCCTTTACGAACTTGGTATATGTGAGCGTTTCGTCCTTACGGCTGCTCACAAGTATGTTTCCATATTTAACGTTCTCTGCCATAATCGTGTTATCTTAGTTTAGTGGTGTAAGTGTTGTCGTTACCGGGGATAAGCTCATCCGTCCAGTAGTAGTACAGTTCGCCCTTCTTGGTATGGTTGAGCGAGGCCGTAAGTTCAGCCTGCATGAAGTCGACAGGCACACGGCTCACAAACCATATGTAAGGCTTCTCTTCAGTAGTCTCTACGGTAAGTGTCTTGCCCACGATGCTGCCGGACTCCTTGACAAGTGTTTCAAGGTCTACATCGCACGGAGTGCCTGCGGCAGATGCACCATAGTAGTAAACCTCACTGTCGCCGTTGGCCATTACCGTGACATAGTCGGATACGGCAGGGATGGTTATCTTCCCTGTCTCCTTGTCGTAGAATTCGGCAGTGCCGTCCTTTCCGTTCATGAACACCTTTGCCACACCGAGGTCGAAACCGTCTTCCGGCTCGAGAATGATGCCCAGTGAGCTGCCGTTGGGAATGGAGAATGTCTCGCCTGTAGGGTTGGAGATGAAGTCGCTGGTGTCAACCGAGTATGTGCAGGTAATGTTGCTCAGTACGAACGATACGAGACAGATGCTCTGGTTCTGAGTCACGACATAGTAGCGCAGGTCGAACAACCCGGTAGTCTCGCCTTCGGTCATTCCGATGGGCAGATGGCTCCTTCCGTTGTGGTCTACTATCCTGATGAGGCTCCGCTCGATGCTCACCATGTCGTAGCCGTCATAAGTCCACGATACCCTCACACTGTAGTTGCCTATCTGCAATGACGAGGGAATCTCGCAGATGAGGACATTGCCGGAGACGCCGGATATCGTTGTCTCCACTTCGACAGGTTCACAAAAGCAGCCTATCAGTTCTACCTTGATGTCATCCGCCTTGTTGAGGTCGAAGTCGACGAGCCGCTTGAATTCAGCCGACATGTCGAGTTTGCGCACCAAGATGTGCAGTTTGAAACTGTTGCCTTGTACAATCTTATAAGTCATACTGTATGAATTAATTAAAAACGATAGGCAAAGATAGGCAGAATTGCTTCCACCTGTCTTATATCCGTTTAACTTGCCATTATGCGATACCCTTCCACCTCATGAACTTCCGCTTGCGCCCTGCCTTTGCCTTATCGGAACGGCAGTTGGTATGGTACAGGCAGTCACGGAAGAGGTCGCGCGGTTTGCCGTCCTTCGGTGCATATCCCAGTTGGCGGAAAGCCATATACTGCTGTCGGTTGATGACTGTCAGCTTGCCGCTCTCCATAGGCAGCACATAGTAGACTTCGCCATCCTTGGATGCCATCTTGTCTGCCATTGCCGTAGCCTTGCGGTACATCAGTTCACACTTGATGCGGTAAATCATTTTCTTAAGTCTCATCATAGTCGTAATCTTTATATGTGATACAATTATATAATAGTCGCTGCCGAAACAGAAACCTTCTTTCTCATAGCCCTTGCCTTGTTGTCAATCATCTTGGGCATATCCATCTCGTTGAAGCAGATGTGCAGACCGATGGCTCTTGTCATCAGCAAGTCATCGTGCTTGCCGTCTATCGCTCCGTATGCACCGTTCTTCTTGCGCTCATAGGTTACGAATTCGTCCAGGCACCTTCCGTCCCGCTCCACGTACAGTTGTTCTCGCACAACCTGCACCAAGGTGGATATGACCATAGGCTTGGTGGCCACATTGGTATGGAAACCGTACTTTCGCGGCAGTCCTTCCCTTATGTCCGCCTCACTCTGCTTGCGTGCATACAGGTTGTCGTAGCACTCCTTTATCTGGTTGAGGATAAACTCAGACTGGTCGCCGCCTTCCAGAATGTGCTCCTTGTCTTTCGTCTCAAGAGTATTCGACTCTATTACAAGCAGGGCATTGTCGTAATACTTGGCTATCTGTGCTGCCTTCCAAGCCAGCAAGTCCATGTCTATATGTCCGTACCACTGAGCCACAACATAAGGCTTTCCGCCTTCCATCATCCAGTAGCGGTCGAACACGCAGATGACAGACCAGTCGGCCTTGGCACCACGTCCGCCGATATCCACCACGGCAAGATAGCGGTCGGTTATCTTGCAGTCATCGAAGTGCTCCGGCTGCTGCCATATCCACAACTGCCCCTGCTTGTCATCACTGAACCTTACATGCTGCAGGCACTTGCTGCCCTTGTATCCGTCACCGTATACATCGCCTATTACCTTCGGCGCACGGCATCCCTTGCGGAATTTCTCCACCTTGTCCTCGGCAAAGACCTTGGCACCCGAATGCTTGAAGGCTTCAATGTCATCAGACGGATATCCGCTTGCCATATCTCCGTGGTCGGTAAACTTCTTGCGCTCCACGATGTACCAGTTGATGGCCTCCAATGGCGCACCCATCGTCCACAGCTTCCATAAATACGTACCCGGCTCCTCACGGTCAGACATTACATTGGAGTTGTCCCTGTTGGCATAGAGCCATGCGGCAAACTCCTCCCTTTTCTTCTTCGTCTCAAAGTCGAGGTGGTACATATCGTATATCTCATACCATGGCACGAAGAACGGTTCAAACTGCGACTCCCCTCTCTTGGCTGACTGCCATTCCCGGTGGAAGAAGTTGCCCGTACCGTTGGCTGTGGATTCGTATACTATCATCGTGTACGGCCTGTAAAGGATACCGTTGGTTGCATTCTGAACGACATCTTCTGGAGATTTTCCTTCGGTCTTTTCCCACAGTCCTACCTCAGAACAATGCACAAGGTTATAGTCCTCACCGTTGGCTGACGTAGGTTTCTGCATGGATCCGACTTTTATCTTGCAGAACCTCTGCGGCACCTTCTTCACATTGCCGGATGTACCGAAGCCTACAAACTTGGCTTCATCCTCTGCAAAAGGCTCGCCCATATCGTGCAGGTACTTGGCAGGGAATGCCTTCAATGCCTCATCGAACATACCACGGATAGTCTCTGCCGTATCCTTAACCTGGGCAACGATGAGCGAGTTGAGACCCTTCTGCCACATCAACTGCAACCACAGCATATACATCTGAATAACGGTAGACCCACCCCACTGGCGTGCCTTCAGCAGAATAAGGCGGATAGGCGTACCTTTCAGCCTGCGCTTCTCCAGCCATCTCAGCAATCTGCGTTGCGGCCTTCTCAACACAAAACGGAATGGCAGACCACCTCCCTTCGGTTTGATGTAGATGAGCACAGCGAAGAAGAAGAACGGGTCGTGCTTGATGCGAAGACGGAAAAAGAGGTCGTTAATCTGCTCACGGTCGAATGCATAGTTGCGCTCAATGGGAGGCAAACCTTGTTCTGCCCTTTCCTTGTCGCACTCTTCGTACAGTTCGTCAAGGTATGCACCTATGCTTCCTGCCTTGGCAAGTTTCTGCACGACGGGTATCTTCTTCATGGGCATAGGCAGATACTGGTCTACTATGGCATAGTCATCCAAGTGCAGCAGAAAACGCTCGTCACCACACCCCTCGCCTACTACCGGATTGAATGGTGTGGAAATAGCCTTGATACGCTTGTCGTTCTCAGCAAGGATATCGGTTATGTGCTTGTCTATGTTTTTTACTTGTCTTGGCATAGTGGTGCATTAAGGTAACCCCACAACAAGCCGAGTACATAACAGTATATATGTACACCTATGGCTATGTTAGGGAGGAACAGACCAATAACTATATATATGAGTATCGTAACGTTATATCTTACTTTCTTCTGCACGTGTGGCGCAATGTATCCCATATAGGCATATACCACGCCACTGAGACCGACAACCGGGACGGCAGTGGCGAACGGATAGCTGACGGCAACCGCATAGAACACCAGCAGAAACCATCTGCAAGGCACATAGCGTATGCACTGGTGGAAAGCCAGCAGGTTGACCATAGCGTGGAAAATGTTCTGATGGAACAAGGGATACGACGCCCTTTGCCAGATAGAGCATCCGGCAAACAACCCCATATCTTGGTGTCCGAAAATGGAAAGGAGCAGTACTATAGCGTACCACACATAAAGCGCAATCTGCGTCTTCTCAATTCGTAGCATCGCCGTTTCTCCTCCTTTCTCACCTTGGAAAGAATTGTAACTATAGACTTCCGGGTAAGGTAGAAGCTTGGTGCCTCCTCGTTGCAGACATGCCACACGATATCTATCTTGGTGAGAGACGGATTCTCCTTGGCATGCTTCTCGTATCTGCGGAATATCTCCTCATACATATTCCTGCGCGATGGTATCATTCTGCTGAGGTCTTTCCCTTTCAGTATCTCGAGCACCACACGGTATGCCCTTCCTTCGGAGACCCAAAAACGCTTGCTCGGCGACTGATAGATTCTTTCTACAATCTCCGAGAAACTGATATTGTCTCTTACCGAAATGATGTTTTTGTAAGCCCTCAATAAGTCAGCGTCACGTTCTTCTGTATAATCACAGACTGCGCCCTTATATTTCATATGAACTGACCTTGCAAATTTACGAAAAATTATGGAATTATTCTAACCTACATCCTATAATTCAACGGATAAAACTGCAAATATACGGAAAGGCATTAATTTTGGGCATTGATTATAAAAATATTCGCAACAATATGGCAGACAATACTACTACGACACAGAATGCAGGTGCAGCAGCACAGCAGTCCGTGAAGACCAAAAGAGACTTGGCTTTGGAAAGGTTGAAGTCACGTCATCCCGACAATGAGTATGCGGACGATGAGGCTATCTACGGTGCTATCAACGATGACTACGATGAAGACCAGAAGACCATTGAAGGATACAAGGCCAACGAGAAGGCCATGAGTGATATGCTTGCAGCAGACCCGCGCTCGGCAACCTTCCTCCAGGCAATGAAGAGCGGAAAGAATCCGTTCCTTGAACTGGTAAGGATATTCGGTGATGATTTCGTTGATGTACTGACCGACCCAGACCAGGCAGAAGAGGTTGGCGCGGCACAGGCAGAATATCTCAAGAGAGTGGCAGACGGCAAGAAGCTCGATGAGGTGTATGCCAAGAATATGGAGCAGAGTATGAACGTCTTTGCCGAGATGGACAAGGAGTTTGGAGAGGATACCACCAACGAACTTGTAGGCAGACTTATGGCAGTTGCCAATGATGTGATACAGGGCAAGTTCACGAAGGAGACACTTGAACTGTTCCGTCTTGCCGCCAACCATGACAAGGATGTTGCAGATGCCGCCCATGAGGGAGAGGTAAGAGGCAAGAACAGCAAGCATATGCAGAACCTTGCGCTGCGCAAGAAGGGGGACGGTACACCTGACCTCAGTTCTGCAACTGCCGAAAAGGATACACGTGGAGACAACACTCCCGACCTTGGCGCAATAGGACGTATGGCCAATGGTGGCAACATATGGGAGCGAGGCGGTGAGAGACGTACGCGTAACCGATAACAAGAACAACCAATGTTTAATCAAATAAGAAAGCAATGAAGAGAACAAAAATGACAATGAGCTGGCTGATGTCCGTATGCCTTATGGCATTGGCCGCTGTTTTTGGAGTTAACGGCTCGGTGCTTATGGCAGAGGCTACTGCTTTGCCGGACGGCGGTACGACTGAAGGAGGCCATGCTGCAGAGGCTGGCGGTGCAACTACTGCAGGTGCTGCAGGCACTGGCGGTGCAGCCGCACAGAACGAAGGTATCGCTACTGAGACAAAAGGCCGCGAGACCATGGCCGGAGCCAACAACGAGGAGTTTTACCAGAAGGATGTAAACGACAAGATTACCAAAATCCGTCCTGCTGCAACTCCTCTTGACCAGATTTCACGCTATGCGTCTACCAAGAGTGCAGACTCATTCGTGGTTAAGTATTACTCAATCGGTACACGCCCTATCAAGACTACCGTGAAGACTGCCACATCTACCAGCACAGGCAGCTCCATCGTGCTTGAGGTGGATGACCCCGACATGTTTACACTTGACGATACCATCCGCGTCGTTGGCGTGAAGGCTGTTACCGACTACAAGGGCGTAGCCTACAGTGCAGACGTGAACAAGGGTGTTCCCACACCAGACTTGGAGTTGTGTGTATGCGGCAAGGACAGCAACGGTATGCCTATCGTCTATGCCGTCAACGGTAACCTTATCCAGAACCAGGCTATCGGTGTTCCTGCACTCTCCAAGGGACAGGTGCTTATCCGTATGGCCAAGAGCTGCGGTGAGCTTGACGTGCAGACTGGCCGTTTCTACAACCTGCCGACAACCGACATCCAGTACTGCCAGAACTTCATGATTCAGGTGGAGCAGAGTACCTTCGACAAGATTGCAGCCAAGGAGGTGAACTGGAACTTCTCTGACATGGAGGAGGACAGCATCTACGATATGCGTCTCGCTATGGAAGGCTCGTTCATGTTCGGTGACATGGCCTGCATCAAGCATACCACCAAGAACAATGCCGCACAGTGGTTTACCAAGGGTGTATGGTGGATGGCCGGAAAGGATATCGAGATTGGTCACTTGGCAGACGATGATGACAAGGCAAAGGGCTTCAAGGACGGTGATGTGGTAATATGGGACAACGAGTTGGTGGATATCGCCAAGGACTTGTTCGTAGGCACAGGCATCGGCAACAAGCGCAAGATTGTCATTGCAGGTTCCAAGGTTGTGACTGCATTCAGCAAGATTCGCTCTGAGAAGTTCCGTCTGAAGGACACTGTAGAGGTATTCAACCTCAAGTTCAAGAGCTGGGAGACTGACTTCGGCGAGTTGCTGATGATTCACTCGGAATTCTTCGACCTGCAGGGCATGAGCGACTGCGCATTCGCACTCGACCCGGAGTTCCTGGTAAAGAGAGTACACCTGTCATGGACACGCAATGTGCTCGACTTGAAGAAGGCTGGCATCCGCAATACCGATGCCATCGTGATACAGGAGGTGGCTTGCCTCTATCTGAAGTACCCGAAGGCACACGCACGCATGAAACTTGCAACAGCCTAACAAGACAATGTACGTTTAACAATATGAGGGGTGTGGGCATCTGCCCCATCCCTTTTTTTATTAAAGAGATTACTACTATGTACAAGACATACCAAGGATATTCAGACCTCGCCTTCAATGTAAAGGTAAACGGAAGCAAGAAGCGTATTGTTTTTGACGCACAGAGCAGGGGAACAAGCATCTACTCCACACGTGATACGGATGAGCAGAAAGCTATAGAGAGCCACTGTTGGTTCAACGACAAGTTCTGGTTGTCAGAATCGGTTGACGAGAAGAAACTTGAGGCGGAAGCCAAGAAGAAGGCAGCCACAAAGACCAAGAAAGCGGAGGCTGAGAAGAAGACTGTAACCGTACAGGATATAGCGGATGCCAAGGACTATCTTGCCGAGACATTCGGCATATCACGCTCCAAGATGAAGACACGTGAGGATGTGCTTGCCATCGCTAAGGAAAACAATGTTGAACTGGAAGGACTGGAATAGCCTATGATTGCATACGATGTATCAGATTTGGTAGCGGATGTCAAGGTAATACTTGACCGTAACCAGGAAAGCAGCACACTTGTCCCGGAGGATTCCGACACGCTGACGCAAGGCGAACTGATAGAAAAGGTGCTTCTTCCTGCCGTGCGTGCCATAGAACAGTTTGCCCCTGCCGATATGCTTGGCGATTTGATTAAGTTGTCAACTCTAAACGTGACATGGTCATTATGCAGCGTTGGCGTATACATGGGTGAATGCACCCTTCCAGAAGATTTGCTACGCATAATAAGCGTAAGGGCAAGCGGCTGGTACAGGCCGGGCACCATCATCATGGATACTGACAAAGCATATGCATGGCAGAAGAATTCTTACGTGCGAGGCAACAAGGAAAATCCTATTGTGGCAATTACGCACAAGAGCGGAAAGAGAACGCTCGAACTGTATTCAAGCAGCTCTTCCAGTGTTACTGCCGATATGGCATACCTGCTGTTGCCTGATGTCGAAGACGGAAAAATATACATGAGCCAACTGCTGCACGATTCCATAGTCTATATGGCTGCATCACTTGTATGCGACAGTATAGGCGACACCCAGACTGCTTCATCGTTGAAGGCTATAGCCTACCAGCTTGCCAATATAGAAACAACACAAACCGAATGACATGGCGAAGAAGATAGAGAAAGCAAAGTTACTGTCCTTGAACAGAGTCGTTGACAAGGAAGGACTCGACAGCATAGCGGATAGCTACAATAAATACACTGTGCCGTATGAGCGAGCCTATGCCGTGTTGTTCAAGGCACAGCGATATTACGACAACATGGCCAACTTCCGTAAACGGAGGCAAAGGAACAAGAGGTACAACTATGGTGACCAATGGGGTGATGTCATAGAGACCGAAACGAAATGCGGATTCAAGCACAGCATTACCGAAGAGCAGTATATCCGGGAGCAGGGAAGCGAGCCTCTGAAGAACAACCTTATAAGGAGGCTTGTGAAGAATGTGCTTGGCGTGTACCGTTCACAGAGCAAGGAACCAACCTGTAATGCAAGGGACAAGGACGAAAAGCGTTACGGTGAGACCATGAGCATTGTGCTGCAATGCAACAGGCAACTGAACCGTGCAAACGAGATAGATGCACGTACCATGGAGGAGTTCCTCATAAGCGGAGCCGCCATACACAAGAAGAAGTTCGGATGGAGGCGGAACCGACTGGACTGCTGGACTGACTATGTTAACCCGAACAACTTCTTCGTGGACGGCAACATGAAGGATTTCCGAGGATGGGATGTATCCTGCATCGGCGAGGTGCATGACATCAGTCTCGGGGAGGTTCTGCGCGAGTTTGCCGATGATGCTGCAAGAGCCAAGTGGCTTAAGCGTATATATCGTGATGCTGCAAGCGTGGAGTATCTTGCCGACAACCTCCAGCAGTTCGGAGAGTTTGACCCGCGCAACATCGACTTCATGACACCGAGCGACCCGTCACTGTGCCGTGTTATAGAGGTATGGAAGAAGGAGAGCAAACCACGCTACCGTTGCCATGACTACAACAACGGAGATGACTTCAAGATAGACATAGAAGACTACCATGACATTGTAGAGGCAGAAAACAAAGACCGTATGGAACGTGGAACGGCAGCAGGAATGCAGCCGGATGATATTCCGATGATAAAGGCAGAATGGTTTATGGATGATTACTGGTACTTCTATTATCTCACACCATTCGGTGACATTCTGCGAGAAGGAGAGACTCCTTACGCCCATGGAGAACATCCTTATGTATTCAAGTTCTATCCGTTCATAGATGGGGAGATACACAGCTTCGTGGAAGATGTGATTGACCAGCAGAGGTACGTGAACCGTCTCATCACGATGTACGACTTCATCATGAGGGCGAGTGCAAAGGGTGTGCTTCTCTGCCCTGAAGACTGTTTGCCGGACGATATGAGCTGGGATGACTTCTGTGATGAATGGTCAAGGTTCAACGGAGTGGTAAGGTATATACCGAGCAAGAGCGGACAAGTGCCTACACAAGTAGCCAACAACTCTACCAACATAGGCATCGGAGACCTGCTTAGCTATCAGCTTAAGTTCTTTGAAGACATATCCGGCGTGAACGGTGCATTGCAGGGAAAGCCCGGTGCATCCGGCACAAGCGGTTCGCTCTATGCCCAGCAGACACAAAATGCCACCATGTCTCTGCTTGACATTCTGGAGACGTTCAGTCAGTTTGTTATAGACGGTGCTTACAAGGATGTGAAGAACATACAGCAGTACTACGATACCAAACGCACATTCAACATTGTCGGAAGGGCAGTACAAGAGATAGAGTACGACCCGAAGAAGATTAGGGATGTTGAGTTTGATATCAACATCACCGAAAGTACGGCAACACCAGTTTACAGGCAGATGGCAAACGAGTTCCTTATGACCTTGTGGCAAAACCAGGCAATTACCCTTGAGCAGCTTCTGCAAGTGGGCGATTTCCCATTCGGTGACGAACTGCAGCAGAGTATTGCAACCCAGAATGAAGAGATGGAACGTGGAGGTACACCAGAAGGATTCTCCCCACAGTTGCAGCAACAGGTACAGCAGGTATCGGAGACTAACCCGAAGGCACAGGCTATGCTCCAGCAGATGATGAGCGGACAAGGCATACAAGTAGACGGACAGCAGGCACCGTTGGCAGCAGAACAATAATTACGGACACTAATATAATAAAGTATGGTAACAGAAAAGACTGACGGAAAGGAATGGTACGGCAACGGCAATTCCACAAATGACCCAAATGGAGGTATGGCAACCGAAACGAAAGGCCGTGAAACCGCAAGTGACCTCTATCAAGACGATGTGATGGGACGTGTAGCGAAAAGCTATGACAACGACATATGGAAAAGAGGAGGCATGAAACGGAAGAGGCACAAGGAAAATGAATGATTTTCTACGGAAAATGCGGTGGGCATATACAGTCTGTCGCATTTTTTCGTATCTTTGCGGCAATTAACTCAAACAACCGACAACCAATAACTTATGAAACAAGA
>CAVFRG010000070.1:0-11681 GCA_963624905.1 Oscillospiraceae bacterium
AGAACCTCTATAAGATAGGATTCTCCACTAATAAGGTGGAGGAGCGGGTGGCGAATGCCGAGCACGAACCCACCTACCTGATGGCTCCCGTGGAGATAGTGAGCACCTACAAAATAGTAAATATGCACTCGCAGAAGTTCGAGGACTTGGTGCATCAGGTATTGCAGGATGTAAACTTCCGCTTCAAGGTGGCGGATGACAAGGGCGAGATGCACGAGGCGACGGAATGGTATGTGGTTCCACTGGAAATCATCGACAGCATCATCCAGAAAATCATGAACGGCACCATCGTCTATTTCTCCTACAACAAGGAGCAGCAATGCCTGGAGCAGCATGTCGAGCGGAAGCAGTCGAAGCTGAACCTGCAGGGCTTGAAGATATTGACGCTCATCATCGAGAAGAAATACTTCGAGCAGATTGTGGCAGGCAAGAAGACGAAGGAGTATAGGGAGCTGAAGCAGACCACGCTCAACAAATACACCTATGTCGATGAGGCCGACGGCAAGCGGTACCTGAAGCGTTTCGATGCCCTGCGCCTCTACGTGGGCTATCACTCCGACCGGGACAGTGCCGTGGTGCAAGTGCTCGACACCAGCTACAATGCTGGCATCGTCACCTACCATCTTGGGAAGGTGCTTGAAGTGGTGAGGGGAAAGTGAGGCTGGGGGCTTACTTTTCGTCTATATTCCTGCTATAATATGCCATAACCCAACTAATTGATTGATTTCCAGTGCAAAGATACAACTTTTATCCAAAAGTCAAGGCAATAAATGGTTAATTTTATCCAAAAGTCAAGGCAATAAATGGTTAATTTTATCCAAAAGTCAGGGCAATGAATATGCAAAGGCTTGGCTCCACTTGAAAAGAGGAATGCTTGCAGTAGCCATTTGGGATATTGGGGCAGGTGAAGGAAGTGGTGAGATTGCGAGTGTAATACTGCCGATGGCCCGTTATTTCACGACCGTAGCCTTGAGGATAACCACATCCTCGAGGGGACGGTCGTTGTTGTTGTGGTCGGTAGGCACCTGCTGTATGCGGTCTACCACATCCATGCCCTCCAGTACTTCTCCGAAGACGGTGTATCCGTTATCGAGGTGGGGCACGCCTCCATACTTGATGTAGCCGGCCTGCACCTGCTGCCCGGGTACGGCATACCACTTCTGTTCGCGTTGCATCTTCTCTACGGTGTACTCCATCTGCCGAGGCGTATAGTTGCGCCCCCAGGTAATGTAGAAGTCGCAAGGGGCTGAGGCACGCTGCGGATTGATGTCGTCACCCTCACGTGCGGCACAGAGCTGTCCGCGCTTGTGGTAGTACTTGGGGTAACGTATCTCTGCCGGTACAGTGTAGGCGGTGTCGAAACGCTCCACCTTGCCGGGTGTCACCTTTCGCGAGCCTGGGTCGCCGCCCTGTATCATGAAGTCCTTGATGACACGTTGGAAGATGCAGCCGTCGTAATAGCCCGTGCGCACCCATTTCAGAAAGTTGTCGCGGTGGAGCGGCGTGTCGTTGTACAAAGCTACGCGGATGTTGCCCATGGTAGTTTGCAGCAACACCTCGTGGCAGGTGGTGTCCTGGTGTACGGCAGCCGTGTCCAGACTTGCCGTTACGGCCGAAGTAGAGGCTGCCGTAGTCTGAACCTTGTCCTGCGCTGAGGAGGGGACTAAAGAGAAGATGGCCAGTACGGCCAAAAGTAACAAGTGCTTGGTCATGTTCTTTCGCAAATTTTTGATGCAAAAGTACAACTATTTCGTCAATCGGCAAATATTCATGCCAAAATTTGTTATCATCAACAAAACATTCCTATATATTGTTATTTGTGAGACGATATGTGGAAGGCATTTGCCGGAAAAGCTGTAATTTTGCACGTAGCTACAACAAGAAGAAAACATGAGGAGATACATCATATATACCGGTATGCTGCTTGCCGCCGTGCAGACATTGCAGGCGCAGGAAGTGAGGATGGGGCCGCTGCACAGCCCCGACAACATGAGGGAGGAGTGGCTGTTGCCGGGTGACACGGTGGTGCAGCACGACCGCCAGAAGATGGTTTACCAGGGCAAACCGGTAAAGAATATGAAATACGCTGTGGGCAGTGCACCAGCCGTGCAGGACAAGACCCTTGCGCCCTTTGATGCGCCCGCTTATGGCTACGGTTATGGCTATGGTTATGGTCTGCACCAGGGGCTTAACGTGCAGCTCGGTGCCTCCGCCTTTTTCACCTCCGGCAAGGGTCTACCCCACAAGGGCGGTTTCTCTCAGAACATCAACGTTACCTACCTTACGCCGCTCACCCGCGACCGCAAACTGTGGATAGCGGGCGGCGGTTATCTGAACAACACGTTCTGGGGAAGTGACAGTTACCGCGATGCAGGACTTTATGCCATCGTGGGATACCGTTTTGACGAGCACTGGGAGGCATACGCCTACGGCCAGTTGAGCTTATGTAACAACTACAGCAGCATCTACAGCCGCTATGCAGGCTATGGGGCTTATGGCTACGGCATGGCGGGCTGCTGGCCCGGCATGTACGGACTGGGCGGCACGATGCCTTTGGGCTACGGCATGGGGGTGGCAGGTGCCAATGTGCTGGGGGCTGGCGTAAGATATAATGTCAACAAAAACTTCACCATCGGTATCAACGTAGAAGGAGTGTGGTGCAGCCATGCGGCCCCCGTCTACTTCGACCGCTATAACTACCCCCTGCCGGATGCCGGCAAGTAGCCGCGTTACCTTGTTTCGGCTCCCGTTACCCTACACACCCTGATGCCCCTCTGCGAAGGGTGTTTCTTCATGTATTGGGCGAGGAGCATCGGTTCGTCGACAACCTTCTTGTGTATGCTGCTGGCATTGAGCAGATGCAGTCCGTCGCTGTGCCATGAGGCAATGCCCAGATGGGTGGTGTCGAGACCTTTCTTGCTCGTTATGATGGCTATGATGTCACCGTCGTGGATAGTGGCACGGAAGAGGGCATTGTCCTTTATTTCGTTCTTGGGAATGTAGCGGTACTTGTGATTGCTGATGCTCCGTTCCATGTCTTTTATGGATTGCTGCCACTCGGGATGGGCGGCGAGCATACGGTAATGCGCCACGTGCGTGCTCATCCAGTAGACGTCTACTGTCTGGGTGGCTGTAAAGGGCGGTACCGGGCAGATGTCCGTTACGTAACCCTTGCGCCCGTTGACCTCTGCCCACAACGTGTAGTAATGGTTGCGCGAGGTATATGCCACTTGCCCGTCCGTATACCTCACGTCGGTGAGCCGCCTGCAGAAATCGGCAAATGCCGTTTCGCCGTTGCTGGCACAGAGGGTCAGGGCGGCGACCGTCTCCACGAAGGTGGTGCAGTCCATCTGCCGCGTGTTCACCACCAATCGTTCCTCGTCATTGCGGTCGAGCGTGCCTGCTACATAAGGTATGCCGACAAATTTCTTGCCGAACCACAACATCCAGTTTTGGGGTTTCTGCTGCAGCACATAGGCCTCTTCGAGGAGCGACACGATGCGAAGGCTGTCGCTCTTGCGCCATTGTGCATGCGAGGGTGCGGAAACTATGAAGGAAAGGAAAAGGAGGATAAAGACTCGTGCTGTTCTCATCGTTTGTTTTTTTGTATACAAAGGGGGAATAGAATTCGAATAGAGTAAGAGTGCGAATAGAGTAGGAGAGCGGGAGTAGAGTGGGAGAGCGTTTTACCTCCGTCCGAAGTTGACACCGAAGTAGATGTTAAGCGACCCGAACGAATTGTTGGTTGAGAACTGGCTCTTCTGATAGTTGTAAGAATGGATGATGCAACTGGCTCCGGCGTACCACCTCGTGTTGTTCCACACCAGGGCGAACCGCCCGATGCCATCGATGTTGAAGTTGCTGAAGTTGAAGAGCTGGTGCGACTTCTTCTCCTCGTTCTCACCGTTGGATGACGTGTGGTTGTAGGCGAGAGCAGCCGATAGCGAGGCATTGAAGAGAAAATTATGGGCAAACACCCAGTTGTACGAATACCCTCCGCTCAGCGAGAAAGAGGAATAGCTCACGGTGCTCTGCTTGATGCTCTGGTTGAACTTCTGGCCCCACGCATCGCCCATCTTGTCCTGTATGATTTGTTCCAGATTAGTCCAGTCCACATCGAGCGTGTGACGGGTAAAGCCAATACCCGCCAATGCGCTTCCCGTGCTCCTTCGCTGCACCGTACTCTGCGAGTAAGCTGCTGGATAAGAGAATCTTCTATGGTTGAAGATGTAGTAAAGGTTGAATCCCTTGATGCTCGACTTGAACCCATCGAAGTCTACGCCGTGCATGGCCGACATGTCCACATCGTTGCCCACATCCACCTTCTGAATGTGGTAGTCGTTGCCCGTCTCCCTCCAGAAGAGGTCCACGCCCAGCATACTGCTGTAGAGGCTCAGGTCAAACTCCTTCTTCGACGTGTTATGCGTCCAGAAGCCAATGTTCTTCAGGTCGACGGTGTATCCCAGGAACACCCATCTCCATCCTACGTATGGCCCCATGCGGTACGACACGTCGGGGGCGAAGGAGACACTCTGCCCGTCTTTGTTGGAGAGAGTGTACTGCTCGTAGGTGTTCGTGTTCTGCAGCATGACGGTATAGTTGTAGTGCTGCGGCTCTATGTAGGTGCTGTCGGTGTTGTCAAACTCGCGGAAGAAGCGTGTGAAGAGATCGCCCACCCTGTGGAAAAACGTGCGCTTGTGCTTCTCCCTCGCCAGGCTGTCGGCCAAGTGACGGCGTGCGGCAGCATCGAGGGTGTCTGCCTCCGCATATATGGAGTCGGTCACAACCGTGCGCCTACCGTCTGCCGCATGGGCATACAGCGAGCAGCACGCCATGACGGCGGTTACCCAAAGCCTTGTAGTTGATGACACGTCTATTTCTTCTCTATTATGGTTGGTTCAGTTCTTCCAGAGTATGCGGTCGAGCACCCAGTTGGTGGGTGTGGCCGAGATACTGGTACAGGCGCAGGAGTCAATGCCCTGCAGGTCTTCTATCACGTTCTTGATGAGCGGCAGCTGTACGTACGGCGGATTGGGCACCGTGATGCTCCTTCTGCCCTCGCTCGTAACGAGGAGGATGGGGTCATAATTGAACACGGAGAAGGAGAGCGAGCCCTTGTCGCCTATCAGTTCGATACGGTCCTCCTTGGCGCTCTCGTGGCCCACGAAGCACCAGGAACCGCTTCCCGGAATGCCGCTTTCGAAATAAAAGCAGGCCGACACCGTGTCTTCCGCCTCGTAGAGGTGTGCCCTGTTGGCGGGGTAGCCGTGCGCACGGGTAATGATGCCGAAGATGTCCTGCAGCAAGTCTATCTGGTGGGGTGCGAGGTCGTAGAAGTATCCACCGCCCGAGATGTCGGGCTGTACGCGCCATGGCGTGTTCCTGCCCTTGGCAGCATCCATATCGCGCGGTGGCGCGGAGAAGCGCACCTGTACATTTACCACCTGGCCTATGCATCCGCTCTTCACTATCTGCTTCACCTTCCGGAAGTAAGGCAGGTACCGGCGGTAGTATGCCACGAAGCACGGCACGCCCGTCTGCTCGCTCACGCGGTTGATGCGTATGCAGTCGTTATAGCTGGCCGCCAGCGGTTTCTCTACATACACGGGCTTGCCTGCCCTCATGGCCATGACGGCAAAGGTGGCGTGCGACGACGGCGGCGTGGCTATGTACACGGCGTTGACATCGGGGTCGTCTATGAGTTCCTGTGCATCGGTATACCACTTGCGCACGTGGTGGCGCTCGGCATAGCTGCGTGCCCTCTCCTCGTGGCGGCTCATCACCGCCACAATGCGCGACCCGTCCACCTCGTTGAAGGCAGGGCCCGACTTCTTTTCGGTCACTTCACCGCATCCGATGAAGCCCCATCTTATCTGTTTCATGTCTTAATGTATCGGGTTGGGCTCCGTTTTTCACTTGCCAAGTTCTTTGTTTATCTGGTCTATGTAGTCGAGCACCTCGTCACGTCCCAGCTTTTTCTCGCTGCTGGTGATGAAGTAAGGCGGCAGTTCCTCCCACCTGTCTTCGAGTGCCCTCATCCATTTGTCGGCATTCATCTTGGCCTTGCCCGGCCCGAGTTTGTCGGCCTTGGTAAAGACGATGCAGAAGGGCACACCGCTCTCACCCAGCCAGTCTACGAACTCGCGGTCTATCTTCTGCTGGTCATGGCGCACGTCTATCAGCACGAAGACGTTGGCCAGCTGCGGGCGCTGCAGTATGTAGCTGCTTATCATCTGTTCCAGCTGCTTCTGTACGGTCTTCGACCGCTTGGCAAAGCCGTAGCCGGGGAGGTCTACGAGATACCATTCGTTGTTGATGATAAAGTGGTTGATGAGCAGTGTCTTGCCCGGTGTGGCAGAGGTCTTGGCCAGTCCCTTGTGGTTGCACAGCATATTGATGAGGCTCGACTTCCCCACGTTACTCCTGCCGATGAAGGCATATTCGGGCTTGTCGTCCTTGGGACACATGCTCAGGCGTGGTGCCGAGATAGTAAATTCTGATTTCTTTATTTCCATTGTTCTTGTTGTTGTTTTGTTCTTCGCTCATCCCTCTATTTCGGAGAGTTCCAGCCACCGCATCTCCTTCTCGTCGAGAGCCTCCTTTATCTCGGGCAGGCGTTTGCTCTTCTCCGTCAGCTGCTCTACCGACAGGGTACCGCTGCACAGTTCTTCTTCCAGCTGTTGCTGCTCTTGCGAGAGTTGCTCTATCTCCTTGCCCAACTGCTCGTACTCGCGCTTTTCCTTGTACGTCATCTTGCGGCGGTTGTCATGCACCACATCCCGTTTGGCGGTACCCGCTCCGTCGCCCGCACTGCTTGGGGCGGCAGACTCCTTAGGGCGCGCGGCAGACTCCTGCGGTTGCAGTCTGCTCCACTCCCTGTACTGCGTATAGTTGCCGGGGAAGTCCTGTATCTCTCCGTTGCCCTTGAACACGAGCAGGTGGTCCACCACCTTGTCCATAAAGTATCGGTCGTGGCTTACCACGATGACGCATCCGGGGAAGTCCTGCAAGTATTCCTCCAGCACCTGCAACGTTTGTATGTCAAGGTCGTTGGTAGGCTCGTCCAGCACCAGGAAGTTAGGATTCTTCATCAGCACGGTGCAGAGGTACAACTTGCGTTTCTCGCCACCGCTGAGTTTTGCCACATAGTTGTGCTGCTCTTCGGGCGTGAACAGGAAGAACTGCAGGAACTGCGATGCCGTCATGTGGCGTCCGCCGCCGAGGTCTATATAGTCGGCTATGTCGGTAATGACATCTATCACCTTCTGGTCGTCACGAAACTTCAGTCCTTCCTGCGAGAAATAGCCAAAGCGTACGGTTTCCCCTATGTCAAAGGAGCCGCTGTCGGGCTTTACCTCGCCCAGGAGCATCTTGATAAAGGTCGACTTGCCGGTGCCGTTGTTGCCGACGATGCCCATTTTCTCGAACCGCGCAAAATTGTAGTAGAAGTTGCGCAGTATGACCTTCTGCTGTCCCCGGTCGTTGAAAGCCTTGCTCACATACTGGCACTCGAACACCTTGGAACCTATGTATACCGTCGAGGCCTTGAGCCTTACCTGGCGGTCCTCTATGCGCTGCCGTGCCACCTTCTCCAGTTCGTAGAAGGCATCCTCGCGGTACTTGGCCTTGTGGCCGCGTGCCTGCGGCTGCCTCCTCATCCATTCCAGTTCGCGGCGGTAGAGGTTGCGCGAGTGCTGTATCTCGGCGCGCAGGTTGTCCATGCGTTCCTGCCGCTTGTCCAGATAGTAGGCATAGTTGCCGCGGTAGGTGTACACACTTCGGTTGTCCAGTTCCAGTATCACGTTGCACACTTTGTCGAGGAAGAACCGGTCGTGCGTCACCATGAAGATAGTCTTGTTGCCCCGGTTGAGGTACCCCTCCAGCCACTCTATCATTTCCAGGTCGAGGTGGTTGGTAGGCTCATCGAGCATCAGGAAGTCCGGCTCGGTGATGAGCACGTTGGCCAGTGCCACCCGCTTCTGTTGCCCGCCGCTGAGCTGCCCCATGGGTTGCTCCAGGTCATCGATGTGCAGCTGGGTCAGTATCTGCCGTGCCTTGAGCACCCGTTCGGGATCACCGTGGTGGTTGAAGCAGGCATCGAGTACGCTCTCCTCGGGGTTGAACACGGGCGACTGCTCGAGGAATCCCAGTTTCAGGTCGCGGCGGTAGATGATGCTTCCGCCCTCGTGCCCCTCCTTGTCCATGAGCACGGACATGAGGGTCGACTTTCCCGTGCCGTTACGTGCCACAAGGCCCACCTTCTGCCCCTCGGCTATGGAGAAGGATATGTTCTCGAACAACACCTGTGCACCGAAGCGTTTGGTGAGGTTCTGTACGTCCAAATAGGGTATCTGACTTGCCATGATTGAATATTTTTTGCAAAGATAGCGAAAATATTTTGCAGAAACGAATATTTTTAATTATCTTTGCACTCGATTTTAACACTATCAGGCGTTTCCTCCTATTTCGAAACGCATTTCGTGACAGACAAAACTTCATATACACATATTTATATAATGTATAGCAAAGACGAATTAACAGCTAAGAATGTCGTTACGCTGAAGGACATCGCCCGCCAGATGGGCGTAAAACTGAAGGCTGGCGACAACAAGGAGAACATAGTCTATGCCATCCTGGATGCCCAGGCTGAAGGCAAGGCGGGCGTTGCTGAAGAAGCATCTGCTGCCGACCAGCCCGTCAAGAAGAAAAGGACCAGGATAGCTGCCAAGAAAGACGACAAAGTATATTCTGTGAAAGGTAAGAATGGCGAAAACTACGACGTGATGAAAAACCAGGCTTCAGGGCCGGAACGTATCGCCGAGGAGCCCTTGTTCAAGGACATCGACGAGGCTGCCGCACATCCCGTAGAACCTGAGGAGAAACCGGACAACACGGATGCAGCCACCCAACCTGCCAACGCGGTACAAATGGACGAGGCTGCCGTACTGGCCTCTTTCCCCAAGCACCGCGGGCGCAAGAGCAAGGCTGAACTGGAGGCCATCGCTGCCGCCAAAGCCGCTGCCCTCAAGGCGAAGGCCAACGCCGGAAGTGCTGAGCCTGCAACGCAGACAGACGCACAGGACGCAGAGCCAACAGCTACGCCTGTAGACGCAAAAGACAACGCTGCACCTCAGCATCCCGACACGCAGGGCGAAACTCCTGCCGAACCAACCACACAGGATGTGTGGGAAGGTGACCCGGCTGACGGCACCGACTTCATTCCCGTAGTGGACTTGCCCATCGAGGATTTTGGTGCCATGCCTACCTACGATATCTTCGACCGCCCCACCAATGCGCCTGCTGCACGCAACGAGGCCGTGCCCGACATGGGCAACGACAAGGAAGGTGCATACGACTTCAACGGCATCATTACCGCCAACGGAGTGCTCGAAGTGATGCCCGACGGATACGGATTCCTGCGCAGCAGCGACTACAACTACCTCTCTTCTCCCGATGACGTCTACGTGCCGGCCAATACCGTAAAACGCTACGGTCTGAAGACGGGCGATGTGGTGCAGTGCCATGTACGTCCGCCGCGCGAGGGCGAGAAATATTTCCCCATCTCCGACATCGGCAAGATAAACGGGCGCAACCCGGGCGAAGTGCGTGACCGCATCCCCTTCGAGCACCTTACCCCTCTCTTCCCCGACGAAAAGTTCAAGTTGTGTGCCGACCCCAAGACCACCAACCTCAGTACACGCATTGTCGACCTCTTCTCGCCCATCGGCAAGGGTCAGCGTGCCCTCATTGTGGCGCAACCCAAGACGGGTAAGACCATCCTTATGAAGGATATTGCCAACGCCATAGCAGCGAACCATCCCGAGGCTTACCTCATGATGCTTCTCATAGACGAGCGCCCCGAGGAGGTAACGGACATGTCGCGCACGGTCAATGCCGAGGTCATAGCCTCTACATTCGACGAACCGGCAGAACGGCACGTCAAGATAGCCGGCATCGTGCTGGAGAAAGCCAAACGCATGGTGGAGTGCGGACACGACGTGGTCATCTTCCTCGACTCCATCACCCGCCTGGCACGCGCTTACAACACCGTGTCTCCAGCCTCCGGCAAGGTGCTTACGGGTGGTGTCGATGCCAATGCCCTGCAGAAGCCCAAGCGATTCTTCGGTGCGGCTCGCAACATAGAAGGTGGCGGTTCGCTTACCATCATCGCCACAGCCCTCATAGACACGGGCAGCAAGATGGACGAGGTTATCTTCGAGGAGTTCAAGGGAACGGGCAACATGGAGCTGCAACTCGACCGCTCACTCAGCAACAAGCGTATCTTCCCGGCTGTCAATCTGGTGGCTTCGTCTACACGCCGCGACGACCTGCTGCAGGATCGCACCACGCTCGACCGTATGTGGATTCTGCGCAAGTATATAGCCGACATGAACCCCGTAGAGGCTATGAACACCATACACAGCAGCATGGAGCGTACCCACAACAACGAGGAATTCCTCCTCTCCATGAATTCCTAAGGCACAGGGACATGCCAAGGACGTATGCCTGCGCCCCCGACAAGTGGTGTCAAGCCATAAGGACAGGGTGTAGGAATATGTCCTGACAGGGCAAAAACGTAACCTGAAGCAAAAAAAACGCAAAATATTTGGCTAACCGCAAAAAAAACATTACCTTTGCAGTCGTTTTTTAATAGGATGGTTCCGTAGCTCAGTTGGATTAGAGCAACAGCCTTCTAAGCTGTGGGTCTTGGGTTCGAACCCCAACGGAATCACAAAAAAGTGCAAAATTGGTGTTCAAAAAAGGAACACATAGAAAATGAACATATCCGTAACTGATTGAAAATCAATCTTGTTGCGGATATTTTCTTTTCAGACGAAGAAGTTCGTAGAAAAATGTGAGTGCATAAAAATATCGTAGAAGAGTTTACGTAGCAAAATGAACATAAGTAGCTGTGAATGAACATATTAGCCTAGTGGTAAAATTTATGTCTAATTGGTGTGTGGTATCAATAGGGTATCAAACTCCGCAAAAAATGTTATCAAATGGGCAAAGTAACTTTAAGTATTATTCACAATCGGTTGAAGCGTGGAACTCCCCAAAAGCCTGTTTCGGTGGAATTGCGCTTCACGTACAAGAACCAACGGAAATTCCTTTCCACTGGTATCATGGTAACACCGAACCAATGGTCGGATGCAAGGAAGAGGGTTGTCAAGCACAAGGAAGCTGATGCGCTCAACGAAAGGCTGGAGGGCATCGTGGACAGGGCAAACGCAGTCGTGGCAAGAATGCTGAAGGAGGGATTGACCGACCTGTCTGTTGTTCCTGCGCTGTTCAATGGCGAAGAGTACAAGCAGATGACTTTCGTTGACTACTGCATTAGCAGGAGGAATGCGAGAAAGGTGTGCGAGCACACAAAGGTAAGGTATGACGTATTCATCAACTTCCTGCAATCGTGGGGGAAAATAGTGACGTTCTCGGACTGCACCGTTGCTAACGTGCGTGCCATGGATGAATACTTGACGAAACAAGGAAAGGAAAAGAACACTATCTACGACTATCACAAACGGCTGAAGTTGTTCATCAACGATGCTGTCGTGGATGGCCTTATAGACAAAAGTTCTCTACATTCGTGATGGGCACGATGCCAGAGTCTCGTCCGATGTATGACCACTATACTGTGGGCACGGAGAATGATTTTAATGCAAAAGGCGACGCAATCA
>CAVFRG010000071.1:0-10631 GCA_963624905.1 Oscillospiraceae bacterium
AAGAAGGAAGGAAAAGATGCCGGATAAAATCAAAAAGACACAAAGAGCAATCCGTCTAAAGAAGTAATTTAACGAATGCGTGGAATTTTTAGAACACGCCTTAAGACAATTCCCCAAATGTTTTTAGCCAAAAAGCAGAAGAACCCCCAAATGGTTTTGGGGAGATGGGGGCAAGTCTCCTATTTCTTATAAATCGGATAAATATCCGTAGTGTTCTTCCATCCCCACTTTCCGTTCTTTTGCGGGGCGAACTCCCGTCCCATTCTGGCCCCGATGCCCCAATGTCGGTTAAACATCACCTCAAGAAATCCGCCATAGCTGCTCTTTGGCATGAAAGGCGACATGATGACACTTCGAGGGTCGGTAGTATTTGTTGGAACATATTGACCATAAAGTCCCACCGTGAGCCAGTCATTGACATGATACGACAGCGTGCTGCCAAATGTTGCCTTGGTGAGATTGCCCATCCCATACACTCCTGTATTCATTTTCGACATACCGACATAAGGAGAAAACGCAAATCGACCCATATCCTGCCGACACATGAAACCACCATACTGCCTGTTCATCAGTCCCGGCACTTCGCTGACATCCCCATAAGCCTCCAGCTTTCCCAAGCCCATTTGGGGAGTTTTCAATTTGGGAACGGCATTGGGCGAAATCAGCAAGGGAGTCCCGTTTTCTGCCATCCAGGGGGCTTGTGACTCCGAATAATAAGACTTTCCTTGAAGCACAGGGAACCCTCCAAGTGTAGGGCGAGAAATGCTACGGTCGAAATCCAAGGAAGGCTCTTTCCCGGAAAAGTCCTCATTGGTTTCCATTTGTGAGTTCTTCACTTCCTCTGCTTGCATCGCCAGAGGGCAAAGGCAAGCCACTATCATCAAAAAATATAACTTTACAATTCCCTTTCATACAACCAGCAATGTTTGTTTATGGCAGAATCTTACATTTATATGCTCCCCAATAGGGAACGCGACTTGCCAGCCATTTAATGCAATGTATTCATAATTTATTCCTCTTCCGCTTCGCGGCACTCTACCATTTCTGTACCCCTATAGATGACGACGAGCTTGTGTAGCGTCGTTGTCTTGACGGACTCGCGGACAATGTTGCTGTCGGCGTAGCGGCGTATCTGGGCCGAGGCCTCCTTGAAGAGCTGCTTCACCTGCGCATCCGTTGTAGTGGACTTGCAGTATTTCAACTCCACGATGTAGGAGTCGGTCATACTCTTATAGATGTCACAGAGTGGCAGGAGGAAGATGTCGGCATAGCCGCCGTCGTTGTCCAGCTCGGAGATGGGGCGGTAGAACTGGCACTGGCTTGTCATGGCAAGCGTGAAGCCGTGTACGAAGGCTTCGCCCTTCTGCTTGTCACGCTGCGAGGCGTAACGCTTCAGACAGTCGGCGATGTAGTCGAAGTAGGGTTTGTAGTCGCCATGGAATGCCATCTGGCTTTCCAGTTTGTTCTTGGCATAAGGCTCATACGTAAGTTCGTTCTCCTTGTAGGTGGCGAGCAGATAGGTGTACATCTGGTCGCGCACCACCTCGTTGGGGATGATGAACTTTGTTTCACCCTTGTATTCCCCGTCTATCGTTATCATGCCGAAATAGAAGAGGAGGCTGAGGAAGTTGTCCGGGTGGTTGATTTCTTCGGCAGGGAAGTTCTCGTTGAGTTTCCCTGTGACGAATCCCTTGGTGACGAGTTCCTGGATTATGCTGGCATCGTTGGAGAAGTTCTTGTCGTGGCGTATGAGCATACGTATTTTCTCATAGTCTATGCACACGTTGCTCTCCACCATCTTGTCGGGGAAGTGGTAGTCGTTGCGTATGTACTTGTCCAGGAAGTTCAGCACCATGACGGAGTTGTACATGGTGGTCTTACCGTACCTTCTGAGGGCAAAGCAGTAGTTGTCGTACCATGGCTTCATGGCTTTTATCAGTTCGTCCACCGTGTGGTTGAACGGCAATACGCTGGCGTAGTATCCGAGCATTTCTCGCACCTCTTCCTCGGTGAATCCCGTCATCTCGTTGAACTCGGGTTCGAGGGAGTAGTTGGTGCCAATGTTGAAACCGCTGGTGAGGTCGTCCATCGTCACGGGGCTGACACCCGTCACGAACACTCTGCCCAGTGCCTTTCCTGCTGCCAACTTGATGGTGTCGAAGAACGAGCGCAGGTATCCCTCGCCGTGTGTTTGCTCGCGGTAACGGGTGAGATGGTCCTTGTTGGCCAGTATCTTGTTTGTGAAATGGTCGTATTCGTCGATGAGCAGGTATATGCTCTTGCCGGCGTTTTGACACTCCCTGCACAGGAAAGCCAGCTGGTCTACGGCACCGTGGCATTCGGCCTTCATCCTCGGTATGATATCCTCGGGCAGATACTGCTTGTACACGTTGCAGAAGTTAAGGAACTCTATGTTGCAATAGGAGTCCATGCCCTTCCTGTAATCCTCAAGACCGCCCACAACCACAGCAAAGTTGAGGTACATGATGAGGTACTTGTTACGCTCGGGCGTAGGGTTCTCGCCTATGTACAGCTTGCCGAAGAGGCTCTCGAACTTGTCCTTTTTGTTGATGTCGTAGTAGTTTTCGAGCATGGAGAGGGTAAGCGTCTTGCCGAAACGGCGAGGGCGTATGAAGAAGAAATACTTGTTGGATGCCTCTATCTCCTCAATGAACGGTGTCTTGTCCACGTAGTAGCAGTCTTCCTCTATTATTGCCTCAAAGTTCTGCATGCCGTACGGTATGCGCTTGCGGTATATACGCTTTTTCCTTTCTCTTATTGCCATAATCTTGCGGTCTTTGCGTTCTTTTGGCGCAAAGGTACGAATAATTTTCTGTATGCGTAACGTTCATGCTGAGTTTTTTAGGACATTAATCAATATACACTTTTATTCTCCTCTTCAAAAGACATAATGGACTTTTTATGGGGGGGTATGTCCACCTGCAAACTTACCAACCTCATGCCACCAGCTTGGTCGACCCGCCACTTGGCCCGGCGGGTGTGGTGGGGGCGCAAAACTTTTCCTGACTATTCCAATGGTTTTTTCAAGAAATATGCTTATTTTTGCAATCTTATTACAAACATATTAGTATTGACTCTTAGAACTGGCTCCATCACCCAACAGACCCAATGGCGATATTCGATTTTCTTTTCAAAAAGCCGAAGACTTGGGATGCCTCCAAGTTTGCGTTCGTGGATACAGAAGTGGGACAGAACGACCACAAGATTCACGACATCGGTGCCTTGCGCTACGATGGGGCTACTTACCACGGGACTTCCAGGGAGCAACTGGTACGTTTCCTCAAAGAGGGTGAGGTGGATTTTGTGTGCGGTCATAACATCGTACACCATGATGCCAGATACCTCTTTGGCGACAGTCCTAATATGTCGGACAAGCGTGCGACTGACGACAACCATCCTGAATGGATGCTTGTGGACACACTTTACATGTCGCCACTCCTCTTTCCAGAACGTCCTTATCATCGGCTCGTAAAAGACGACAAGCTCATTAGCGACCAGATGAACAATCCTGTCAATGACTGCGAAAAGGCAAAAGAGTTGTTGATGGATGAAATTGCCCGGTGGAACAGGCTGTCCGACAATAAGAAAACAATATTTGCTTCTCTGTTGACAGACAAGAAAGAGTTCTGCGGATTCCTCAGAATGGTGCACCACGGAACAGAGCATCACAAAGCCACGGAACTTGTCCAACTGGTAAGGACAGAATACGCAGGCAGAATCTGCGAATATGCCGATGTGGAGTCGCTGACAGAGCGTTTTCCTTGTGCTCTGGCATACGCCTTGGCTCTTATAGACACGACAGACTGTCGTTCGGTTACCCCCGGCTGGGTACTCCACAACTATCCCGAAGTGGAGTATGCCGTCCAGTTGCTTCGCCATACTCCCTGTACCAAAGAAGATTGCACCTATTGCCACCATCAGCTTGATGTCCATGCCAACCTCAAGCAAATCTTTGGCTACGACGAATTCCGCACCTATAACGGCGAGCCTCTGCAGGAGAAAGCCGCAAAGGCTGCCGTGGAGGGGAAGTCATTGCTTGCCATTTTCCCTACCGGCGGAGGGAAATCGCTTACCTTCCAATTGCCGGCCTTGATGGAGGGCAGAGCCATGCACGGTCTTACCGTCATCATCTCACCTTTGCAGTCGCTGATGAAAGACCAGGTGGACAACCTTGCCGACCGAGGCATTACTGATGCCGTCACCATCAATGGATTGCTCGACCCCATCACCCGTGCACTGGCCATCGAGCGAGTGCAAAACGGCGATGCCTCCTTGCTCTACATCGCCCCGGAAATGCTTCGTTCGAAGACCATCGAACGAATTTTGCTTGCACGCCACGTGGTGCGGTTCGTCATCGATGAGGCCCACTGCTTCTCTGCTTGGGGGCAGGATTTCAGGGTGGATTACCTCTACATAGGAAAGTTCATCAAGGAATATCAGGAGAAGAAATTCGGGAAACAGGCAGAAGAAGACGCGACAAACTTCCAGAACCGCATCCCCGTATCCTGTTTCACGGCAACCGCCAAGCAAAAGGTAGTACAGGATATCTGTGACTACTTCAAGCATTGGCTGGGCGACACCCTGGAGTTGTTTGCCACTTCTGCGTCCCGCTCCAACTTGCGCTATTCCGTTATCCACGTAGATTCAGACGAAGAGAGATACGTCAGGCTCCGCTCGCTCGTCCAGTCAGCCAACTGTCCTACCATCATCTATGTGTCACGTACCAAGCGGACGCGTGAGCTTGCCGCCAGACTGAGCCGTGACGGCATGAAGGCGCTGCCTTACAACGGACAGATGGATGCCGACGAAAAGATAGCCAATCAGGATGACTTCATGAACGGCCAGACAAGCATCATCGTTGCCACCTCGGCCTTTGGTATGGGTGTGGACAAGAGCGATGTGGGACTGGTGGTGCACTATGACATTTCCGACTCGCTCGAAAACTATGTACAGGAGGCCGGCCGCGCGGGAAGAGACCCGCATCTCAACGCCCAGTGCTTCGTGCTCTATAGCGACAACGACCTTGACAAGCACTTCATCTTGCTTAACCAGACAAAACTAAGCATCAGCGAGATTCTGCAAGTCTGGCAAGCCGTCAAGCATTTCACCCGGCAGCGTCCACACTTCTGTTGCTCGGCATTGGAAATCGCCCGTCAAGCAGGCTGGGACGACTCCGTCTCCGACATCGAGACCCGTGTACGCACCGCCCTGTCTGCCCTGGAGCAAAGCGGCTATATCGAACGGGGCAACAACGTGCCACACGTCTATGCCACGGGCATCACCGTCAATAACATGGACGAGGCACGCCAACGCATCATGGACTCCTCCCTCTTCTCAAAAGAAGAAAGCGAAAAAGCCGTGCGTATCATCCGGTTGCTCATCTCGCAGAGAAGCATTGCCAAGGCTCAGGATTCTGAAGCAGAGTCGCGCATCGACTATCTTGCGGACATACTGGGTCTCACCAAGATGGATGTAGTGTCTGCCGTCAACCGTATGCAGCAAGACGGCATACTGGCCAATACAAAAGACATTTCCGCTTACCTGCAAGACGTGGGGGACACTTCACGAAAATCACGCCAAAAGCTAGAGCAGTTCGCCAAACTCGAAAGATACATCATCGACCATATCCCCGACGATGCCCTTCGTATTTCCTACAAACAGCTCAACGACAATGCAGTGCAGGACGGTATCGAGACAGCCAACGAGAAACAAATAAAGACGTTGCTCTATTTTCTCGTTGTCAAGGGCTATGCCCGAAAGAAAGAGGATGGTGCCAGAAACATGATTGTTACCCGACAGGGCGACATCTACTCCATCATCCAGCGATTCGAAAGACGAATAGAGGTCTGCCGATTCGTCATTGACTGGCTCTATCTGTTGGTGGAACGGAATGAAAAGGAAAGAAACACAGCCGAACAGTCCAGGAAAGACGGTGCCGTCCAGTTTTCCGTCGTCGAGCTATTGAAAGAAATCAAATCGAGCAACCAATCGCTCTTTTCCGATTTATCCAGTCTGCAGCTGGAAGACCTTGAAGAAGCCCTGCTGTATCTCTCGAAGATAGGTGCCTTGAAACTGGAAGGCGGATTCCTGGTACTCTACAACGCCATGGACATCCGCCGTCTGAAGGACAACCGTCTGCGCTATAAACAGGACGACTACAAGATGCTCAACGAGTTTTACAAGCAGAAAATCCAGCAGATACACATCGTGGGAGAATACGCCAACCTGATGGTCAAAGATTATGACGCTGCCCTAAGGTACGTACAGGACTACTTCCAGATGAACTACCGCCAGTTTGTCAACAAGTACTTCAAGGGCGACCGCTCCTCGGAAATAGAGCGTAACGTCACTCCAGCCAAATACAAGAAACTCTTCGGCGAGCTATCCCCAAGGCAAAAGGAAATCATAGACGACAAGAGCTCCCGTTGCATCGTGGTGGCAGCAGGTCCGGGCAGTGGCAAGACCCGTGTACTCGTCCACAAGCTCGCCTCCCTTTTGCTCCTGGAAGACGTGAAGCACGAACAGCTCCTCATGCTCACCTTCTCGCGTGCCGCCGCCACAGAGTTCAAGCAACGCCTGATGCAGCTCATCGGCAATGCTTCACATTTCGTGGAAATCAAGACTTTCCATTCTTATTGCTTCGACCTGTTGGGCAGAATAGGCAATCTCGACGATGCCGCCGGAGTGGTAAGGAAAGCCGCCGAGATGATAAACGCCGGCGAAGTGGAACCCAACAAAATCCGAAAGACCGTGCTCGTTGTCGACGAGGCACAAGACATGAGTGCCGACGACTTTTCCCTCATCACAGCCTTGATGAATGCCAACGAGGAGATGAGGGTAATTGCCGTGGGCGATGACGACCAAAATATCTTCGAATTTCGTGGTTCCGACTCCAGATACCTGTACCAGTTGAGCCAACTGCCCGACAGCCGTTTCATAGAAATGACGGAAAATTATCGCAGTCTGCCTTCTATCGTAAATGCTGCCAACAGCTTTGCCGCGAGCATCAGGCAACGCATGAAAAAGACCCCTATCGTTTCCATGAGCCAGGAAAAGGGAACGGTTAAGATTGTCAAGCATCCTGCCTACCAAGGAGACCAGAGGATATATATGTACCATCCTGTCGTAACGGATGTTACAGGCAAGTCAAAATCGACTTGCGTCCTAACCCAAACCAACGAGGAGGCTGTCATTCTCCTCGCCCTGCTCCACAAGCACGGCATCCATGGCAAGCTGGTACAGTCGATGGACGGACTGCGCTTCTGGAACCTTGCGGAGACCCGCTATTTCCTCAAGCACTTAGAAGAGGGTGTCAGGACATCCCAGTCACCTGTTGTCACCGAAGAGCAATGGGAGGAGACAAAGACGAGGACATACCGGAAATACACCGGAAGCCAGGCTCTCCCATACCTCAAACGCTGCATCCAACTCTTTGAACAAACGAACCGGGTGAAATATTTCAGCGATTTCCGTGAGTTTGTATTCGAATCGTCGGTAGAAGACTTCTGCGATGTGTCGGATACAGACATCGTGGTAAGCACCATACATAAGGCAAAGGGCAGGGAGTTCGACCATGTGGTGATGCTCATCACCGCCCCATTGCACCCTACGGACGACATTCTGAGAAGATATTATGTCGGCATGACCCGCGCAAAAAGCAGTCTCACGATTCATACCAACAGTTCTCTCTTTGACGGCATCCATGCAGACGAGCAGCTCTTTGACCCACAACTCTATACGATGCCCGAAGAGATTGTGCTTCAATTGTCGCACAAGGATGTGAATCTCGGATTTTCCAAACCCTATAAACATGATATCCTGTCGCTCCATAGTGGCGACCCGTTGACTTATCACGACCGTCGGCTGTCCCTTCCTGCCACGGGAAAGGACATCGCCATGCTCTCCATGAAGATGCAGGAAAAGTTGGGCAAGTGGGAGCTTAAAGGCTATCGTGTCACTGCCGCCCAAGTACGCTTCATCGTGTCCTGGAAACCGAAGGACGCTCCAAAGGAAGAGAAAGAGTCTGCCATCGTGCTAGCCGACTTGACGATGAAGATTCAGCAACGATAGAACATTTCATAGGGAAAGTGATTGTTGTGGTAGCAAATTCGTAAGAATAACGTAAAACACCCAAATAATGAATATAAATATGGAACAAGAAATGACTTTATCCCCTGAGCTGGAGGCACGTGTGCGGCAATCCGTACAACTCTTTATGCAGGGCTATGGATGTTGCCAGTCGGTGGTGGCGGCTTTTGCCGACTTGTATGGATTGAGCGATGAGACGGCGAAGCGCATAGGTGCCGGTTTCGGCGGCGGAGTAGGCAGAATGCGCATGATGTGTGGTGCCGTCTCGGGTATCGTCGTGCTCGTAGGCTTGGACTGTGGCCAGATTGACGGCGACGACCGAGAGGGCAAGTCAGCTTGCTATAAGGTGGTGCAGGAATTGCTCGCCAGGTCAAAGGAACAGAATGGCAGCATTATCTGTGCCGAAATCCTGGGATTGAAGGGACATGAGAAAGCGCAGGGTAGCTATATTGCCTCTGCTCGCACGGCAGAATACTATAAGTCGCGCCCTTGCGCTGCCAAGGTAGAGAGCGCTGCCAGAATCTTCGCAGAATATTTACAGGGGAAAAAGGAGTAGAGCAATGGTCTCTTCGTGTCGCCTTTTGGCAGGTGAGAACTTGTTTTGTCGGAATTGAGGCACTACCTCTTGTCCCTGTCGAAGACTTTGTCTTGCGGGGTGTCCTGGGTCGGGGTTCCCGCTTTCTTGCCGATGAGGCATTCGCCCATGCTCACACCCTGTACGTTCTCGAAGCTGATGCCGGTTTTGGCATTGCCTACGGTTACGTGGTCGAAGGCTACATTGGTGACGGGCTTTGCCTCCGTGCCTTGCAGGACAAGGGCTGCGGCGCTCACGTTGTTGCACTTCAGACCGTCCACGAAGAGGTTTCTGACGATAGAGAAGTGATTGTTGTCCTGTCCCTCGCCGGCGTATCGGCTGGTAACGTAGAAGAGGTCTTCCACATCGCCGAAGGTGCAGTTCTTTACGAAAACATTCTCGACGAAACCGCCACGGTCAGGGTTGGTCTTGATGAAGATGCCGCGTTTGCAGTAGCCGGCATAGTCACAGTTCTCCACGATGACGTTTCGGACGCCGGACGACATTTCGCTACCGATGACCACGGCGTGCAGGCCCTTGAAATGGCAGTTGCGCACGATGATGTTCTCGGAGGGAGACTGGGCGTTCCAGCCGTCGTTGTCACGTCCGCTCTTGATGGCCACGTTGTCGTCGCCATTGTTGAACTCCACCCCCTCTATGAGGATGTTGCGTGAGCACTCGGGGTCGATGCCGTCGTTGTTGATAAGTTTGGTATCGTAGCGCAGGTTGCGGCAGATGATGTTTTCGCTCTTCAGGAGGTGGATGCACCAGAAGGGAGAATTCGTTATCTTTACGCCCTCCAGAGTGATGCCCTTGCAGTTGTAGAGCTGCACGAGTTGTGGACGGAGCCAATGGCCGTCACCAAACTGGCGTTGCTCCACTGGCACTTCCTCGTGGTTCATCTTGCGGCTCAGGAGCTGCGCCTTCTTCTGGTTAGGCTTCCATGTAGCGAAGGTCGTCATGGCATTGCCGTCTATGGTGCCCTCGCCGATGATAGAGACGTTGCTCGCGCCGTAAGCGTAGATGAGCGGAGAGTAGTTGTAGAGGAAAGTGCCCTCCCAACTGGTGTTTACTATGGGATAATACTTCTCCTCTGGAGCAAACTTGAGGGTAGCTCCCTTCTGCAGTTCGAGGCAGACATTGCTCTGCAGGACGACGGGACCTTTTATGTAGTATGTGCCAGCGGGCACGACTATCTTTCCACCCTTCATCGCCGATGCCTTCTTGATAGCCTTAGCAAAGGCAGGGCGACAGTCTGTCTTGCCGTCGTTCTTGGCACCGAACTTCTGGATGTTGAATGTCTTGCTGGAGATTTGTGCTCCGGAGACATGTGTCAAGATACTGTCACGTAGAGCAGTCCGTCTAAGCTCGATAGAAGAACACTGACTGACAGATGTTTTTTTGTGCAAAAGCTATTGTAACCGTCATGCATTGTAAGGCACTGATACATGCCAGCGTCGCAACTATTGTCCTTGTTCTCATGTAAGTTTTGCTTAATCGGTAGTCTATATTTTCATTAAGGGGACAAGTACCTTGCCCCTCTTCACAATGAGATTAGTTTTTAGAACAGTCCCTCTCGGCAAACTTCTCGAAGTCGCCGATTCCCCAGAGGTACTTGCATGGAATATTCACTATCCCTAAGTGTGAGTTTTTTCAGTTTTAATGACAAAGTGATTTTGGCCTGCCTACTATAAAGGCGTGTTCTAAAAAATCCACGCATTGTTAAATTACTTCTTTAGACGGATTGCTCTTTGTGTCTTTTTGATTTTATCCGGCATCTTTTCCTTCCTTCTTACATAAGATAGGCTGCGCCTCAGCAATTGAAGCAAGCTTCATTGCGTTCGGCTTGCACTATCTTTCAGTCGCATAGCCCGCTATGCTCCTTCAGAAAGAAAGTAAAATCTGCTCGGCTAAAATGCAAAAATCCATCAAAGGTAATTTTTAGAAC
>CAVFRG010000072.1:0-9970 GCA_963624905.1 Oscillospiraceae bacterium
GGTATCCTGCGCCCAGTGTGTTGTGTCCGCGGTAGTCGTTGCGCATCTGCTTCTGTTCCAGCAGATAGAGCTTATCGTAACCCATATTGGTCTCGTCGGAAAGCAGGGTAGGGATGTCGCTGTGGCGGAAGTCGGCGGGCATGTTGTTGCTTGATGCGTTCCAGTTGTAGATGAAGTTGCGGGTGCGGTATTCCCTGCTCCTGTATTCCCCGTAGGCACCCACCTGCAGGTCGGGCTCGAAGGAGCCCATCCTGAAGTGGTGCTTGTCGTTGACGGAAAGAGAGAGAATGTGCTCGTCGAGCTGTGTCCACTCGCGCGATATGTCGTTGCCGTTGCTCAGGGCGTAGGTGCCCGGGTCGAGAGCATCGTTGATGAGGTATCTGCGACGGTCAGGCAGATGGCGGTTGGCATACGCATACCCGATGCTCCAGTCAAGGGCGTCGCTGGTGAAGGTGTGCTTGCCGGTAAGCTGACCGTTATATGTGGTGCGGCTGCGGTAGTAGTATTCCGCGCTCCGCTCCTTGTCCGATTGTGCGCTCACGCCGTCGCGCCAGGTGTAGCGGCTGGTGGCGAGCTGGTTGAGGATGTTCTTCAACTGGTATTTGTGGTTGCCGTCACGGGAGAGGAAGGTGAGGTTGAGCATGGCACCGAGCCTCACGTTGTTGTTGTACTGGTCGTCGGTGGACTGGCGCAGGTAGTTGGGCCGGTCGTTCACCGCGTCGTAGATGCCGTAGAGGTTGTTCTCCATGCCGGTGTAGGTGCGGTACTCGTTGGTGTAGTTGAGGGCGGCGAGCATTCCGAGCGTCCTTCCGCCCAGGTCCCAGCGGCGGCTGAGGCTGGCGGCGAGTTTCAGGTCGCCCAGGGGCTTCTTCTGCCTCACAGTCCAGTCGTTGTTGAGATGGTTGCCCAGGAGCGACGTGGCATAGTCGCCCACCTTATTTCCGTTGGCGTCGAGCTGCGGGGCGAGCGATGCACCGATGCCGCCCTGCAGGCTCCTCATGCCGCTGTCGAATCCAAGAAAATCGGTGGCGGAACCCTTGGAGTAGGAAAAATCCTTGAAGCATGTGCTGGTGTTCCAGTTGCCACCGACGGAAAGAGAGAGAGAGTTTTCTGTAGGTATTTCCTTTGTGTTGACGCAGATGAAACCGCCCGAGTAGTCGGCGGGATATTCTGCCGAGGGACTCTTCACGATGGTGAGGTTGTCTATCTGCGAACTGGGTATGATGTCGAAGGAGAACGCCCTGGAGTCGGCCTCTGAGCTGGGTACCGCCCCTCCGTTCACCCATACGTTGTTGTATCGCTGCGACAGTCCGCGCACCATGACGAACTTGTCGTCCACGAGGCTCACGCCCGGCACCCGGCGTATCACCTCTCCTGCGTTGGTGTCCTGTGTGCGGCTTATCTCTTGTGCCGAAACATTGCTCACGATGACGGGACTGCTCTTGGTGACCTGTATCATGGCCGCGTCCGAATTACGCCTTTCCACTGCGGTCACGGTCACCTCCTTCAATTGCTGTTCATCCGGCTGCAACGCTATCTCCCTGTTTGCATCCTTCGCCTGAACCCCGTCAATTCTTTTGGGTTTGTAGCCTACATAATTAATATATAAGGTGTAAGTCTTGTCTTTCTTCAGACCGTCGAGTGTATAGTTTCCCTCGATGTCGGTAATGGCCTTGATGCCACCTGTCTTGTCGCTGCTGCTTGTTTCCACTGCGGTAACCACGGCTCCGATAAGCGTCTCCTTCGAGTTCTTGTCCCGTACGATGCCCTTTGTCTGTTGTGCCCATGCCATGGTTGGCATTTGACTGATTATCAACAGCACGGATGCTGCCCAAAATCCCCTTTTTGTTTTCATACTGAATACCTTCTTGATTTCGGTTGCAAAGTTACGGCGGGCTTGTTACAGGGCGGTTTCTTTCCGGCTGAAAGGTTTTGACGAAGCTGCGACAAAAGTGTTACAGGGAATTTTTGCTTCAATCCTTTGCCGTTAATTTCTTTTGTGCGCCCTAAAAGGGTAGAAGTCTCTGGCACAGGGTAGCACCCAGGGTAAACAAAAAAAAAGTTCCGCACCCACGGTGCGGAACTTAAATGAATATATTCAATAAAAACGTATCTGTTACTCTTCGGCAAAGGCTGCTGCTTCTGCAGCGGCAATGATGTCTTCGCGTGACAATTGTCCGGGAGTGGCAGATACATTACTGATATCAAACTCTTCGGTCTGTGTCTCGGTAGCAACAGGAGTGTGCCTTTCTTCTCTCGCGTTTTTTTCTTCGTAGACTTCGGTTTCGAAGGCATTGACATGCTTCTCCGTTTGTTCTGACTGTTGCGAGACCAAAAAGTTGTTGTTCGTATCGGTGTTCAGTACGTTGAGAACCGGTTCTTCCTCCATTTTGGTACGGTCGGTCTTGGCATTGAACACAGCACTGATGTATTGTGGCCGTTTGCGCAGCATGTCCAAAGTTTGTTTGGAGGCGAGCTGTTGGCTTTCCTTTTTGGAATATCCTTTGCCTGTGCCACCTTCCACACCTTCGAGTGTCACCTTATAGGTGAATGTAGGGTTTCCGTTGCTGTCCTTTACCTGTTCCACTTCTACAAAGTCAAGCTTAACACGGTTCTTCTGGGTCCATTCTATGAGCTTACTCTTGAAGTTGACCTCCTTGTAAGCCATTTTGTCTATGTTAATCATCCCAGAAAGAATCCGCTTCTTCATGAAGTCCATACAGGCATTGTAGCCCCGGTCCAGGTAAACGGCACCTACCAGAGCCTCGAAGGCATTGCCTCCCATATAGCTGTTGTGCGAATTGCTGTGCCTGTTGGTTAAGAGAAGCTGGTCTATCCCCATCTCCTGTGCCAGTTTGTTGAGTGTTTCACGCTGTACCAGTTTGCTGCGTGTATTGGTAAGGAATCCTTCACGCTTGCCGGGAAAGTGCTGGTACACGATGTCACCCACCACAGCATCAAGCACGGCATCACCCAGAAATTCCAGTCTTTCGTTGTTTACCGGTTTTCCTTTGGCGTTGCGGTGCATGATGCTCTTGTGCATCAGGGCCATTTTGTAGTAGCTTATTTCGTGGGGGTAAAAGCCTAATATTTCGTATAAAGAAAAATAAAGCTCCTTGTCCTTGCGGAAAGAGAGCTTTATTCTGTCTATCAAGTTATTTAGCATACTCTATATTATTCAGTATACTTCTTGAATACTACACAGCAGTTGTGTCCACCGAAACCAAAGGTATTGCTCAGTGCTGCACGTACCTCGCGCTTCTGTGCCTTGTTGAAGGTGAAGTTGAGGTTATAGTCCAGTTCTTCGTCCTTGTCATCTTCCTCATGGTTGATGGTGGGAGGTACGATGTCGTTCTTGACGCTGAGTACGCATACCATAGCCTCTATGGCACCGGCAGCACCGAGGAGGTGTCCGGTCATAGACTTGGTTGAACTGATGTTCAGCTTGTATGCAGCATCGCCAAATACATTCTTGATGGCCTTTGCCTCGGAGATATCACCCACATGGGTAGATGTACCGTGAACATTGATGTAGTCGATGTCCTCTGGTTTCAGGTTGGCATCAGCCAGTGCACGCTCCATAACGAGCTTGGCACCCAGACCCTCAGGATGTGAGGCTGTGATGTGGTAAGCGTCGGCACTTTCGCCCTCGCCCACCATCTCGGCATAGATCTTTGCACCGCGAGCCTTGGCGTGCTCCAGTTCCTCGAGAACCAGACAGCCGGCACCCTCGCCCATGATGAAACCGTCGCGGCTTGCGCTGAACGGACGTGAGGCGTGCTCAGGGTCATCGTTGCGTGTAGACAATGCGTGCATGGCATTGAATCCACCTACACCACACTCGCAGATAGCTGCCTCTGCACCACCGCTCACGATGATGTTGGCCTTGCCCAAGCGTATGAGGTTGAAGGCATCAGCCAATGCGCTGCTTGAAGAAGCGCATGCAGAAGTGGTAGTATAGTTGGGACCATGGAATCCGAAGTGGATGGAAATCTGTCCGGAAGCGATATCGGCTATCATCTTGGGGATGAAGAAGGGGTTGAACTTTGGCCCGCCTTCCTTGTGGGTAGCATAGTAGCTTACCTCATCCTCGAAAGTCTTGATGCCGCCGATACCTACACCATAGACAACACCTACGTTGTTCAGGTCTTCCTTTTCAAGGTCGATGCCTGCGTCCTTTACACCCTGCATGGCAGAAATCATGGCCAACTGGGTGTAACGGTCGAGCTTGCGGGCTTCCTTGCGGTCAATCCATTCGTTGACGTTCAGGTTCTTTACCTCACAGGCAAATTTGGTCTTGAAAAGGGTTGTATCGAAATGAGTAATAGGTGCAGCACCGCTCTTGCCTGCCAAAAGGTTCTCCCAAGTTTCCTCGGGGGTGTTGCCTACAGGCGTAACGGCACCAAGACCTGTTACTACAACTCTCTTTAATTCCATTTAGTGTAGATTAGTGGCTAATTCTTACTTGGAATTCTCCTCGATGTAAGCGATAGCGTCACCTACTGTAGAAATCTTCTCGGCCTTGTCGTCGGGGATAGAGATGTTGAATTCCTTCTCGAACTCCATGATCAGCTCTACAGTGTCGAGAGAGTCAGCACCGAGGTCGTTTGTGAAGCTTGCCTCTGCCTTTACCTCTGCTTCGTCCACACCCAGTTTATCAACGATAATAGCCTTTACTTTGCTTTCAATTTCTGACATAATTGTAACTTTTAAAATGTTTATAAATTAATTTCTTGTTAAAAATCGGGTGCAAAGGAACACTTTTTTTTTTACATAGGCAAACTTTTTAGTCAAAAAAGTGCTTATTATTGCACATATACCTATTAGTTGTGCAACTTTCCGCCCTTTTTTTTCCGCTTTTGTTGGTTGTTTCCAATAAATTACTTAATTTTGTGCATAGTATTAAACATCAAAACAAGACAGACTAATGACATTTACCCAGAACGCCAACAAGGTTTTCAACCAGGCTATTACCGACTACCACGTAACGGACAATATAGATACTCCCATTCACAATCCATACGGTGAGGGAACCATAGAGAACAGACTCTACCTGAAGTGCTGGATAGACACAGTGCAGTGGCATTTCGAGGACATCATACGCGACCCGCAGATAGACCCGGCAGAGGCTTTGCTGCTCAAGCGCCGCATAGACAAGAGCAACCAGGACCGTACCGACCTGGTGGAGCAGATAGACACTTACTTCCGCGAGAAATATGCTGACGTAAAGGTGTTGCCCGATGCACGTATCAATACGGAGAGTCCTGCCTGGGCGGTAGACCGTCTGAGCATATTAGCCCTGAAAATTTACCACATGAGGGAACAGGCAGAGCGCACCGAGGCTTCTGCTGAACACAAGGCTAAGTGTCAGGCCAAGCTCGGTGTGCTGTTGGAGCAGCAGGTGGATTTGAGTACGGCAATCGACCAGTTGCTGGAAGACATCGAGTCGGGAAAGAAGTACATGAAGGTGTACCGCCAGATGAAGATGTACAATGACCCTGCTACCAATCCGGTACTTTACGGCAAGAAGTAATCCTTCCTGCGTCTGTACATCTCTTTCGCATCACATAAAGCACACATCTCTCTACACCTTATTATATATATAGAACAGCAGAATGAAGACTGAGCATATTCTCATCATACGCTTCTCTGCCATGGGCGACGTGGCCATGACCGTACCTGTAGTCTATTCGCTCGCCACCCAGTATCCCTCTGTACGCATTACGGTTCTCAGCCGTCCGTTTGCGCGCCCTTTCTTTGAAAACCTGGCACCCAACGTGGGGTTTATGGGGGCTGACATCAAGGGTGAATACAAAGGTATAACAGGACTCAATGCACTTTACCGCCGACTTGTGGCCAAGAAGTTTACGGCCATAGCCGACCTGCACAGTGTGCTGCGCTCCAGTTATCTGCGCATGCGTTTCAACCTCAGTATGTACAAGGTGGCACACATTGACAAGCACCGCAAGGGCAAGCGCAGTCTTGTGGCTTCAGCCGGCAAGGTACTGCAACAACAGCCTACGTCCTTTCAAAATTATGCTGACGTGTTTTCCGAACTGGGATTTCCTGTCAAGATGGAGTTTTCTTCCATTTTTCATGAAGGCAAGGGAAAACTGGAATGTCTGCCACAACAAATATTTGCCCAGAAAGACGGTACTGGGCATGTGCCGTCCAATTCGGCCGAGACGCCTTGGATAGGCATTGCTCCCTTTGCCGCACATTGTGGAAAAATATATCCGGAGGAGCTGATGGGAAAAGTTATCCAACTACTTATCCACAGTTATCCACAGTGCCGTATATTCCTTTTTGGAGGTGGGGAGAAAGAAACGGCCGTCATGGACCGCTGGGCAAGGGAGCATGTCCAGGTGGTGAATGCTTCTGCCCTACTGGGCGGACTGGAGCAGGAACTTGTGCTTATGAGCCATCTGCAGGTTATGTTGAGTATGGACAGTGCCAACATGCACCTTGCCTCGCTTGTTGCCACGCCGGTGGTAAGTGTATGGGGTGCCACCCATCCCTATGCAGGGTTTATGGGGTGGCAGCAGCGTGCTGACAATGCCGTGCAGGCCGACTTGCCGTGCCGTCCTTGCAGCATCTATGGCAACAAACCCTGTATGCGTGGTGACTTTGCCTGTATGAAGAGCATCTCGCCCGAGGCTATCGTCGAAAAGATAAAGAAAAATATAGGATAAGCTCAAGAACAGTTTTTTTTGAGAGATGCCGAAGGTGAATGAAGTTATTATGACACACAACAGCCCCACCGCAGTAAGCCGTGACAGTATAGAGTCGGCCTACTGCTTTATCCACCAGAAACTGAGGGTGTACGAGTACTCTTCCAGTCCTGTGCAGCGGGATGACATAGAGTATGCCATCAGCCAGTATGTAGGCGATATGAATGCAGCCCTGTACGCCATGCTTGCCAGTGGAAAGGCCGATTATCTGTTAGACCACACTACTTTCGGGCAGGATATGCGGGATGCGCAGGAGAAACTCGAAAAAATGCTTTGAACAATAAAAAGCAGACCTGCCATGGACACGCTTGCCCTGCAGGTCTGCAATTGTTTATTTGAGAGAGATATCTTTTCGGTAGTGTGGAAAGTTATTTCACGTCATCGTTCTGTATGGAGCGTTCCGCTTTCTTGACAGAAGCCTTGAGCGACCCGAGCCGATAACTGATGTTGAAGGTAAATCTTCTTAGCGTGCTTTTGTCCCAGGACGATTTTCTGAAAGTGTCGCTTTCGGTCATATTCGTTTCTGTTACGTACTTGCTG
Organism: Oscillospiraceae bacterium; assembly: GCA_963624905.1. GTDB lineage: Bacteria > Bacteroidota > Bacteroidia > Bacteroidales > Bacteroidaceae > Prevotella. The sequence continues at coordinate 7,272 of CAVFRG010000072.1, forward strand.
AAGATATTGCCCGCATAAAGTGTCATTTTCAGCCGTTTGTTGCAGAACGCCTTGCCTATGGTGATGCCATATTCCTTGTACGAACCGCTTTTTCCCTGCAGCGTCACACCCTTTGTATAGCCGAAGAAGTCTACCTCTATGCTCCAGTCCTTGGGCAGCGTCTGTTCCAGTCCTGTATACGTATTGCCATACCAGCCGTTGTTACGCAGTTGCATGCCGTCAGAGAGGTCTGTATAGCTACCCCATAGGTTGGTGTAGATGCGTGTGGTGCTGAAGATGTTCCAGTTGATGTAAGCACTCAGGCCGGTGGTTTTTATCTTTCCTATATTCTGGTAGGTAGAGTAGAGCACACCCTTTCCGGTAGGATTCTTCAGTCCGGCTATGGTACGGTCATCGACGAGCGAGGTAACCTGCTCGATACTGTTGTTGACAAACATGGTCTTTGCATTCAGGTTCATGCTGAACTTGTTGGTATTTAGGCTGAACCCGAAACTGAACGAATGGTTCTTTTCGCTTGTAAGGTTCGTGTTGCCCTGGCTGATGCTGGTGGGGTCGCTGTCGTTGATGTAGGGATTGAGAAATGTGATGCCCGGGCGGTAGATACGCATGTTATAACCCAGCCTGAGGCTTATCTCGTCAGAAACGCGCCATCCTATACTTGCCGACGGCACGATGTCGTCGAAGTTCTTCTTGAAGTCATCTCCCCTGCCCTGCAGGTATTTTACGTCCTGCAGCGTGTGTTCGTAGCGTAAGCCGAGTCTTGCCGACAGTCTGTCCCATTTCAGTCCATATCCGGCATAGGCTGCAAAGATGTTGTTGGTATGCCTGTAGTGCGAACTGTAGTCGCTGTCGTATGTCCATGCATCGCTTGCCTGTACGTCGCTTAAATTGCGGTCGTCGTTGCTGCTGTTTCTGCGCAATATGTATTTTACGCCGGTCTCGAGGGTGTGCAACTTGCCTATGGGTGTGGTGTAGTCTATTTGGAAGGTATGCTCAGTAGTGGCAGCGTCGTGCTTGTAGTACTGGTTTTGCAGATAACTGAGGTAGTCGTTCCATCCCTCTTGAGCCTCCATGTTGTCGTAATACACATAGATGTCGTTTGTGCTGGGGCGTGAATGTATCTTGTAGGATAAGGTGAGCATGCGTCCCTTGGTACGGAACATGCGCTGGTAGTCTATGCCTCCGTCTATGGCATACCAGCTTTGTCTGCTGTCGGTGTGGTTGGCATAACTGTAGAGTGTGTTGCCGTCCGTGGGGTGATAGCCCAGTGTGCTGGCATCAGTGTCGTATCTGTTGCCCAGACCGAATATACCGAACGAGGCGGAAACCAACCGCAGGGAGTCTATCTCGTAGCTTGCTTCTAAGTTGCCGTTCTGATAGTTCAGTTTGTTGATGGAGGTGCTCTCGTTTCTGATGCTGGCAGATGAGTTGTCCGTATCGGTTCCCAATACCTCGCGTGTACTGCCCGACCAGGAACGGGGACTCTTGCGGTACATATAAGTGTAGCTGCCGCTCACGGTAAGTTTTCCTTTCTGTACCGTACCGAAGATGTTGCCGCCTATAGCTCCTTGGGTGTTGGTTACTGCCCCTACGGTAAGCGTGTATCCCTCCATGCTGCTGCCCATCGTAATGATGTTGAGGATGCCTCCCACGCCCTCGGCGTCATACTTGGGGCCGGGGTTGGTTATTACCTCTATCTTCTTTATCGTATTGGCAGGCATGCTCTTCAGTACCTCGCTGGGGTTGTTGCTCATCATGTTGTTGGGCTTGCCGTTCACGTATACCTTAAACGACGAACTGTTGTTCACCTTAATGTTGTCCTGTCCATCCACAGTTACCATAGGTACCTTGCGCAGCATCTCCAACAATGTTTTGCTTTGGGCTTGAGGGTCCGACTCCACATCGTATGTAGTCTTGTCTATGTCGGTCTTTACGAGAGGCTTCTTTGCCACTACTGTCACGCCCTCCAGTTCCTTGTACCATGCGGTACTGTCCTGTGCAACCCTGTTTTGTTTTGCCGTGTCGCGTGCGGTCGTGTCGGCAACCAGTATGCTGCTTTGTGTCTTAAGACCGTACAAGCCGTTCCTGGCTGTAGCTCCGTCTGCATTGGCCGTCAAGGCCCCGAATGTACAGGCTAGCATACCCATGCAGGCTATCTTTTCATTTGCTTTCCCCATCGTGTAAAACTCTCTTATATTCTCAATGTACATATTCTGCCAACTTCATCAGCCATTAAACAATGGCTTTCCGTCGGCGTTGTTATCTATAGATACGCAGGCAGAGGAAAAACGTAACGCATTCCTGTTGTATTTTAACATCCTTTACGACAAAAAATGGGGGGCGTTGTTCGCAGGCTATCACCACAAGTACATCAGGGCCATGCTCTTCAGGTTTGTAAACAAGGAGAACTGTATCTCATTACTATGATGCAAGAAAGCCCTTTCATACGATTGTTGGCAATGGTCAACAACTACACGAGACGGCATTCATACATCGTCACAATAGGTTTCTTGCACCATCATACTTAGTATTCTTGCGATGTCAGAACAGATGCTGGTAATTCAAGAGCTGTATCTCTCCATTATTGTCCTCCAAAGAGCCGGCATACACGACCGTTCGCTTGGCAATCGGAACATTCACCCAATCTTTCACCTTTCGCAAAGCCTTTTCAAAGGAAGGACTGAAAGTCATGGCACTCT
>CAVFRG010000073.1:0-9783 GCA_963624905.1 Oscillospiraceae bacterium
CCGAGCACAAGCATCGCTCACACCTCTGCCACAACAACAGCAAGAAGTTTGAGAGCAGCTTCCTCGGACTGACCATTCCGCAGAACGACAGCGTGATGTTCGGCAGCCTGAGCGGTGACAAGCTCGGTATCTGGGTTGCCCACGGCGAGGGTCGTTTCTATCTGCCCGAGCCAGAGGACCACTACAACATCATCGCCAAGTACAACTACGCCGAGTATCCGGGCAATCCTAACGGCAGCGACTACAACGTGGCAGGTATCTGCTCCGCCGACGGTCGCCACCTTGCCATGATGCCCCACTTGGAGCGTGCCATCTTCCCATGGCAGAACGCCTGGTATCTTGCCGACCGCAAGAACGACGAGGTGACACCTTGGATTGAGGCATTTGTCAATGCACGTCAGTGGATTGAGGAACGTGTAAAGTAAAGAACTAATACATGCATATTAATTGAGGGTGCACCCGTTTGGGTACACCCTCATATTTTTATCGTCACTAAATTAGTGCAATTGTCAAATTAGAATCCTTGCGCTTGGCTTTATTCATCCCATGCGTCCCACGCATTGTAATGCTTCTTTGCCATGTCGTCCACACTGCCGTTGTTGTTGCCTTGGTCTGTACTTGCAGACGAGTCTCCGCCGATGTGTGTCTTGTCACCGTCGCCGGTTATCTGGTTGTCACTGCGCGAGTTTGCCAGGAAGTGCTCCATGTTGACAGAGTATAAGTCGATGCTGGGTTTTGTATATTGTCTCATAGTTGTGTTGCTTTAGGAATGTTATTTTACCATGATCTTCTTGCCGTTGCGGATGACGATGCCCTTGTAGGCGCTGTCCACTTTCTGGCCGTTGAGGTTGTAGATGGCAGCTGAGGCTGAACCGTCTGCCTCTTCCTCCATCGAAATCCGGTCGATGGCAGTTGTCTCGCCGTCTACGGCAATGCGTATCTTGGAACTGCTGCTGCCACCCTTGTTGTTCTCCGCTTTCCAGTTGGGGAAATAGAAGTAGGCACGCAGACCGTTGAAGGCGAGGTTAGAGCCTTTGGGGAGATACTTCAGATAGTTGCCTGCCGACGTGCTGATATACTGGTATTTCTGGCTTCCGTTGTCAGCGATAGGAGTCGTGGTAAGGTTGCCACTATCGTCATTGGTGTATTTCTTCTGTCCGTAAAGTCCGCGGAAATAGAAGTCGCCGTTCACGATGTTATTATTGTAGCTGCCCTTCACTTCCTTGGGAGGAACCACCGTGATCTTCTTCTTGCCGATGTGGGCGTAGTATGTAGCATCGGAAGAAATCATTTCAGAGGGCGACTTGATGGTGCCGTCTTCGTTGCGGAGTTTCAGGTTTGTTTTTGTGCTGCAGTTCTGTGTGCCGCTGGCCTTCATGATGTAGGGGACGCCTGCCGAGATGCTCAAGCCTGTTACACTTTCGAAAAGCAGGTTGCCGTTGTCGTCCACGTTGTTGACGTCTGTCTTTGCTGCTGCAAGGTTAGTCAGTTTACAACCGAAGGCAGTCTCGAATTCTGTACTTGTGAGGTCGAAGGGGAAGCAGAGTGTGTTCCATGCGGCGGTGTTCACCAACTTGGTGCGGTGAACGTAGATATCCACCTCGTTGTCGAAAGCCCCCGTCTTTACGAGGTCGTTGATACGGTTCTCGTCATCGTTCTCGTCAATGTAAATCTTGGAAATTTCGAAGAAGTTGGCCTTCAGAATTACCAGCTTTGGCTCGGAGATATTGCGCTTGATAAGGATTCCCTCAAACTTACCCGTTGTACCCACGTAGTCGGTCATGGTAACACCGGAAATCTGCGTACTGTTAAGGTAGATACGTTTGTCTTTATTTGCCTCGTCAAAGAGAGATTTTTCGTCTTGCACGAGGTAGAAACTTGCAGTATTCTTTTCGTTGTTCTCTTTGATAGTGCCCGTTATAGAAACGATGGTGTTCAGGTACGGACCGTAGGAAGCCTTCGTGATGTCACCGTCCGTTACAGTATTATTGGTTTCGGCAAGCGTGTGTACGTCTTTTACCTCGTTGATAGGATAGAAAGCTTCCTTTGTGTCGGTAGCTTCGCCATTTTTGTTGATGGTAATACTGGAAGTGTACGTAGTTCCACTAATTGATTCGCTATTTTTTAATGAAGTAAACTCAGGGTGTCTGCTCTTCCTTTCTTTATATGTACCAACTAAAGTACCTGTAAAAGTGTCACCGACTTTGAGATCCTGGTTGTGAATGTCGTATTCTGGTTTTTTTACTTTAGGAAGCATCAGTCCGCGGTTTGACTTATCTACAATGAAGATATAGCCTGCACCCTCATTAAAATCCGGGTCGTCATTGGTGAATACGCCAACCACAGTGGCAGGGTTGTTTTCGCCGAACACCAATGCGCACTTTTCAATCTTTGGCGTACTGCTGCCATTACTTGTAATTGTAGACTGCGCAGCATCTTGTACTTCGGCAATGTTGTTGTACACCATGGTAGAAGAGGTTACACTGCTGTTGGTAACCTTTACGCTTACGATGCAGCTTGCTGCCTCGTAATCGTCATTGCCGGCAAAGGAAACCGTGATGTTGGCGTTACCTGCCATCACGGCAGTCACCGTTCCGTTCTCATCGACGGTAGCTACCGCCGTGCTGTTGGATTCGTATGTGTAGGAGAGTCCCGTTACCGTCTTGTCGTCGGCATCGGTGGCGGTAATGGAAAGTGTGCCCGTCTTGGAGGTTGTGGAACTTTCACCGCAGTCGAGCGTGAGTTTAGTGCCGCTAAGGGTAAGCTGCTTTTTGTCGCTAAGGGTTACGTCATCAGCTGCCCATGTTTTACCCCCCCCTATTAATATAAGGAAGAAGAGCGCAAGGATGCGCACAGAATAAAGTTGTTTCATCTCTTATACTTTTATTATACAGTGGTTAGTTATAGTGTTATTGTTATAATTCTCTTTTACCTAAATGGTTATCTTGTATCGCTATATATTCATAAACGGCTGCAAAGTTACTAATAAAACAGGAATAAGGCCGTATCCTTGCTCCTTTTTTTGAAAAAATAACGTAATCGTTTGCAGATTAACGGATAAATGACTACTTTTGCAACTGATTCCTATAATAAGGTGTAAGAAAAAGAGAAAAACAAACTTAAAAACTATCTATGATGTTAGCAGCGCAAAGAAGGGAGAAGATACTCCAGCTCATACAGGAGGACGGCCATGCCAAGGTGCTGGAACTGAGCAAACTGTTCAAGGTGACAGAAGTGACCATACGCCAGGACCTGGAGCGCATGGAGCGTCAGGGGCTTATCGTGCGTGAGCACGGTGGTGCCTGCTTGAGCGATGCCGGACTGAATGTGAAGGACCTTACACTGATGAACCAGAACCACCTGGAGGAGAAGAAGGCGATAGCGCGCAAGGCCCTGACGTTTATCCACGACGGCGAGACAATTATTCTCGACTCGGGGTCCACCACTACCGAAATAGCCAAACTCATGGGTGGTTTTACAAACCTTACCGTCATTACCAACGCCATCAACATAGCACTGATACTGGGCAGTATGAGCGGTATCAACCTGAACGTGACGGGCGGCGAATTCAAGAGTCCCACACTCTCGCTCACGGGTATGAAGGCTGCCAACTATCTGGAGAATATCCATGCCGACAAGGTATTCCTTGCTACGGCAGGCATCAATCTGAAGACGGGACTTACCTATCCCAGCATCAGCGACCTCGTGGTGAAGAAGTCGATGATAGAAGTGTCTGACGTGGTGTACCTCGTGGCAGACTCGTCGAAGATAGGAACCAGTTCGTTTGCCAGTCTCGGTGCCCTCTCCCTTGTCGACCATATCATTACCGATTCCAACATCACTCCCGAAGACGAGGAAGTGTTCAAGAAATACGATGTAAAATACACCGTGGCGCAAATAGGATAATGAATAAGACAAAGGGGATGTGGTCAGTCACATCCCCTTTATCTTATTCATTATCTTTCTTTGTTATTGTTCCTCTTCGTCATTATGTACATAGAGATCCCATCCCAGGTAGTTCTCTATAGCATCCTTGATGACATCAGCCACATCGCTGCGGACAAGCGCCACGTGGTGCTCGAAGCCATGGCGGCAGATGTGCTTCATCAGTTTCTGCAGGTGGTCTACCTTCGTGACAGCGATGCAGCCGTCCATGCCGTAGGGGTCGTTCGTAATCTCGCCCTCGCCCACATAGGCGCGTATCTTGCCCGCAGCATCGTCGGTAGAGATGCGGAAGAAGGTGAAGTCGCCCTCGCTAACCTTCGCATCGATGGCACCGAAGGTCTGTATCTTGCCCAGTGTGCGTCCGAGAACGCCCAGCGGCGTAAGCTTCAGGTCGTTGTTGCCGATAAACGAGCGCGGGAAGTTGCCGCAGTGGGTGCATACACACTTGTTGCGGTCTTCGGCAAAGTTGTTGTTCCAGTCGGCTATGGCTGGTGCATTGCCTGAGGCAAGTCGCAGCGCAAGCATAGAGACAGCACCCGTGATGTCCGTCTCGCAGGCACACGGAATGCCCATCTCGCCGAGCATCGCCATGGTGATGCAGGCAGCACAACCGTAGTTCTTCTCCAGGGAGTCCCAGCACTGCAGCGCAAGTGCATCCACCTGGTTGGCCTTAACCCATTCCTCGATGGCTATGCCGAACTTGGCCTGCACCTTCAGTTTCTCCTCGTAAGCCTCGGGCACCTTGGCATAGTCATGGATGTCCTTCAACTTCTGTACGAGTCGCTCGTCGTTGTCTTCCACCTTCTGTGCGGCGAAGATCAGTTCGCTGAGGTCGGCAGGCACAACGGTGATGCCCGACCTCTGCAGCAGTTTCTCGCTGGCGCGGCAGGTGTTGAAGCCCAAGGGACGGGTACCTATCTGTCCGATGCGGCAGTGGCGCAGGGTATTTACCACGCGGCAGGTGGCGGCAAACTTGTTGATGTCCTTTACCAGCAGGTCGCTGTATATGCTATAGGTGTGGAGAGAGGTAAGCGAGTAGGGGATGCCATACTGGTAGAGGTTGTTGCACACCGATATCTTGCCGCAGAAAGCATCGCGTCTGCGGTCGAGGTCCACCTTGTCGTTCTCGTCGTCGCATGCCTGCACCAAAACAGGTACGTTCAGTTCGGCACGTGCTATGGTGTTGATAATGCCAATCTCAAAACCGAAGTTGGGCAGACTGACAATGATGCCGTCTATCTCGTCGCGGTGTGCGCGGAACAGTTCGGCGTTCTTGATGCCGTCCTCCATGGTCTCGATACTGCTCGAGCCTGTGGGCGTAGCATCTTCAGGCAGGATGACATACTCGTATCCCTGCTCGTCCAGCACATGCAGAAGCTGCTTCTTTACGTCTCTTGCCAATTCGGAGTTGAAGTAGGCACGTGTGCCAATGATGACTCCAAAACATATCTTTCCGTTTCTCATAATGTTAATGTGTCTTTGGTTATAGGTTTCTTTGTTTTATACGTTATTTTAACAGTTGCTTTACGGCGTTCTGCCATCCGTCGTAGCAGGGCTTGATGTCAGCCTCGGAACGCAGCGGCGTTATAGGCTTGTCGCCCTGCCATACCGCCTGTGCCTCGTCGAAGGAGTGCCAACAGCCCAGGGCAAAGCGGTTCATCACCAGTGCACCGAAGGCTGAAGCGTCTTCCACTTCCGAGCGTACCACGCCCACCTGCAGCAGGTCGGCCTGCATCTGCATGAGGAAGTGGTTCTTCGTAGGACCGCCGTCTACCCTTACCTCCTGCAGTGTGATGCCTGCCGTATGCGTCATCGCCCCGATCAGGTCGGTTATCTGGTAGGCAATGCTCTCAAGTGTAGCACGGCAGATGTGCGCCTTGGTGGTAGCGAGTGTCAGTCCGCATATGATGCCCTTCACCCTGTCGTTCCACCACGGGGCACCCAGACCCGAGAATGCCGGAACGAGATATACGCCCCCGTTGTCAGACACCGAGGTGGCTATGGACTCTATCTCCTGCGGCGAGTTGATGAGCTGCAACTGGTCTTTGAGCCATGTGATGGTAGCCCCCGTGCAGTGTATGTTGCCCTCGAAGGCATAGTAAGTCTTTCCGAGGGCGGCATAGCCCACCGAGGTGACAAGGCCGTCGGGAGCATCGGCAGCCCGTCCGCCAATGTTTACCATGACCGAAGAGCCGGTACCGTAGGTAGCCTTGCCGTATCCTGCCTCGAAGCACATCTGCCCCACCAGTGCCCCATGACTGTCGCCCAGTACGCCGGCGATGCTGACAGCACGGTCGAAACAGCCCTCTACGGTCGTCTCTCCGTACACGACATCGCAGGGCAGCGGCTTGGGCATCATGCTGCGCGGAATGTCGAGCATGTGCAGCAAGTCATCATCCCAGTCGAGTGTATGGATGTTGAAGAGCATGGTGCGTGAGGCGTTGGTATAGTCTGTGGCATGGACACGCCCTTCGGTCAACTTGAAGATAAGCCACGAGTCGATGGTGCCGAAGCACAGTTTGCCGTCCTCTGCCTGCTGGCGTGCCCCCTCTGTGTTGTCGAGTATCCAGCGTGCGCCGCTTCCGGCAAAGTAGGGGTCTATGAGGAGTCCGGTGCGCTTCCTTACCAGTCCGCTATAGCCGTCCTCCTTCAGCCTGTTGCAGATGTCGGCACCACGCATGCACTGCCACACTACAGCATGGCAGAGCGGACGGCCCGTTTCCCTGTTCCATACCACCACCGTCTCGCGCTGGTTGGTAATGGCTATCGAGAACTCGTTGCCGTTGCCCAGGAAGGGCTGCACCAGCGATGTCACCACCTTGACGGTGTTGGCGTAAATCTCCAGGGCATCATGCTCCACCCATCCTGCCTGCGGGTAGAACTGCCGGTGGGAGGCAGCCTCGCTTGCCACCAGTCGGCAGTCCTCGTCGAAGAGGAATGCCTTGGTAGACTGTGTGCTTTGGTCGATGGAAATCGTATATTTCATGTTCGTTCCCTTCTGGTGTTATTTCTCAAGCAACTGGAGGGCGGCAGCATAGATACCCTCATAGTCGAACCCGTAGTGGTGGAACACCTCCAGCGGAGAGGCATGGATGACATTCTCGTCAGGCACACCGAGGATACGCATCTTTACGGGGCACTCCTGTGCGGTAACTTCAGCCACGGCAGCACCCAGTCCGCCATATACGCTGTGCTCCTCTGCCGTGAGGATACACCTCGTTTCGCGGGCAGCCTTGAGCACCGCCTCCTTGTCGAATGGCTTCAGACTGTGTATGTCGAGCACGCGGGCATTGATGCCCTTCTCGCGCAACATCTTTCCTGCTTCGAGGCAGTGTACTACAGTCTCGCCCGTACCGATAAGGGTGATGTCGTCTCCGTCCATCAGCATGTTTGCCTTGCCCAGTTCGAAGGTGAAGTCATCGTCGGTATATACATCGGGCACAGCGTTGCGCCCTACACGGACGTAGGCAGGCTTGGGATGGTTGACGAGTGCCTGGCACAACTTGCGTGTCTGGCGCACATCACAGGGAAGGTAGACCTCCATGCCCGGGAAGGTGCGCAGCACGGCGATGTCGTGCAGACTGTGGTGTGTGGCACCCAACTGGCTGTAGGCTACGCCACCGCTCACGCCCAGTATCTTGACAGGCATCTGCGAATAGGCCATGTCTACCTTCACCTGTTCCAGCGAACGGGCTACATAGAAACAGGCAGGACCGAAGATGAATACCTTCTTTCCTGCAGAGGCGAGGCCGGCTGATACGCCTACGGCGTTCTGTTCGGCGATGCCTACCTCCACAAACTGTTCGGGCAGGGCCTTGGCAAAATCGGTCAGTGTAGCCGAACCGCTGGCATCGGATGTTACGGCGATGATGTCCTTGTCGTTCTGTGCCATTTCCAGAAGTGTGTCAGTAAAACTCCTGCGGCATGGTATTTTGTTCTTTTCCAACATGGTGTGTTCTCCTTTTTACTTTTTAAGACTGTTGATGCGCTGTTCTATCTCACTCTTTGCCTGGGCATACTGCTCCTCGGAGGGTACGCCGTGGTGCCATTTGGCTACGTTCTGCATGAACGATACGCCATAGCCCTTGGTGGTCTTCGACACCACCATGTGGGGCTTGTGGTTGCTGAAGTCGATGGCGTCAAGCTTCGCTGCAATGTCGTCTATGGAGTCACCGTCCATCTCTATCACGTCCCATCCGAAGGCTGTCCATCTCTCCACGATACTCTCGAGGGGCATCACGTCTTCCGTGTCGCCCGATATCTGCAGGTGGTTGCGGTCGATGAATGCCACGAGGTTGTCGAGATGATATTTGTTGGCGGCCATCGCTGCCTCGTAGATAGACCCTTCAGCCTGTTCGCCGTCGCCCATCACCACGAAGGTATGGTAGTCCTTGCTGTCCATCTTGGCAGCCAGTGCCATGCCTACGCCTACGGAGAGTCCGTGGCCCAAGGCACCCGAGTTGATTTCCACACCGGGGATGGTTACGTCGGGGTGACCGCCCAGGTGGGCGTAGTTCTTGCCGTACTCGTTCAGTTCCTCCTGTGGAATGAAGCCCTTGTCGTTCAGTACACAGTAGAGGGCCTCGGCGCAGTGTCCCTTGCTCAGGACGAAGCGGTCGCGGCCCGGGTTCTTGGGTGCAGATGCATCCACCCGCAGTGTGTGGTTGTAGAGAACGGTGAGCAGGTTGAGTACAGACAGGTCACCGCCTGTGTGGCCTGTTCCTCCAGAATAGATAAGGTCTATCAGCTTCAGTCTGAGCTGCTCGGCCTTGAGATGAAGTGCTTTGTTGTCCATCAGTATATAGTGTTTTAGTGTCTTGTTTTTAGTCTTTGTCGTTTGCCGCACTTGCTGCTCATGGTGTATGGAGTATGGATGTATTGAGGTTAGTCGGGTGTTAACGGTGCGGCAGAACATAATAATGGTGCAAAGATAAGAAAACAAAAACTAAAACGAAAGAAAACGAAAGAAAACTTACTTTCTTTAACCTTTTATAACGTCATTGTTAGGGTGTTGTCTTAGACTGGTTCTCAATAGCTGTGTACAGTTTATATTCTTTTAGGCACAAACTCTTGCATTACCCGCATCTGTCACTAACATCGCAAGGATACCAAGCATGATGGTGTAAGAAACCCATTGTGATGGTGTAAGAAGCCCATTGTGATGGTGTAAGAAAGCAGTCTCGTGTAATTGTTGGCAATTGCCGTAACATTGGATGGCAATTGCCGTGATTATGGATGGCAGTTGCCGTGATTATGGATGGCAATTGCCGTGATTGTTGATGGCAATTGCCGTGATTGTTGATGGCAATTGCCAACAACCGTACGAAAGGACTTTCTTGCATCATATAACTTAGGTTCGTAAGTGTTTGTACTTGTAGTTTATTGAATTGGCATTAAGGTATCCTTGCGATGTTGTGCTATACTTGAAAACACGGAATGGTACGGCGAGGGCGCCGTACCTCCTACAGCAAGCATGCCATAGGAGGTGCAGCGCCCTCGCTGTACCACTCAAGTAAGTGGGAATTACTAAATCCGAAAGTAGAGACGATTATCTTCAGAACTCCAGAACCATCGCCTGACGGGGACGGAGCTTCACGTTCTTGCTCAGAATGACAGTGCGGCCGTTCGTCACATCCGTTGCCTTCTCTGCCTTGCCGATAATCTCGGCATAGCGGGAAACGTTCAGCTCGCCAGCGGCGTTCTTGCCGTTGATGACGGTCATCACGCTCTTGCCTTTGTATTGGCGGGCGATGACATACACACCGTCTTGGGTGCAGAACTGCGTCTGCTTGCCCTTGGTGATGACCTCATTGCCCTGTCGCCAGTGCAGGAGACGGC
>CAVFRG010000074.1:0-9691 GCA_963624905.1 Oscillospiraceae bacterium
GGGAGTTTTGAGTGGTGCCGTCACTAGTACGAGAGGACCGTGATGGACAGACCTCCGGTTTGCCAGTTGTGCCGCCAGGCGCACCGCTGGGTATCTGAGTCTGGATTGGATAAGCGCTGAAAGCATCTAAGTGCGAAGCCAGCCGCAAGATGAGAACTCCACATGAGGGTCGTCACAGACGATGACGTTGATAGGAGGCAGGTGTAAAGACGGTGACGTCAAAGCCGAGCCTTACTAATTGCCCGAACACTTCCTTCAATGCAGTTCATAGTTTCAACTGTACGGAGCCTGAACGGTTCCTTGCGTGTCTTGCTTGTGTAAAATACGTCATAACCCATTATCAGGTGGTTATTGCGGCGGGGTTCCACCTCTTCCCATTCCGAACAGAGAAGTTAAGCCCGCTTGCGCCGATGGTACTGCAATGCAATGCGGGAGAGTAGGTGGCCGCCTCCTTTCAGAACGAAGCCTCAGGATTCCTATGAGTCCTGGGGCTTTTTAGGTATATAAGGAGTCAAGAGGTTGGGGAGCAGAGGAGATTTTTAAGGAGTTAAGAAGTTAAGACAACAGCTTTTCAGTCAAGTGTTGGTGTCTATAGGAGGTACAGCGCCCTCGCTGTACCAAGTTATTTTTTATCGTCACTTAGTTTATTTTCTTTTCTCGAAGCTGATGGTTTTGGGAAGTTTTACCCATTTGCGGTTACGCGCTATTTTCATATTGCTGCCTTTCAGTTGCTTCAGAATATAGGTGCCGTCTCCTGCTTTCGTCAGTTCAGCAGTGAGGTCCTCACTTCCGTAGTCATTAATTACGGACAGGGTTGCTGTATTTCCATGGATAGCTGCATCTGTAATCAACCACTTGCGGCTGTCGAGGTTGTCACCCATGAAACCGGGCATCTCACCGAAGATCTCTTGTCCCGGAACCTTGATGTCTTGTTTGTAAAAATCTATTTTGAGATAGATGTTGTATTCCTTGCTGCTAAGATATCCCTTGAATAGCGTACTGTCTGTCTGTGCCATGCATAGTGTGGCGCAGCCTGTCAAGAATAGGGTTAAAATTTTTTTCTTCATGTTGCTTTGTTTCTTATTGGATATATTGGAATGGATCGTTCTAAATTTTCATTGCTTTTACATTATACTGACAAAGTTATTTATTTATATCAAGAAAACGTAAAGATGTGGAATAAAGTTATTCAATAATTTGCGGTTTTGTATTTTTTTAATTATCTTTGCGGTGTTTTATTGGTATTTTATGGAAAAAGAAAAATTATTTCCAGACTATATATTTGAGTCGAGCTGGGAAGTGTGTAACAAGGTAGGCGGTATTTATACCGTGTTGTCTACGCGTGCCAAGACTCTTGTGGACAGATTAGGTGACAAGTTGGTCTTCATCGGTCCTGATTGTTGGGGAGACAAGGTAAACCCTTATTTCTCAAGTGATAATACGCTTTATTCCGATTGGCAGAAAAAGGCTGCTGAGGATGGACTGAAGGTGAAGGTGGGCCGTTGGAATGTGCCCGGTGAACCAGTAGCAGTCCTTGTTGACTTTACACCTTATTATACTAAGAAGAATGAAATCTACGGCAAGGCTTGGGAAGACTTTGGTGTAGACAGCCTGCATGCTTACGGCGATTATGACGAAGCCTCCATGTTTTCTTATTCGGCAGCACTTGTTGTGGAGAGCTTTTGCAAGCATGTCGTAGAAAAAGGAAAGAAGGTTCTGTATCATGGCAACGAATGGATGACAGGATTGGGATTGCTCTATGTGCAGAAATACCTGCCGGAAGTGGCTACCGTGTTTACAACGCATGCTACAAGTATAGGCAGGAGTATTGCCGGCAACAACAAACCTCTCTACGACTATCTCTTTGCCTACAATGGTGACCAGATGGCGGGTGAACTGAACATGCAGAGCAAGCACTCCATCGAGAAGCAGACGGCGCTGAATGTTGACTGTTTCACTACCGTAAGCGAGATTACCGCGAATGAATGTAAAGAACTGTTGGACAAGCCCGTAGACTTTGTCTTGCCCAATGGATTTGACAATAGTTTTGTTCCGAAAGCGTCGGCTTTCGGCAAGAAACGCAAGGAGGCAAGAAAGCGTTTGCTGGACATAGCCAATGCCCTGACGGGTTCAGACCTTGACGATGATACACTGATCGTTTCCACCAGTGGACGATATGAGTTCCGCAACAAGGGCGTCGATGTATATATCGAGGCGATGAACCGGCTCTTGAGGAGTGACAAGCTGAAAAAGAACGTGGTGGCCTTCATCGATGTTCCGGGTTGGGTGGGAGAACCCCGCAAAGACTTGCAGGAACGTTTGGAGAGCGGCAAGAAATATGATACTCCGCTCGAAGTGCCCGCCATTACCCATTGGCTCAACAATATGAGCCACGACAGTGTGCTTGGCATGCTGAAGTATCTCAATATGCAGAATCGCAAGGAAGACAAGGTAAAGCTCGTTTTCCTGCCTTGCTATCTCACGGGCAATGACGGGATAGTGAACAAGACCTATTATGACGTGGTGCTGGGCAATGACCTCTGCATTTATCCTTCTTACTATGAACCTTGGGGATACACTCCCCTGGAGGCCGTTGCCTTCAAGGTTCCGTGCATCACTACCGATTTGGCAGGATTTGGACTTTGGGCAAACTCTGTCAAGGGAGACTATTGCGAGATAAGCGACGGTGTGAAAGTGATACACCGTACCGACTACAATTATTCAGAGGTGGCTGATGCCATCAAGGACACCGTAGCAGAATACTCGGCCTTTACTGAGGCAGAGGTGAAGAAGAGTCGGAGCAATGCCGACAAACTTTCCAAGAAAGCCCTGTGGAGCCAGTTTATAGCGTATTACTATGATGCCTATGACTTTGCACTCCGCAAGGCAAAAGCGAGAACATGCAAGTAACGAACGTGCAAGTAACGAACGTGCAAGCGAGAGCATGCAAGTAGTGAAACATACAAGAGAAAACTTATATAAAATCTAAAACTTTCATATAAAACAAACACAATGAAGATTAAAGCTGATTATGTGAATGCTCCTCAGTGGAAGGAGACTAACGTGAAGTCGAGCCTTCCCAAAGAGTTGAAGTGCTTGGACGAACTTGCCCATAACTTGTGGTGGGCATGGAACTATGAAGGCCGTGACCTGTTCAAGAGCCTTGATCCACAGTTGTACGAGGAGGTGAATGCCAACCCGGTATTGCTTCTGGAACGTCTCAGCTATGACCGTAAGGAAGCCATTGTGAAAGACAAGGCCACCATGGACAAGGTGAAGAAGGTGTACAAGATGTTCCGCGACTATATGGATGTGAAGCCCAATGCCAAGCGTCCCTCCGTGGCTTACTTCTGCATGGAGTATGGCTTGAACCAGGTGGTGAAGATTTACTCCGGTGGTCTCGGTATGCTCGCCGGTGACTATCTGAAGGAGGCTTCTGACAGTAACGTAGACCTTTGTGCCGTCGGATTCCTTTACAGATATGGCTATTTCAAGCAGTCTCTGAGCATGGACGGTCAGCAGATAGCCAACTATGATGCACAGAACTTCAATTCACTTCCTATAGAGCGTGTGCTCGACGAAAACGGCAATCCTGTTGTCGTTGATGTTCCTTACATGAACTATCAGGTACATGCTTTCGTATGGCAGGTGAATGTGGGTCGCATCAAGTTGTACCTTCTTGACACCGACAACGAGATGAACTCTGAGTTTGACAAGCCCATCACCCACTCTCTCTATGGCGGTGACTGGGAGAACCGTTTGAAGCAGGAGATTCTGCTTGGTATCGGTGGTATCCTGACTCTGAAGAAACTCGGTATCAAGAAGGATATCTATCACTGCAACGAGGGTCACGCTGCTCTCTGCAACCTGCAGCGTCTCTGCGACTACATCGAGGAGGACGGCTTGAACTTCAACCAGGCTCTTGAGTTGGTTCGCGCCTCTTCTCTCTATACCGTCCACACTCCTGTTCCTGCCGGTCACGACTACTTCGACGAGGCTCTCTTCGGCAAGTATATGGGTGGTTATCCTCAGCGTCTGGGCATCTCCTGGGACGAGTTCATCGGTATGGGCCGTGAGAACGCCGACGACCACGGCGAGCGCTTCTGCCTTTCTACCTTTGCCTGCAACACCTGTCAGGAGGTGAATGGTGTAAGTAAGCTCCATGGTTGGGTGAGCCAGCAGATGTTCAACAACATCTGGAAGGGTTACTTCCCCGAGGAGAACCACGTAGGCTATGTTACCAACGGTGTTCACTTCCCTACATGGACTGCTACAGAGTGGCGTAAGGTGTACGACAAGCATTTCGACAAGAACTTCATGAACGACCAGAGCAACGAGGACATCTGGCACGCTATCTATGATGTTGCCGACAAGGAAATCTGGAATACTCGCATGACGCTGAAGAAGAAGTTGGTAGAGTACATCCGCGAGAAATTCACCGAGACATGGCTCAAGAACCAGGGTGATCCTGCCCGTGTGGTATCCCTCTTGGAGCGCATCAACCCCAATGCTCTGATGATCGGTTTCTGCCGTCGTTTCGCTACATACAAGCGTGCTCACTTGCTCTTCACCGACCTGGACCGTTTGGCCAAGATCGTGAACGATCCTGAGCATCCCGTATTGTTCTTCTTCTCAGGTAAGGCTCACCCCGCAGACGGTGCCGGCCAGGGCTTGATCAAGAAGATTTTCGAGATTAGCCAGCGTCCTGAGTTCCTCGGCAAGATTATCTTCCTCGAGGACTACGACATGACATTGGCACGCCGCCTCGTTTCTGGCGTTGATATCTGGATGAATACTCCTACCCGTCCATTGGAGGCTTCTGGTACATCTGGCGAGAAGGCCGAGATGAATGGTGTTGTCAACCTCTCCGTGCTCGACGGTTGGTGGGTTGAGGGCTACCGTGAGGGTGCCGGATGGGCACTTCCCGAGAAGCGTACCTACCAGAACCAGGGCTATCAGGACCAGCTCGATGCTGCTACCATCTACAATATGCTGGAGAACGAAATCGTTCCTATGTACTACAACAAGAACAAGGACGGCTACAGCAAGGAGTGGATCCAGGTGGTGAAGAACTCTATCGCTACCATCGCTCCTCACTATACCATGAAGCGCCAGCTCGACGACTACTACGACAAGTTCTACTGCAAGCAGGCTGACCGTTTCAAGAAGTTGAGCGCCAACGACAATGCCCTTGCCAAGGAGATTGCTCTCTGGAAAGAGTCTGTTGCCGAGCGTTGGGACGGCATCCATGTAGTGTCCAAGACCGACGAAACCCTCAATGGTGTGGAGACCGGCAAGAAGTACAAGAAGCAGTATGTCATCGACGAGCAGGGCTTGAACGATGCTGTTGGCCTGGAGCTTGTTGTACTGTACGGCCAGATGGTTGACGGCAAGCAGATTCACTCTGTTATCCCCTTCAGCGTGGTAGGCCACGAAGGCAACAACTATACGTTCGAGGCTGAGATAGAGCCTGTAAATGCAGGTTCGTTCAAGACGGCTGTCCGTATGTATCCTAAGAACGAGAACTTGCCTCACCGTCAGGACTTCTGCTACGTGAAGTGGTTGGACTAATATCCCCCTCGTTTCTAAGATTATAAAATATGCGTCTCTCAATATTTTTGAGGGGCGCATTTTTTTTGAGTTGGTACAGCGGGGGCACTGCGTTGGTACAGGGGGGCGCTGTACCTCCTATATCCACTTGTTTTACTCACCACAAAGCCTATTTTGAACGGAAATTCCTAATTTTTAATGTTAAAAAGCAAAAAAAAACATACTAAATGTAAAAAAGTTCCTACCTTTGCATTAACTTTATAAAATACTTTTTAGGCTCAGCATATATTAAAAGATCTGTTGTTATGGTTAGGCAGTTGTTTTTAGCGATTTTCACGCTTCTTGCAGGAGAGTGTTTCGCCATAACATTGGCGGAAAAATACTCCTACGTGGTGGTGCTCGACAGTGCTTCCATGGCTCGCGGTGGAATCGAACTGTCCGACTCTCTTTTCTATAAAATTTCACGCAAGGTAGTCTTCCCCGTCAACAAATACGACATCCCGCAGAACTCTCCCTTCCGCCGCGAACTGCTCGGAGAGATACTCCCTTATTTCGACAACAACGATTATGTCCTTGAGTCGATGCTCGTGCGTGGTGCCGCATCGCCCGAAGGTCCTTACGAATGGAACTGCACGCTCGGCAAGTTGCGCAGCGATGCGCTCCTCCGTCTCATCCGTGACAACGTGAAGCATCCCATCGACAGTGTTACCCGCGTGAAGCAGATGCCAGAAGACTATCTCTACCTGCTCCTGCTCATGAAAGAACGCATCGACCGCGACTACCAGCGTGTGGCAAAGGTTGTCGAACGTTATGCGGGCGACAACCAGGAACGGATGAAGGGAGAACTGATGGCGATGGACGAGGGGCGGCTGTGGAAACGCCTGCTCCGCGAATATTTCCCGAAGATGCGTGCCGCCCGTGTAGTACTCTTCTTCAGGCGTCGCAGTCTTCCTGTAGAGATACCGCATATCGCTAACGGCGCTTTTGTTAGGGCAGACAGTATTTCGCTCAACCTCACGCCTTTCCCTCTGCCCGTTGCCGACAAGCAGCGCATACCGCGCCGTGAGTTCCTGTCAGTAAAGACCAATCTTCTTTTTGATTTTGCCTATATGCCGTTCGGCTACAACCGCTTCTGTCCAATTCCCAATATCGCCATCGAATACTATCCCCTGCACGGCCATTTCACCTATGGTGCGTCGCTCGATTTCCCTTGGTGGCAACACTATCAGAAACACAAGTATTTCCAGGTACGCAACTATCAGCTCGAAACCCGCTACTACCTCAAGAGCGGCGACGTGGAGCGCACCGGCTACGGCAAGGGTGCCGCCTTCACGGGGTGGTATGCCCAGGCATACGCCAATATGGCCATCTACGGTCTCTGCTTCGATGCCAACCGCGGATGGGAAGGGGAGGGTGCCGGTGCCGGCTTGGGCGTGGGCTATGTGATGCCGCTTACCAAGAAGGGCCACTGGCGACTGGAGTTCGGTTTGCAGTTGGGTGTGTTCTTCACCAAGTACGATCCCTACCAGTATGAGAGCGTCATGTACCCGGACAAACACGACAACCTCTACTACTACAAGTGGGACAATTGGGGCAATTTCTTCTCGCGCCGCCAGCACAAGCTAACGTGGATTGGTCCCACCCGTGTGGGTGTCACGCTCACTTACGACCTGCTCTACCGCCGCCGCGTGAAGAAGGGTGTGAGCTTTAAAAGTTGGGAGGTGCTCAAATGAAGACAATGCAGAAAAGACATCTCTTGTGGCTGCCCATCGTGGCAGGCGTGGTAGTGCTGCTCACCAACTGTGTCCGCAAGCCTGACCTCCATCTCGACTACACGGGTGAGTTGGTTACCGACCTGCCCATCGTCGAACTGCAGCTCGATGTGTTTTGGGACTACAACACGGAGATAGAGGGTTCATACAACTGGCGCGACGAGTGGTACTATGGTTGGGACGAAACCGACCAGTCGTTCTTCGGCGAGATAGGCTACACCAAGCCCACCTCGTTCCAGATACGCCGTTACTATACGGGCGATACCGCATATGGCGAGCACACGAGCGTGCTCGCCGATCTCATTGATAGCTACTCCTATTCCGCCCCCTTCGATTGGGGCTACTGGGATATGCTGGCGTGGAACGAGGTCGTCACCCCCGATGGTATCCAGAGTCTGCGCCTCGACGAGCAGACCACTCTCGACCACGTCACTGCCTATACGGGGCAGACCATGAATTCGGCACGCTATCAGGCACCGAAGTACACGCGGTCTTTCTACCAGCCCGAGGGGCTTTTCAGTGCCTATACCCAGGCGGTGGAGATCAACAAGAACCTCGACGGCTTCGTCTATGATGAGAGTCGCAATGTGTGGGTGAAACAGTTGGAGATGCTGCTCCGCCCCGTCACTTACATCTACCTTACCCAGGTGATTATCCATCACAACAACGGGCGCATCACGGGTGTAGACGGCAACGCCAACCTGTCGGGCATGGCGCGCAGTGTGAACATCAATACCGGCAAGACGGATAATGACCCTATCACCGTTCACTACTACGTGCGCTTCAAGAAGGGGTGTTCCATGAACGGCGAGAGTGTCGACATCGCTGGTGGCCGCCTTATGACCTTCGGCATGTGCAACCTCAATCCCATCCGCGCCACGGGCACGGTCAACGATGGCATACACCACTATATGGATGTGAACATGCAGTTCAACAATGGTATGGACTCTACCCTCGTCTTCGATGTCACCAGTCAGGTGCGCAAGCGTTACAAGGGCGGTGTGCTTACCGTAGAATTAGATGCCGACACCATCAAGATTCCTACCCGCAAGGGCGGCTCCGGCTTCGATGCCGTGGTCAAGGACTTCGAGGACGGCGGCACCCACGAGTTCGACATGTAGGAGCTTTAGGAGGTACAGCGCCCCCGCTGTACCACTCAAGTGAGAAGCGGCATAGCGCGTGCTTGGTGCGGCGAGGGCGCCGCACCTCCTACCAAATGCCGTACCTCCTATATATAATAATGTATAACCGCAAAAACAAAGTCATATGGGTAAAACATTGAAACCATTCAGGAAAAACCAGAGTTGCCTTCTTGCAGCCGCCATAGGTATCACCCTTGCTGGCTGCTCTGATGATGCGACCGAACAGCTTGCGTCTCAGAACGTGCAGCAACAGATACCTACCGCCATTCTGTTCAGCAATGTTGCCAATACGGTGACGCGTGCCAGCCACACTGAGTCGGCAGCACTCCTCAAGAACAGTATCGTCTTCTTCGGCGACAAGACAACATCCGCGGGTGCCACAAACACCATCTTCGACAACTACCGTCTGCAGTACACTGCTGGTTCTGCCGGCAAGACGGAGACCAATGTCAACGACTGGGAGTATGTGGGACTCACCTCTCTCAAGAATGCAGTCCAGGACGTGAAGTACTGGGACTACACTTCTACTAACTATAACTTCGTGGCAGCAGCAGGTCTTGGTACTAAAGAGACCATCACCGATGCCAACGGCATGAAGATTCATGTCGCCAGTGCTTCTGCCATGGACAGCATCTACATCGCTGACCGCATCACCGTGCAGCCCACTGACTACAACAAGACCGTGCAGTTCCAGTTCCGCCGCCTCGGCGCACGCATGCGTATCGGTTTCTACGAGACCGTGCCCGGCTATGCCATCAAGAACCTCATCTTCTATTATGTAGGTGCACCATCGGGCAACAAGATTCTCGGTGTCGGCGGTGCCTTCCCTCTGTCGGGAGCATACAATGTTACCTATGGCGATGACAATGTTGCCACGGTGAAGTTCAATGGCGGCAGCAATGTCACGGGCTGGTCCAGCCAGTTTGGTGAGCTCGACTACACCTATGCCGAGTCGAAGGTGTCGGGTGAAGCCAACAAGTATATCGACGAGAACGGTAAGCTCACTGCCTCTCAGGTAAAGAAATTCCTCTCGGGCACATCGGCACAGCCTACCTATGCGAAGGGTTCCTACACCATCGACGGCAAGGAGAACACCATCTCCGACTACAAGCCCATCCTGCCCAATGAGAACAACACGCTGAAGATGCAGTTGCGTGTGGACTACACCCTCGTGGCGCTCGACGGCAGCGGCGACGAGATCAAGGTGCGCGACGCCTATGTGAGTGT
>CAVFRG010000075.1:0-9304 GCA_963624905.1 Oscillospiraceae bacterium
CCTTTTCTGGCAAGTATGGGTAACTGTAGGAGGTACAGCGCCCTCGCTGTACCAAGCAAGGGGGAGATGGTTTCTACGGCTCACCGAGATATTCGACGATGGCTTTCACTTGCTGTGGCGTGAAACTCTTGTTGCTCGGCTTGTATCCTGCTTCGCAGAGGAGGTTTCACAGAGGCTTGCACATCTTAATCCATGCCCTGAGGGGATTTGCGGCTGTGCGGGATGAAGACGGCATTGCTGGCGAAAAGAACGCAAGGCCTCGCCTCCCTTTAGAAGCGCTTCTTGTTTGTAGCCCGACCTTGCTGAAGCTGGTGCAAAAGTATGTGGATTTCCAAACGTATGGGCCTAAAAAATCCCCCACAATTCCGTTTGGTGGATGTGGGGGATATATTCTGTTGTTTTGGCGGATAGTCTTGGGGGATACCTACCTTAATTTTTCTATTTTTCGGGTATTTATCAGGGTTCCGGACTTGGCATTACAGCGATGGTACTGTTTGGCAAAGAGCATCGTTGTTCCTTAAATTTTACTTTTCGGTAGGAATATGGTGAGATTTTTAGGCAAAAAGCTATCGCCTTTCATTTTTTTGCCATAACTTTGCACCTGTATTTATCAGGAGAGAACGACATAAGGTAAAGGAATGTAAAGGTAAAGATGAAAAGGCAACAGATTTACATCATTGTGGCTTTGTTTTTCTGCTTGCTGGCAGGAGTGGGCATCGTCATGGCTATACAGCATAAGGGAGAACCGCTGCAACTATTGCAGGTAGACAACGTGGGCGGAGAGATAGCCCGTCTGGCCTCACAAAAGAAGGCAACACCCCAGAAGAAGAAGAAGGAAAAGAAACCCGTCACGCCCAAGAAGACCGACTATACGGTAAGCGGCTCCGTGCGTGACGAAAACGGCATGGCACTGGCAGATGTCATAGTGAGTGACGGCTATACTTGTGTAAAGACCGACTCTTCCGGACACTACCGCTTCAAGCGCGACAGTCTGGCCCGTTTCATCTATTACAGCGTGCCGGATTACTGTGAGGTGCCGGTTCACTCCGAGAGTTGCCGTACAGCCCTGTTCTACCAAACAGTGGCGGCAGGCAAGAAGACCTACGACTTTACCCTCACCCGTCTGCCAGAAGGCAAGGAGAGGAGTTATCGCATGATAGTGATAGGCGACCCGCAAGTAACCAATTCCATGAACCCCTACTACACATCGCCAGAAGACAATCCCATCGAGGAGAGCGACCTGCAACGTTTTACGTCACAGACCATGGCAGACATCAGGCAGACCATACGCAACCTGCCCGAGGGTACTCACGTCTACGGCCTTAGTATGGGTGATGACGTACAGTACTATGGCGGTTATAACGCCGTGCTGGAGAAACAGATACGCGAGGCCCTCGGCTCTACGGAGATGCGTCTCTTCTCCGTCATAGGCAACCACGACCAGGACGGTAAGGCTCTCTATAAGCGTAAATGGGAAGAGAGTTTTGGACCTACCGACTATTCGTTCGACCGTGGCGACGTGCACTATGTCTGCATCAACAACTGCTTCTTCACCAAGAAGGCTGCCTACTATTCGCCCGGTGAACTGCACCAGTCGCAGGTGAAATGGCTTGAGCAGAACCTTGCCCTCACCCCCAAAAACAAAAAGGTGGTGCTCTGTTACCACATCCCCTTTACCTTCGGCACCTCGCCCTTCAGTAAGGCTACGGCCCTCGGCATGGAGAGTGAACACGGACATTATGCTTCCTCGCGCCTTGCTACGCTGCTTGCCTTGCTGGGCGAGTTTGAAGGAGGCTATGAACTCTTTTGCGGCCATACCCATTATGCCATCAATCATGAGATAGAGTTTGATGGCAGGCACATCATGGAGCATTGCCATGCCGCAGCATGCGGCAACATATGGCAGTCGAACATCAATATCTGCGGAACCCCCAACGGTTATTATGTCTATACATTTGACGGTACCCGTCTGGCCGACTGTTACTACAAGGGTACGTTCTGGAAGGAAAACAAGCAGATGGCACTCTTCAGGGCTGACACCGACTTTAATGGCGAGTCGTACAGCGCAGACTGGGAACTGCCCCGCAACAAGGGAATCTTGGTGGCCAATGTCTTCAATGCCGACAGCCGCTGGAGGGTCTATGCCATAGAGGAAGGCAGGGAAATACCCATGCACCGCATCAGCCACCAGGGGCAGGATGCCTTTGCCGCAGGCTATCACCACAAGTACATCAAGGCCATGCCCTTCAGGTTTGTAAACAAGGAGAACCGTTATCTCCTCATGAATCATCTCTACTATTATGAACCGAAGAATCCTGACGCGCACATCATCGTCAGGGCGGTAGACCCCTACGGACATGTATACACGGAGCAGAGCAGCGAGGCCATTACCCAGCCTTTCGACAACTATGCCCACTATTATGCTGAAAAATAAAATGTTTGGGCAACCGCACCTAAAACAGCCTATTTTGGAACATATTTTGAGTTAAGGTTATGTTTTTAATATCCGATAGCATCGTCTTCCTTGTACTCGTAAATGGTGGGGAAATTGTCCAGGATATTAATCCAGCCAGTCTCCTTTAGGAAAGCAGAATTAGCGAGGGATTTTGCATATTCTGGCTTTTGCCATTTTGTGTCGTGGTAGAATGCCCATTGGTAAAACGAGGGCCAGTTGATGCCCATAGTTACCTTATCCAGCCATTCGGGAAGTCCATAACTCTTATGCGCCACTACCATCCGGTTGCAAGTTTTCTCTATTTCTTTGGCATAAGCTATGAGGGTCTCGTCGTTTAACAGATAAGCAAGCCGGTCAAAGGAAGACGACAGGTCGGCACTGACCCTGTTGCTAAACGTATCGTCTGTGAAGAAGTATCTGTTGGGATTCTCGCTTCTGTTCCAGTAACGCATACTGTTGGCAACGTCGTCTGACAGCATTAATTTGTTCAGCTGGCCAGTGTAACCCTTCACTTGATTCTTGAGTTCCACCATGTTGCTCAGGTCAATGCAGGAAAGGTCGTGGTCACCTTCTTTTCCACTGCCATTGCGCCAGATTTCAATCGTTTTGGGCACATAGTCCCGGATAGCTTCTTCCAAGGAAGGCTTGTCCTGCAGATTGTTCATCAACACCGTATATTCACCACTTTCTCCTGGTACAAATTCGAAGGACCCCATGTAATAGTGGGCGCAGTCCTTGAGCTGGTAGCAAGTCTCCACCATTCCAGTGACACAGCAGTCGAAGTAAATGAGTTCTATCTTGACACCAGCATCCTTGATGGCTTTCTCCAATTCATATGTAGATAGAGCGATATTCCCTTCATCGTCTAAGTTGTCGTCAAACAAGGCTGCGCGTGACACTGGCTCGGGATAATCGCTCTGCACCTCCTTGTCGCCAAATCCGAATTCAGAACCGTGGTTCCAGATTACGAGGATGTATTTACGGGCAGGCATATTCTTTGCCGTCTCTTGGATGAAGGAGGTGAGGTGCGCAGGGTTGTCCAGTCGGTAAGTGGACTCATATTTCTTGTCGGAATGCAATGAGTCCTTGTCCCAACTGAGATATCTGGTTCCGCTATAGGGGGCTTCGTCCTGATATTGTCCAGAATACTTTATGAGACCGGCAAACTGGACACTGTCTTTCCTGCCTGCCGCCTTGAGTTCATCTATATCTTGGATGAGGTTTTCATCGAGGCTTTTTCCTCCACAGCCATAAAACATGACGGTATATCTTGCCACCTGGCTCTCTGCCCCGGGTGCTGATTCAGGATTCCCATCGGCACTGTCCTTGGAACAAGATGCGAATACCGCCAGGATGCAGACCATAAAAATGGTCCGGAGATTGAAAACTTTCTTCATAATTAATCCATTAAAATGTGCCTAAATGATGTTTTTGAAGGTCAAAATTACGCAAATTTATTGGAATATACGCCAAGGATTGACGAAAAAATGTTAATGAAGTTATCCCTTTGTTTTGCTGCGACCTCGGCACAGAAATCAACCCTATCCTTTACATCGTCACAATAGGTTTCTTGCACCATCATACTTAGTATCCTTGCGATGTCAGAACAGATGCTGGTAATTCAAGAGTTGTATTCCCCTTTATTTATTGTTTTTTAATCCTTTTGGTAACTTCTCAGGATTTCCAAGTCTCCTGTTGAGTAATGATTAAAAAATAAGTTGGTTCATTTCTCTTGGGCGAAGCTACAATTCCTTTCCTTAGTGGTACGGCGAGGGCGCCGTACCTCCTATGATTGCCTTTTCTGGCAAGCATGGGTAACTGTAGAAGGTACAGCGCCCTCGCTGTACCAAGTTATTTTTTTATCGTCACTGAATTGTAATTCTTGTTATTCTTTTTTAACGTCCAGAGATTTGTGTATATTAATATAAAAGGTGTAACTTTGCAATGGAGATAAACTGGAGGGAAAGTAATGAAACTCAAAATACATTTCAGCCATAAGGAAGAACTTTGGAATTCGTGGTCGCACGCCGGCGGCATACTCTTGGGTGGCGTGTTCGGCATCATATTCCTTTACTGGTGCTTTACGGAGCACAACGGATGGGCTACGGCAGGCGTGATACTTTATCTTTTCGGCATGCTCATGTCGTACATCGCTTCTACCGTCTACCACTCCCTTTCGGCATGGAGCAAGTGGAAGGAACGCCTGCGCAAGTGGGACCATGCTGCCATCTACTGGCACATTGCCGGCTCCTATTCGCCCATTACCCTGATAGCGCTGAGAGAACAGGGATACTGGGGGTGGAGCCTCTTTGTATTTATCTGGGCGTGTGCTGTAGCGGGTACTGTCATGAGTTTTGCACGGCTCAAGGACCACAGCAATCTTGAGACGCTTTGCTTTGTGGGGATGGGACTGTCGGTGCTGGTAGCCTTCAAGCCTTTGGTTGAATCTGTGTCGCCTGCCACCGTGGTGTGGATTATTGCCGAAGGTGTGTGTTACATTACGGGTGCCGTGTTCTACAGCATCAACAAGCGGAGGTACATGCATTCCGTTTTCCATTTTTTTGTACTTGCCGGCAGTGTTTGCCACATCATCGCCGTATGGGACATTCTGATGAAGTATATCTGATGTGGCGAAGGTTTGTTGGCCTGCAAACGAATCAGGAATTCATGCCAAAAGTCCAGAGAGGGATGACATTGCCTAACCCTGTCTCTATGTCGTCCTTCACCACATACCCCTCTTGGACTTCGGCTATCTGCTTCTGCCCTTTCTTTCTCCCTCCTATCTCGAAGGTCTTGCCCTCTATCAGGAAATCCGAGACGGGGGAGTTGAAGTCTGCCGTACCTTTATCACTGACATAGAGCGTGTCTTTCATTCCCTAAACAAGTCGTCCAGCAACACTACCCCATTCATCATGCCAGAATACTCATTCTGCTTTGGGGCAGAAGTCGTGATGAACGTCAAGAAAATGCCGTGCTTGCATTTCGTTTCTTCCACAAAAGCCATCTGACGATTCTGTATCTTCTCATATTCTGCCTTACTCATCACATACTGTCCTGCCGAATACTTAATCTCACACAAGTTGACCATATTGTCGGAACGCTCGATGAGCAAATCTATCTGCGCCGCTGGCTGATACTCCTTGCTCCGCCAGGAATAATATTCCGTATGGAGACCGCTGATGCCAAGTGCCGCCTTTATTTGAGGGACATGAGCCATACAAAGACGCTCGTATGCCAACCCCAGCCAAGTATTTGTCTTTGGAGTAGCAAGCTTATGGGTCCAATAATGCTCATCCGAAGTCTTGACCCGACAGAAATCATAATAGAATCGAGTGTAGAAGTCGGTCAGGTGAAAGATGCCATCAGTAGCTTTGATTCCCCCTCTCTGAGCACGGACTCCCATTCTACTGATAAACCCACATTGAAGCAAATCATCAAGGATTTCTGTCAGCCTCCCATTAGTCACCATTTTTTGCGCCAACTCCTTACGAGTCAAACCTTGATGGTTAGTCGCCAACAAATCTATCACCTTCAGATAGCTATCTGGATTTTTAAACAGAGAACCGTACAATCGACGGAACTCTTCCTTCAACTTGCCATCTGCTGCAAAGAACAGTTGGTCTATGTTCTGAGGCAAACTCAGATTGCTCCGATGCAATATATCTTTCCAAGGATTGTATCTCCTTTTGTCTGCCTATTATCTTCATACACCTATTAATTATAGTTATAGAATCTGCCGACAAAGATACGTTTTTAATTTGAAAACGCCAAATGAGTTTGTGCCAAACTCAACAAAATATTGCAAGTTTGGCACAAACTCAACTTGTCTTACCCCTATCATTCCCCTCATAAAAATGTATGCAAAGAGCATATATTCCCTCATAAAAGTGTATTCACTTGCCCATCATTCTCTCATAAATATGTTATTGCAATCCCCCAAACAAGCAATTAATCCTTTGGTTTATGGTCATTTACAGAATAATTATGTACCTTTACACACAGAAATACGGAATATCCCGAAAGGAAGCCGTCCTTCAAAGCGGAAAGATGCAGCTCTGCTTCCTCACCAACAACGACATCACCGGCGGCAACTCCGGCAGTCCGATGTTCAATGGCAAGGGGGAACTGATAGGTCTCGCCTTTGACGGCAACTGGGACAGCCTCAGCTCCGACATCAATTTCGACAAGCGTCTGGCACGCTGCATAGGTGTGGATATCCGCTACGTGCTCTACCTCATGGACAAGTGGGGGCATGCTGACCGTCTGCTGAAGGAAATAAATACAAAGTAAAAACTAACTCACAAAGGTAAAGAGGGTGTGGCATTGTCACACCCTTTTTATTTTTACCTTCTAAAGGAGTTAAGGCAATAGCTTTTCTTGCTTGAGCGTGAGTAGCTGTAGGAGGTACAGCCTTTCTGGCGTATGCCCTCTTTTTACTTTTTTACCTTTTTACTTTTTTACCACTTCCACCTTATCTGTACTTCCAGGTCGGTCTGTGAGGATTGTGATATTTCCTGTAGTCCGCTTGATATCCTACTACGGTCGAAGTAGTCGGTAGTTCCTATTTTGCCCGTCAGCATCAGATGCTTCCCTATGTCGGCACGCAGTGTGACAGCATAGCGTATGCCCTCACCATAGTAACTGGCGAAACTCATGGCATAGAGGAGGCCAGGCTCGTACACATAGATGCGCGAAGCATAGCCGTCGGTATGGAAATAGGCCAGCGAGGCGTTAGCCTTTAACCAACGGTGGCGGAAAGACACAAGTTGGCTTGCCATCCATCCCGTACTGGGCGTAGCGGCATGTGCATGTGTCACATCCCACTGCGTCTTGCTACTCCAGCTGTCATTCGTATATGTGGCGTACAGACGGCCTCGCGTTGTCTGTACGCCTTGCTTGTCTTTATAGCGCAGGCGCATGCCTGTGGTCCATCTCTGTGTGGGCTGGTATGCAACATTCAGAAGGTTGTCCCAGCTCTGCGTACTGCCAGATGTACCATACTTGGGCCAGGCAAAATAGGCAAAGTCGGTATACAGCGTAATATTCCACTTATCCCAGGGTTCCCAGTTGACCCCCACATACACTCCGCTCTCGTCTTGCGTATCCGTACCTTCGCTGAAGGCGTTGGCATAAGGCGAATAGTAACGATAGGGATAAAAGCGCTGCAAGGCGAGGAGCGAAAGGCGCGGTGAAAGGACATAGCTCAAGGCATTGACCGTGGCTACGGCGCCGCACGTCCCCGTGGCGGTCTCTCCCTGCAGTAGCAGTCGCGACGACACATAGCTGTAGTCTGCGCTGGCGTTCCAAAAACAGTTCCCTGCAGGCGCATAACGCTTATAAAGCAGATTATTGTTGGGTGTGAGCGGCATGGAATAACTGTTGTAGAAAGCCGTTGCTCCAATATGCCATCCTCCGGAGCGCAGACTGAGGTTGCCTCCTGCCAAAAAGGTGGAGGCAATGTCCTTCTTCTCCATTTCGGTGGCAGTACGGTGCAGGCCAGTAGTAAGGATGGTGCGTATGCCTCCGTCCCGGACGGTGGCGTCTATTGTGCGGTAAGAAACAAAGGCCGTCAGGTCAAGATGGGGCGTGAGCGACACCGTGGCTGCTCCTCCCTGCAGGTAGTTGGCTGCATAGCGGGAAGAGTGTACGCGGATGGTGTTACTATTACGCCCTAAAGACGACAAGACGGAAAGTTTTCCGAAGCTGAAGTCATTGTTCAGTATGAGTCCCATCCCCTCGTGCAGTCTGTAGCGTCCCAAAGTAAGATTCTTCAGTCTGCCCCACTTGCGTATCTGCAGATAAAAGGAGTAGAAATCGTATCCCTGTCCGTTGCCTTTCGTAAAAAAAGGTTCGCCGGCATCCTTCGAACCGAGCACACCCGCCTTCACGAAGTCACCGTACTTGAACTGGTAACGCAACCAGTGCTTGTACCTACTGCCGAGGTAACTGCCGTCTGCATCGCCCCGCCGCTCGTAGAGGGGTATCTTTACGGCAGCCACGGCTTCATGCTTGCCGTATTGTGTTATTTGTCGAAAGGTAGGGTATTCTTTCTTTTTTACCTCTCCAGCATAGACGAAGTAAGCCAACAGTTGGCGCTGGTACCAGGACACACTTGGAATCATGGCCAGTTCGCCCAAACTCTTCATGGCTCCATAACGGTAGATGTATGCCTCGATACCCTCTATCTGCTGAGCCGAGAGAAAGGGCAGGCGCTGCAGGTCTTCGGTGGTGGCTGTGTTGATGTTCATGGGGTGTTCGGCATATTCGGCCAGCACATCCTCGTACGTTTCCCACGACTGTCCCTCGAAGTCTTCCGTCTCGCTCAGTTCGTCCAGATACTGTTGCCAGGGGCGTACAGTCTTCTCTTATGCCAGTCCGCCTGTGGCGGTAGCCCATAGGAACAATGCCGCCAGTATGTACTCTTTGTGTCGTTTCATATTCATGGTAATAGCTATTATATTGTGTCTTCACGGCAAAGGTACGATGAAATTTGGTAAAAGGAGAATAAAATTTCATTTTTTTATTGGGCAGTCATCTCATAGCTGACCTACACATCGTACATACTTGCTATGGTCTCCGCGAAGTCCTTCTCTGGGATGCAGGAGGCATGGCGCACTTTCAGGCGGTAGTTGTAGACCGTCTGCGTGGAGTAATGGAGGAACTTGGCTATGCTCACGCTGTCAGTGATGCCGATGCTCACGAGGGCATAGATGCGAAGCTCGGGAGTGAGACTGTCCTCTTGTTCCAATGTTATCCGGGCTTCGGGGCGCAAGAGGGCATTGAACCGCTCCACAAAGTCGGGGTGGGAGAGGAGGAACGCCTTGTCGAAATGCTCAAAGAAGTTTTTCA
>CAVFRG010000076.1:0-8659 GCA_963624905.1 Oscillospiraceae bacterium
GCTTGTCGAAAGCCACATAGTAGTCGCCGATGAGGTGGTCGCCCTTCTTGCCCGATGTCTCGGGTGTCTCACCGTTGCCCCACTTCTGCCAGGCGAGCATCGACTTGCAGATGTGGATGCCTCGGTCGTTGACGATGTTGGTCTTGATGACCTTGTTGCCGTTTGCCTCCATTATCTGTGCCAACGACCAACCCAGCAGGTTGTTGCGCACATGGCCGAGGTGGAGGGGCTTGTTGGTGTTGGGCGAAGAATACTCTATCATCACGAGCGGACTCTGCTCCGTAACGGGCTTCTCGCCAAACTTCGCGTCGGCGTGGATGTCATTGAGCAGTCCTACCCATGCTGCAGGGGCGATGGAGAGGTTGAGGAACCCTTTTACTACGTTGAAGTCGGCCACCACGTGTGCGCAGTTGGCCTTCAGGTATTCGCCTATCTGCTGCGCGGTGTCCTCGGGTTTCTTCTTCGACATCTTGAGGAAGGGGAACACGACGAGGGTAAGGTTACCCTCAAAATTACTCTTTGTCTTCTGCAGTGCCACCATCTTCTCTGGCACGTCCTGACCGTAAAGTTCCTTCACCGCTGCGGTGACAGAACGGATGATTTCGTTTTCTATCTTCATGAGTGTTGTTGTTTCTTGCGTTACGATTTCGGGGGCTGGCAGTGTACCCTTGCAGGCACATGCAGCTTTGGTATAGAGGCGCAACAGTCCTTGCAACTCTGCCAAGCGGTTGCAAAGTTACGAATAAAATGCGGAAAAAGCAAGTGTCCAGCCCTTTTTGGGCGTGTGTCAGCCTTCCAGTATGATGTCTGCCACGTCTTGCGGCGTGTTCCAGAGCATGCCGTCCTGCAGTGCCTCGTCGGTGAAGTCGTTGAGCGCTTCCTGTGCTTCTTTCTCCGTTATGACGGGTGTACCGTCCTCGTTCTTCGCATCGAGCAGGGCTTTCAGGATAGCGGCCCTGTATTCTTCCATTGTCATCATCGTATCGTGTAATGTGTTATGTGTCTCGATGGCGGCAGCCACGTGCTCCCGCTCACGCGCGCAAAGGTAATACTATTTTCGCAGTGGAGCAAGTTTTTACTGTGGAATTTACCTGAGTGAGTGGTACGGCGAGGGCGTCGTACCTCCTAATGAACACCCTTTCCGGCAAATGGCGATGGCTGTAGGAGGTACAACGCCCTCGCTGTACCAAGCAAGAAAAGAATTGTCCTCGCTGGGCAAGAGGGCAAAATGCAAAAATCCGAAACTTGAGCAATAAGTAAAAAAAGGGAGCGTGCCTCACGGCAAGCTCCCTCAGTCAAATATATTGTATTCACTAATTATAAGTAATTAGCCTTTGTAAAAGATTCTATTTTCTTAATCTTCCCAGGCAGTCCAGGCGTTGAAGTGCTCCTTGGCCTTTGAGCCATCACCACTGGAATCTTGCGGAATATCTCCGCCATCACCCGCTGGCGTATACTGCTCTGCTTTCTTGCTTGGCGAAGCCGCAATGAGACCTTCCAACTGGCATTTTGTTACTGCTACAGTTGGTACTATATATTTCTTTTTCATGTCTTTACTGTTTTTATCGTACAATGAATTTCTTGCCGGCCTTGACGTATACGCCCTTGGCCAATCCTGTGGTGTCGCCAGAGAGACTTACCATCTTTCCGTCGAGACTGAAGATAGGAGTAAGCACATCGTTGCCTACCTGTATCTGCACGTCATCGATAGCGGTAGTGTCACCATTCTTGTCATCGAAGCCGAAGACTGTGTTCGACGTCACCTTAGCGTTAGTTACATCACTGTTGAAGAAATTGGTATAGTCTTCATAACCACCTTCGTGTGCTGCAACCTCAATAAGACACTTATTGGTCTTCCACTTGGATGATGTTCCTGTATAGAAACGGAACTTTTCTGTTTTGTCACCGTTCGAACCAGTTCCGAAGAAGTAGCTGTACTGTGGCATCATTGCGTCAGAGAGGTAGTTGCCAACAAAGCGGTAGCAGTTTTCGTAGTCGTCAGCACTTTGGCCATTTTTCGTTGTGGTAGTCTTGGCACGTACAACACTTGGAAGAGGGTTTCCAGGCACCGGCTCATAGTTGACGATAGTAACAGGATCCTTATCTGAGTTTTCACCATCGTCTGGCTTGATCATGTACGACTCATGTGCCCAGATAACGATGTCGTCATCGGCTGGAGTATTTACTACATCACTACCAGCGATAGTTTTATAATCCCACTCGCCTGCAACATGACCGTTTGCTTCACTTGCGTCCACGCTTTCCGTAAACTTGGCCTTTGTGCCGTTTTCGTAAGAAGTTTTGTGTTCCATCGGGTTGGTAGCGAAGCGGATAAGGAGGTGCTTCTTGCCGTCAGGATCTATCTGGCGTGTCACTTCGTTGAACAGGCAGAGCTGCGTCTTGTCACCGAAGGTTTCGAGCACCTGCTTCTTTGTCATGTTGAAGGGTACGCAGATAGTCCACCATGTACCGTCCTTCTTGATGTTTCCGGGATTGTACTTGTCCTTCTGGGCATCGGGGTTGGCAAGAACGAACATACGGGTACCCATATGCGCCATTTTGCTAAGCTCTTCCTCGGTGTATTGACCTTCACCATCATCGATTACATAACCTGCCTCAGCATAAATGTCTTTCTCCTCTTGGGTGAGTGTGGGACGATAAGTGTCAACACCATTCCAGCACAAGCCAAGTGCAGCTGTGACAAAAGCACGGTTCCACTGGCCCTGTGAAGGCCATATGTACTGTTCGCCAAGATAAGTATCTTTATAACCATATCCTACGTTAGTATTTGCGGTGCAGGTTCCCACTTGTCCAAGGGCAGTAGTTTCTTTTCCTTCAGCATACGTTTCTCCATAAGAAAAAGTACCTTCTGTTTTTGTTATGTATTTGCGGGTAACATCTACATAGGTATTCTTGTTTTCTTCACTCAGATTGGTAGGATAGTGCAGTATGCAGAAATAATAACCATTGTTGTAATAATTATCGCGGTTGGCCCATCCTTCATTTGCATTATCATGGGTGCTCTGACCACCATTGGGGGTAAAACCATTATTACCATTCAAGGTGTTAGAAGGGAACGCTGTATTATATTTGGCATCCAGCCAAGTTAAATCGTTGCACACTGACGCACCGGAAGGCATGATGGGAGCCTTATCTCCCTGGAAATAAACATCCTGGTATTCATGTCCGCAAAAGGCAGAAGGACCAATGTACTTAACGCTTGCAGGTATGATAAGTGTTTCTTCATGTATACTGCTATTACATGCAAATGCCGAGTTGCCGATAAAGCGCAACTTGCTGTTGAACTTCAAGTTCTTGATGGGGCAATTCGCAAAAGCAGCATCATCTATCTTATCAAGGTTCTCGGGGAAAGTGACACTTTCCAGTTTATTATTATTCATGAAACCCTTCTTTCCAATAGTAGTAAGAGAGGATGGAAGGATTAACTCTTTAAGCTCGGTCAGTTGTACCGCTTCTTCTCCGATAGTGATGATGTTATTTGGCAAAGAAAGTGTTGCAACTTTCAATTGACCTTTACGATACTCATTTGACGAAGGAGTAAAGACACTCTTGGGGAAAGTTGTTGCATTATAAGAAGTTCCACTAAGGTCAAGAGTTGTTATCGAGCCGTTACCGCCATAATCGGCATACAAGATAGCTTGTACAAAAGCATCGGTAATAGTACCACCAGTTACAACAACTTTTGTATAACTGCAGTTTTGCATTGCGTTTTTCACGGACGATACGTCAGCATCGGTTGCCGTACCTTCCAACTTGATGGTCAATGTATTATTGCCATCACTCGTTTCTGTTGTTACAGAAGCCCATGATTTACCCCCCCCGAAAAGGACGGATACAATAAGGCACACTGATAGAAGTAGAACCTTTTTCATCTTTTACTTAAATTTAGTAGTTTATGATCTTTTACTTATAATATATTTACCCAAGAGTCCACACCTATTATAATATAAAGGAACAAGTGCGGTTGCACGCGCCGTGCATATAATTGTGTGCAAAATTAGTATTAAAAACAATACAAAGCAAGCTTTTGTTGTGTTATTTATAGATTCTTAACAGAAAAGGTCTTCCAACAGTATTTCGTTCTGCACAATACCACTGTACATATTCTGCTTCACGCCACACGAAGTGACGAAAGTAAGGTGGATGCTCTTAGTGTTGTCCTTCAGCGTGTCGCGCAACAGTTCTATGCGATGGGCCAGCACGTCATGATAGTCTTTGTCTATGACAAATGGTTTGGCAGTAAACTTCATCTCGCACAGGTTGACGATATTGTCGTTACGGATAATAACGAGGTCTATCTGCGTTCCCTTCCCGTTAGCATCCCCCTTGACGGACAGGGATGTTTCGCGCGACAACACGCCTCCCACCCTCAAGGCATCTTTCACTTTGTCTATATGACTGGTACAGAGTGCCTCGAAGGCAAGTCCTCTCCACGCTGCTATCCTACCGTCGTTACGACTGTTCTGCCAAAAGTGATGGTCGGAACAGTTTTCCACAAAAGCAATACAGAACCGGCAGAAGGGATCGCAAAGTTGGTAGAGCACGTCGTTCTTCCGGTTGCCCAATGGGGTATAGTGGCGCACGAAGCCACTGTTCTCCAAGGCCGTCAACATAGCAGTCAGTGCACCACCACTTTTGCGCCCCAAAAGCGTGGCTATCTCTCCGCGCGAATAACCGATATGGTTCTGGGCCAAAAGGCGCACAATGGCCTTATAGTCTTCCGAATTGACGAAAAGCGAGCTGAACAGGCGCCGGAACTCATTGGCCAACCTCGCCTTGCGGTCGAAGAGCAGCATGTCGACATTCTGCCCCAGACTCATCCCCTTCCTGAAGTAACTGAGATAATAAGGAATACCTCCGAAAATCATGTAAGCCTCGGCGATGTCCATCAGTGACAAGGCAAGGCCCTTGGCCAGCAGAAAGTCGCGTGCCTCGGAGAGGATAAATGGCTGAAGGTGCATCTCGCGCGTAAGTCGGTCGTACAAGCCACCATGACTGTTAACGATATTGTCAAGCATCCATGTCGTGGCACTCCCGCATACCACCAGCATAAGGTTGTGCCTGCTCGAGCCCCACCCGTTCCAGAAAGCCTCGAAGGCCTTGAGGAATCCCGACTTGGGAGTGTCCATCCAAGGCAGTTCATCAATGAATACCACCTGTCGGCTACCGTCATCGATATCTTCCAGGAAGTTTTCGAGCATGAAGAATGCCTCCAGCCAAGACTCCGGCTTTTTCTGCTCGTTGAGTCCTGCCCTCATCA
Organism: Oscillospiraceae bacterium; assembly: GCA_963624905.1. Taxonomy (GTDB): domain Bacteria; phylum Bacteroidota; class Bacteroidia; order Bacteroidales; family Bacteroidaceae; genus Prevotella. The sequence goes on from CAVFRG010000076.1 coordinate 5,282, forward strand.
TAGAGAAATAGAAGTTGAGCAACTGGTCCTTCATGGATGTCTTGCTCGACTCCTCGTCTATGGGCGAAAGTCCGCTGTGGTAAAACGTGAAGCGGGTGCCCAGCACTTCCTTGACAAGGAAAGTCTTCCCCACCCTTCTGCGTCCATAAATGGCCAAGAATTCCGCTTTTCCACTGTTGTACAGTTCGTTAATCTCTTTTATCTCGTCCTTTCTTCCTATGACCGTCTCCATATTGTTTGCCCTTTTTTAGTAAATAATAAATCGAAAACCGCCACAAAGATAAGAAAAAGCATAGAATTGGCGGGATTCAGTATAGTGAAAGCTGCCAAAACTTAACTATTTTTACACGTTTTGGCGGTTTATAGCCTGTTTTATGCCAAGATTACGGGATAAGGATGCGGAAGGTAGTAAGGCTTTTCTCCTTGTCCTGATGGAGGGAGAGGGAGCCTCCGCTCACCCTCATGATCTGGCGCGAGAGGGAGAGACCGATGCCGCTGCCCTCCTCCTTCGTGGTGAAGAACGGCACAAAGACATGGGCGGCAACCTCGTCGGGAATGATGCCGGCATTGTCGGTAACGTCGATGATGACCGCCTCCTGCTCGTCGGTGTAGGCACGCACCCTGACAAACAAGCCACTGCTGCCCTCCGATGAACCGTCGGCAGAGCGGGCTGCCGACGCTGCGGCAATCGCCTCGGCAGCATTCTTGAGCAGATTGGTGACAACATGCGCCATCAGACTCTCGTCGGCATAGGCAAGGAGGTCCTTGGGCGTTACCTCCACTTCTACCCCACAGGAACAGAGCACCGCCATGCGCTGGAGGAACGGCTCCACATAGAAGAGCGCGGGCTGCGGCTGCGGCACATGGGTGAAGCGCCGGTAGTTGTTGACGAAAGCCAGCAGTTCGGTGCCCGTCTTGTGTATCACCTCGAGGCCCTGCCGCACGTCTTCCTCCGACGAAACTTTCTGGAGCAGGGTCTCGCTGAGCGAGGTGACGGGCGTAATGGTGTTCATTATCTCGTGGGTGAGGACACGGATGAGCTTGATCCACGAGTCCACTTCCTGGTTGTCCAGTTCGCTGCGCACATCGTTGATGGCGATGATGCGTACCCGCTTGCCCTTGAGCAGCGCCTGCATCTCGTGCTTGGAGAGGTCGTCGGAGCGGAGGCGGTCTTTCACCTGGTTCATGTGGGTGAGCACATCGGTGCCGAGAAGGCGCAGAGCAGCACGGTTGTGCTGCAGTATGTTATCGTGGCTGTCCACCACCATCACGCCGGCATCCACGGCATTGATAATCTGCTCGTAATACATCTCGCGCTCCTTCTGTTCCTCGCGCACATGCTGCAGGATGAGCTTGATGCGGTTGAGCGACTGGTTCAGCATCTTGTCCTCCTTCATTCCCCGTTGTGCAGTGGAGAAATGGAAGGAGAAGTCGCCGTTGTCGATGGCATCGAAGAGAAACGACACCTTCTTGACGTTGCGGCGGTAATGGCGGTAGAGCCACAGGTTCCCTACCACGGCAACGACAGAAATGACGATGATTGCAAGCAGTTTCAAATCCATTTTTAATGCGAATTAATCAATAACACGGCAGTTTTCAGTTTATTATTTCGAACACGGAACACACGGATTACACGGAAGTTTTTAGTATTAGTGACAAGAAACAACTTGGTACAATTTCGTCTACCCTGCGTATTCGAACCGACAACTTATACAACAAATACAACTTGGACAACCTTTTTTATGCTGCCGCTGCAGCATCTATGTTGTTTATGTTGTTCGAGTTGTCTAAGTTGTTGGGGGGCATGGGTTGTTGTCGCGCTTGAGTGGTACAGCGGGGGCGCTGTACCACATACAGATACCTTTGCTGTCGGATTCTTCACTCTTCTCTCTTCACTCTTCACTTCTTTTTACCTTTAAAATCCTCACAGTCCGTATCTCTTTATCTTGTTGTAGAGCGTCTGGCGCGAGATGCCGAGGCGTGCCGCCACTACGGAGAGGTTGCCCTCACACTCGCGCATGGTCTTTTCGATCATACGGCTCTCCATCTCGTCTAGCGTCTGCACCCCGTCCATGGGGTTCTCCTCACGACGTGTCTGGTTGCCTCCGTCTATGTCGAGGGCAGAGATGCTGCCACCGTCGGCAAGGATCACCGCCTTCTCCACGGCATGCTGCAGTTCGCGGATATTGCCGTACCACGGCAGGGAGGCGAGCTTGCGCTCCGCCTCTTCGGAGAAACGGATGTCCACCTTATTATATAAGCTGGCATACTGGCGAAGGAATCTCGTGGCAAGGGGCACAATGTCGGCGGGACGCTGGCGCAGGGCAGGCAGTTGGAGGTGGATGGTGTTGATGCGGTAGAGCAAGTCCTCGCGAAACTCACCACGACTCACCATCTGCTGCAGGTCGCGGTTGGTGGCACACACCAGTCGCACGTCTACAGGAATCTGCTCGGAGCCTCCCACCCTCACGATGCTGCGGCGCTGCAGGGCGGTAAGGAGCTTGGCCTGCAGTCCGTAGGAAAGGTTGCCTATCTCGTCGAGGAAGAGCGTGCTGCCGTCTGCCAGTTCAAACTTGCCGGGCTTGTCCTGTTTGGCATCGGTAAACGCACCCTTCACGTGTCCGAAGAGTTCACTCTCGAAGAGCGTCTCGGTGATGGCCCCCATGTCCACGGGCAGCATCTTGCGGGCACTGCGCGCGGAGAGACGGTGTATCTCGTTGGCAAGCACCTCCTTGCCCGTACCGTTCTCACCGGTGATGAGGATATTGGCATCGGTTGCCGCCACCCGCTCCACCACGGTGCGCAGACGGCACATCGCGTCGCTCTCGCCCCAGTACATGCCGCTGTCCTTCGCCTTGGGGGCAGCAGTCTTGCGGTTCTTGTCGCGCGCCTCGGTAAGTACTGTCACCATCTTGGCATTGTCGAAGGGCTTGACGATAAAGTCGGCTGCACCCTCCTTGATACCCGTCACGGCAAGCTGGATATCGGCATAGGCGGTGAAGAGCACCACCTCGGTATGCGGACTGGCACTCTTGATCTGGCGCAGCCAGAAGAGTCCCTCGTTGCCGGAGTTGATGCCGTTACTGAAATTCATGTCGAGCAGCACCACATCGGGGCGCTCCTCCCTCAACTTGGCTGGAATGGCATTGGGGGTGGCGATGGTAACGATGTGCTCGAAGTAGGGTTCGAGCAGCATGCGCACCGTGGTAAGGATGTTGCGGTTGTCGTCCACAACGAGGATGGTTCCCTGTTTCTTGGTCATATTTTTGCGTTTTTTAGGGGAGGGGAGGATTTAAGGAGTTAAGACAACAGCTTTTCGAGCGGTACGGTTGCTTTGGAAAGATTCAACTATTCGGCGATAGTAACATCATGTCATCC
>CAVFRG010000077.1:0-8563 GCA_963624905.1 Oscillospiraceae bacterium
AAGTCGGGGTGGGAGAGGAGGAACGCCTTGTCGAAATGCTCAAAGAAGTTTTTCAGATATTTGTCAGTCTGCGTGTTGGCATGAAGCTCGCGGCGGGCATTGTCTACCTTTCCGGCTGTGATGAGGTTGTAGACCTTCTTCTTAAACTCCTTCACGTCGGTGATGTATTTGCTGATGAGCAGGTAGACGTTAAAGAAATTCTGGTTGTGGTAGCTTATTTCCCTTTGCAGCAGGGCGTTGCTCTTCTGCAGTTCCTCCTGTGCCTTCTTGCGTTGGGCTATCATGTCCTCCAACTTAGCGTTGCTCTCCTCTAACTGGCGGAGCAACAGTTCCTGCTCTTTCCTCTTCCTAATTACTTTCCTTAGCAGATAGACGATGGCGACGATGGCGACTGCAAGCAGGGCAATGATGGCATAGAGAACGTGTGTCCTGTGCAACCACCCGTCCTTGTACGACTTGGTAATCTTCGTATATGCCTTTACCACATTGAGGCTCCGCCCTTGGTCATTGAAGAACTTAACGTTGTCGGCACATACGGCGGCATAGTTGTAGGCACGGTTGGGGTCGAGGGTAATGTATGGCGAATTGATGAGATGCACGAGCGACTGCGCCTCATGGTTGGCACACTCGATGTCGTTGATGGCAGATACTATGAGGTAATGGTGGAAGGAGTCGTAGTCGCCCTTGCAAACATAAAGGCGGGCGACGGTGGCGGCGATGGCGGCAGCCTCAAAGGAGGGTTGCTTGCAATGGTTCAGTATGCCTACGAGTGTCTTCGTGTCTCCATTCTGCGTCAGCATCACCTTGTAGAATTGGTAGCGCCAGTGGTCTTTCGGCAGATAGACACTGAATTTCGTCCAACTGTCACGACATTCCTGGGGAACCTTGTTGTCGATACCCATCATCATGTTGGTGCGGAGCTGAAACTCCAGCATCAGGAATGCCATCGGTGCCTGGTTCTCCTTGTCCAGACTTTCGATGGGACCGATAGACAGGATGAGGCGGTTGGCATCCAGCATTTCGCCGCACAGCACCTTGGCGTAGGCTTCGTGAATGACTGCCTTGGTATGGAGGTGCGCCAGATTGCTGACTGCGGCAATCTCCTGACATTTTCTTGCGTGGGAAACGGCAGAGTCAGGATTCCACTTTAGATACAACCGGTAGAGCGACTCGTGGAAGTTGTATTTGTCCATGGTCGTGACGCAGTTGCCCTCTGCCATTTGGCTGCGGGATATCTCCTTCTGTTTCGCTTGCTCGTACGTTAGCTTTTGCTCTACGATACGGTCTAGTTGCTGAAGGTCTTTCTCTATACAGAAGTTTTCCGCACCTTGCATGCAGAGTGCCACTAACAGGGTTACGACGGTTATCAGGTATCTCATTTCCTTGTTCTTGTTTTCCGGTTTTCAGTTTTGTGCGCACAAAGGTACACATTTTCCTACAATTTAGATTATTTATACGTTATATTGTACCACGTCTCACATATATTCCCTATCTTTACCGCCCAAATCAAGATGATGATGAAAAAAATTGTGGTATTTCTGTGCATCATGGCATGTCTGTTTACAAGTTGCCGCAACGGCAAGAAGACGGAGACACAGCGTTCCGCCTACTACTGGAGTACAACATGGGACATGGACAGCTGCAAGACTGCCTTCATACGGCAACACCACATCAGCCGGATATACGTGAGATACTTCGATGTGGTGAAAAATGAAGAAAGCGGTGCAGCCATACCCAATGCCACCATCCTTTTCAGGACACCCGTACCCGAAGGCATCGGAATAGTACCCGTGGTATTCATCGTAAACGACTGTATGAAGAACTGCACGCAGGAAGACTGCAGACTGTTGGCCGAAAAGATATTCAGACGTATCGGGCAGATGAACGCAGCCAACGACATCAAGGGGGTAAAAGAGATACAGATAGACTGTGACTGGACTGCCTCAACAGAAAAGGCTTACTTCCGTTTTCTTGGCATCCTCAGAGAAGAGGCAAATGCGCAGAACATCCAACTCTCTGCCACCATACGCCTGCATCAGCTCTCCATGGCTCCGCCGCCCGTAGACCGAGGAGTACTGATGATGTACAACACGGGCGACCACAAGCTCCTATCATGCCACAAGCCCATACTCGACATGAAGGATGCCGCCCCCTACATACAGCACCTCGGAAGTTATCCGCTACCCCTTGCCGCAGCCTACCCGCTTTTCAGGTGGCGCATCCTTTTCAGGGAAGGCAAATTTGTGGGCATCATGCACGCAGACGAAGACTTTCCTGTCCTGCCAGGCGACAGCATCGTGACACGAAAGCCTGAAATGGCAGACATTATGGAAGCTGTCGGAGCGGTCAGCCACCAAGACAGACACATCAATGACGAGGTTATCCTCTTCGACATCAATACAGACAATATCAAACGTTTCAATCCCGATGATTATGAAAAAATCTATCAGCATTAAGAGATACATCGCCATGAGTGTCCTGACACTGGGCTTCAGCATTGCTGCCATGGCATGCGGACCGGAAGTATCCGACCACAACTACTACATGTTCAGCGTGTTCAACCGCGACAAGACGGCACCGGCTTATCTCTACGACATAGCCGCCTACTGGCGAAACTACGCTGGGAGCAAGGATGACGACGACAACGTGAGCTATTACCTCTACAGCAGCAACGACGTGATGGACGCTGCCACCCGCAAGAAAGACACTGAGATGCAGGCTTACTTGAAGCAACTGAATGCCTACATTGCCGTTTGCAACAAACTAAACCCCAATGCGTGGGAATACCCGTCCAAGGAAGAGCAGCAGACCGCCAGGCAGGCTCTCTACGGTTTTGCCAATGCCGCCGTCAAGTACAAGGGCAGCAGACTGAAGGGGCAGTATGACCTGCTGCTGATGAGAACCAACATGATGAAGGGACTGCAGGAACAGAACATCAGATACTGGAACAATACCGCCTCCAAACTTCCGTCCTCCATGTGGAGAGAGGCCATGCGCAACATTTATGCACGGGCATTATGGAAGACTGGCAAACACCAGCAGGCTCTGGACATCTATGCCGAGCAGGGAGACATGGCCAGCATCAGGGTACTGGCACGCAACTACCGTAATCTGGCCGGCATACAGAGCATCTATTTCAAGAACCCCAACTCGCCCATGCTTGTCTATCTCGTGCAGGACTTCGTCAACAATAGCCAGCAGACGATAGACAGCCGCGAGAAAGGCGAACTGGACAAGGACTGGATGACACAGATAGGCTCCAAGATAGTATACCGCAAGGAAGCACTCGACTTCATAGCCTTTGCCGACAAGGTTATCGGCGAAGGAAAGACGAAGTCGCCGTGCCTTTGGCGTTCTGCCACGGCCATGCTCCATTATCTCTATGGACAGGGGAAGGAAGCGGCAGCAGAAAGTGACGAGGCATGCCGACTCGACGGTACTACAAGGATGAAAGACAATGCACGGGCCATCCGACTGCTGATTACGGCAGGCTACTATACGGGCAAGGCAAGCGAGTCGAAAAATCTCGTAACCGAACTGTCATGGCTCTATGACAAAGCCAAGGAGGAATGTACCGACGGCATCTACCTCAACCACTATGTAGAGGTGCAGGAGCGCATCATTTATCGCGCCCTGCACAACCAGTTGCTGAGACTCAGCAAGGACACCAGTGGCAAGAAAGCCAAAGAGTATGCGCACATGGCACTTGCCATGCACGGCATGATGGACGCTTACGAGCGCGGCTACCAGAAAGGAAAGCCGGGCGAACAGTATCTCGACAAGTACATCTACTCTTCCGACTACTTCGTCAACCTCGACTCGCTCAATGCTACCCAGCTTACCGAATACTATACCTTTATCACGTCACAACCCAGCGATGCCTTCTGCCAGTACATCTGCCAGATGCTCTACCGCAACACAGACTTCTTCCGCGACTTCATAGGAACCAAGTATCTGGCAGAGGGCAACTTCGGAGAGGCCGCACGCTGGCTCAAGGATGTGCCGCTCACATTTATAGACAACCAGCCCATCAGTTTCTATGCTGAGAAGCGCAGTTATAGCCTTCCTTATTGGTTCCGGGCGCAGAAAGTGAACGATGAGGAGATGTGGAACCGCGACTCTGGCTTTGCCCGGATGAAGGAGAATCCCAAGCTAAAGTTCTGCGAGGAGATGAACCAACTCGTAGGGCAATACAACGTCAGCCGCGAGGGTGAGGCAAAGAAACAACTGGCCTACCAACTGGCCGTACGCTACTACCAGGCTTCCTGCTATGGTGATTGCTGGTATCTCTCCCACTACGGCAAGAGCGTGAACGACAGTGCAAGGACGGGCGAAGCCGACTTTGCCGCCATCACCATCGGCTTCTTGAAAGAAAGCAAGCAGAGCACCGACCTCCAGTTGCGCTACCATTCGCTCTACGCCCTTGCCTCTATCGGCACCGACCCATGGCAAAAGACCATATACGATGCCAACTGGGACGAGAAAACCGTCATACAGAGACAGTCCGTCCAGTATAAGGCTCTGGCAGAGTGGAGCAAGTTCCGCCACGAACATCCCGAAGCCGTGGATGCCTTCACCACTAAATGCGATGTGCTCAAAGCCTTCGAGAGAACGGAAAGATAAAGAGGAAGAGCCGCCCCGTCTTAAATACTCCAAAATAAGGCTAATTTCCTACAATAAGGACGTCTACCGCCTAATATTTTTATACATAGAGGCTTGTAATTCGGAAAAATTGCCTAATTTTGCACACGTTTTACGAAACAGCAACATTAATAACTACACATAAAGAGAAAGACAGACATTTTATGGACAAAGTAAGTTACGCTTTGGGTATCGGCATAGGCCGCCAACTTGCATCTATGGGTGCTGAGACATTGAACATCGACGACTTTGCACAGGCCGTGAAGGATGCCATGGCTGGCAGCCTGCAGATAGACGAGCAAGAGGCCCAGCAACTGGTACAGAATTTCTTCGCAGAGCAGGAGGCCAAAGCTCAGGCTGCTGCTGCCGAAAAGGGCAAGGTGGCCAAGGTAGCCGGCGAGCAGTTCCTCGCAGAGAACGGAAAAAAGGAAGGCATCATCACTACCAAGAGCGGTCTGCAATACCAGGTACTGCGCGAAGGAAACGGCAAGTCGCCCAAGGCAACTGACAAGGTAGAGTGCCACTATGAAGGTACACTCATCGACGGTACTAAGTTTGACAGTTCATACGACCGCGGCCAGACAGCCACTTTCCCTCTCAACCAGGTGATAGCCGGCTGGACTGAGGGTCTGCAGCTCATGAGCGAAGGTGCCAAGTACCGTTTCTTCATACCCTTCCAACTGGGTTATGGCGAGCGTGGTGCCGGTGCAAGCATTCCTCCTTTCTCCACATTGATTTTCGACGTGGAACTGATAGCTGTAAAGTAATACAGGAAGATAAAAGAAACATAATACAACAAAGCAGAATGAAAAAAATGTTTTTCGGAGCCATGATGGCTCTCGCTGCAGCGACATTCGTGTCATGTGGCAATTCTACCCCCAAGGCAGACCTTAAGAATGAAGTGGACACACTGAGCTACGCCATGGGTATGGCCCAGTCTCAGGGTCTGAAAGAGTTTATGGTAGAGCGTATGGGTGTAGACACAGCCTATATGGATGATTTCATCAAGGGTATGAACGATGCTGCCAATGCCGGTGACGACAAGAAGAAGGCCGCTTACTATGCAGGTATACAGATAGGCCAGCAAATCAGCAACCAGATGATTAAGGGTATCAATCACGAGGTATTCGGAGAGGACTCTACCCAGACCATCTCTATGAAGAACTTCATGGCTGGTTTCATCACCGGTACTACTGCCAAGAAGGGACTTATGACTCCTGAGCAGGCACAGCAGGTGGCTCAGGCCAAGATGATGGCCATCAAGACCAAGACCATGGAGAAGCAGTACGGTGCCAACAAGGAGGCTGGAGAGAAGTTCCTTGCCGCCAACAAGAAGAAGGCTGGTGTGGTGACACTTCCTTCAGGCGTACAGTACAAGGTTATCAAGGAGGGCAACGGCCCTATGCCTAAGGACACATCCCTGGTAAAGGTACAGTATGAGGGCAAGACCATTGACGGTAAGGTATTCGACTCTTCCTACAAGCGCGGCACACCCGTAGAGCTTCGTGCCAACCAGGTTATCAAGGGTTGGACCGATGTGTTGGTACGCATGCCTGTAGGTTCTGTATGGGAGGTTTACATTCCTCAGGACCGTGCTTACGGCGAGCGTGAACAGCGCGACATCAAGCCTTTCTCTGCACTTATCTTCAAGATTGAGCTTGTATCCATTGGCGCTGGCAAGTAAGCCATGCTCCCGTGATGGGCTTATACGATAATAGAACACATTATACAGAGGATTAATTCTGAATATGAACAAAATGACATTGACAGCACTCGTCCTCGTGGCGAGTGCTTCTTTGTTTACGGCAAATGCCGCAGACAAGAAAAAAGACAAGAGCAAAAAGGCTGTAGCCGCTCCTGTCACACTGCAAACATCGTCCGACTCCCTGAGTTATGCAGCAGGTATGGGAGCCACTCGCGGACTGGTACCCTTCCTGCAGCAGTCGTACATGATGGACACGGCATACATGGCCGACTTCGTACGTGGATATGAGGAGGCTTTTGCACAGAGCAACACACCACAGGGCGTGGCTCACGCTGCAGGCGCACTGATAGCCAAGATGGTGGAGAGCCGTATCTATCCTTCTGCCAAGAAGGAGTTTGCCGCCACCAAGGACTCCGTAGGCTTGGCGCTCTTCAACAAGGGATTTCTTGCGTCTTTGGCCAACGACACTACCTTCTTTACCACCGCCAAGGCAGAAGACTACCAGAACGAGACGCTCACAGCAGGCAGCAGGCAGTGGCTTGCCGACAATGCCAAAAAACCTGGCGTGAAGGTATTGCCGAGCGGTCTGCAGTACAAGGTTCTGACTGAGGGGCACGGCGAGATACCCAAGTCGTCTGACGAGGTAGAGGTTATCTACGAAGGCAGACTTACAGACGGAACCGTCTTCGATGCCACATCCAAGCACAAGGGTGTCACTACCGACAAGTTTAATGCCGGCCGTCTTATCAAAGGCTGGACAGAGGCACTCACCATGATGCCGGTAGGAAGCAAGTGGCAGATTTACATCCCGCAGGAGTTGGCCTACGGCAAACGCGGTGCAGGCCAGATACCTCCTTATTCTACCCTTGTGTTCGACCTGGAACTCGTGAGCATCGTGAAGCCCGAAGTCAAGACAACAGCACAGGAAAAATTGGCTGACAATGTAGCGGTAGGTACGGAGAAGAAAGCAACTACCAAGACTGCAGCCAAGGCTACAGCCAAAAAGGGCAAGAAAAAGTAACGGATTACCGAAGAAAAGCTATAAGCAAACGAGGGCGCGTCTTCAAGACACGCCCTCATTCTTTTTAAGATAGTGCCACAGCTCAAACGAATTGATAAGGTTCTGCCACAAGACGTAGCAACCCGGTCCTACGGTTGACAATGGGTTGAGATAAGCCGTGGCTGCCCAGATGGCAAAGGGGGTGTTCTTCTGTCCGAGGGCTTGTCCTGCCTCTACGGTAGTGTCGAAGTAATGGCCTATAAACCTGCCTGTGGCAAACTGCACGATGCAGAGCAGCAGACCGAGGACCGCTATGACGCAGAGAAAGGTGAGCGAGGTGCGGGCATGCATAATGTTGCGCATGGTGGTGCCTGCCACAAGTATGAGCGACCCGCCCCAGAGATAGAACCCGAGGTCTTTTACGCTCACTATGCGACGGTGCAATCCGTGCATGAAGTGCTTTACGACAAAAGCCAGGGCCATGGGAGCCACGAGCACGATGCTCACCTGGTAGAGAATGGCACCAAAAGCCGCCCAGAAGTGTATGTGGTGCCCATTCTCTATAAGGGGGAAACACACTGGAATCATGACGGCGGTGATGAAGTTGGAGATGAAGGTGTAGGTAGTCATCTGCTCCATACTGCCGCCCAACTTGGCCGTAATGACCGAGCTTGCTGCCGCACACGGTCCAATGATGCATGCGAGAATGGATTCCATAAGGATGAGCGGTTCGCCCTTGAGGTGGAACACGAGAACGAGTCCCAGTACGGCGAGGACAAATGCCACCTGTTGCACGGCAACCCAGAGATGCCACTTTACGGGGCGCAGGTTTCGGAAATCAACCTTGCAGAACACCGTAAAAAGGGTCAGGAACATGCACGAGGGCAGTATGGGCTTGCTTATGGGCATAAACCACTGGCATACTGGTTCCAGTTCGGGAACATAGGCAAAGAGAAAGTAAATGACGATGCCCAGAGTAATGGATACGGGCAATGTCCAGTCTTTCAGAAATCTGATGAGTCTCATTATGTTTTTTTATTTATAGGTGGGGTTTAAGAACTCGCCTTATATTCCCTCTTCCTCTTCGAGTATTCTGAAGAGGATGGCATGTTCCAGAGCCAGCGGCTTGTTGTGCTCAAAGAACACGGTGCCTGTCACGGGTGCCTTCACCTCTTCTATTACGGTTCCCTCATAGGGGTCTATGATACGCGCCAGCG
>CAVFRG010000078.1:0-8490 GCA_963624905.1 Oscillospiraceae bacterium
GCAATCCGTCTAATGATATAGTTTAACCATGCGTGGAATTTTTAGAACACGCCTTAAACAACACATGAAAAAAACATTAAGGGCCGTAGCGCCTTATGTCCATCCCGGGTTCCTGAACTTCAAGACATCCCCATTCGAGGCATGGAAAGAGAATGGGGGCATGGTAATCGGGGGGTGTTATCCGCCGAGATTGCTGCATGGCGCTGCGTTCCGGTGGGAGTTGCCGGCGGTATGGAAGAACTGGAAGGAGGCCAGGCTGAGGTTTGTAGAACCCGTGTCGGTCTCCTTTGACGCATTCCCCGACTATATGAGGTATGAGGTGGTGCCCATGTTCTGGGACTGCTGGCCCTGTTATTTTGACAAAACTTGTGAGTGGCTGCGAAAGCATGGCGTGAAGACTGCCGTTTTCTCGTCAAGGCAGGTGGCGGAACGTATGCACAAGGTGTTCCCCGACATGAACATCATCTGGTGTGCTGAGGCTGTGGACGGAACCGTCTATACCAAGGGGAAACAACTGGCGGACCGTAAGATAGACCTGCTGGAGTTCGGCAGGTCGAACAGGAGGGTGGTAGATGCTGCCAAGCTGGAGCAGACGGACGGCGGCGAAAAACGGCTGAACCATGTCTGTACGAGGCAGAACGGCAAGTTTGTCTATACCAACGAACAGCTGTATGAAGCCATGGGCAATGCCAAGGTTACGATAACACTGCCCCGCAGCATGACCGACCCGGATGTGGCGGGCGACGTGGAAACCCTTACGCAGCGCTATTGGGAGTGTATGTTCTCGCGCATGGTAATGGTAGGCCATGCACCGCAGGAGCTGGTCGACCTTATAGGCTACAACCCCGTGGTGGAACTGCGTGATGACGTTACGGCGGAAAGTCTGATAAAGGATGTGCTGCTGCATATCGACAACTACCAGGAACTGGTGGACAGAAACCGCAGGGTAGCAGAAGAAAAGGGCACGTGGAGCGTAAGGATGGAATGGCTGATGGGACAGCTGGCGGAGCATTATCGTATTGCCGCCCTGTAGTCGGCAGAAAGGGGATGAGGGGGAAAAGTTTGGCGTTATGTAATGATAAAAAAATAAGTTGATACATTTCTCTTGGGCGAAGCTACAATTCCTTACCTGAGTGGTACAGCGCCCCCGCTGTACCAAGTTATTTTTTTTATCGTCACTATGTTTCTTTATCTCGTTGGAATTGTGTAATTTTGCAGTCGAAAAAATATACATGATATGCCATTAAGATTGCCAGATAAGTTGCCAGCCATAGAACTGCTGAAGCACGAAAACATTTTTGTCATGGACGAGAGCCGGGCACACAGCCAGGAAATACGTCCGCTGAAGATAGTGATACTCAACCTCATGCCGCTGAAAGTGACAACGGAGACCGACCTCGTAAGACTGCTCTCCAACACACCGCTGCAGCTGGAGGTATACTTCATGAAACTGAAGAGCCATACGCCCAAGAACACGCCCATAGAACACATGATGATGTTCTACAAGACCTTTGCCGAACTGTCCCGGCAGAAGTTTGACGGCATGATAGTGACCGGTGCGCCCATAGAGACGATGGACTACGAAGACGTGGAGTACTGGCCCGAGATAACCGAAATATTCGACTGGGCACGCACCCATGTCACCTCTACACTCTACATCTGCTGGGGTGCTCAGGCCGGGCTCTACCATTTCTACGGTGTGCCCAAGTATCCGTTGCAGAAGAAGATGTTCGGCATCTTCAGCCAGCATCCCCTCGATGCGTCGCTGCCTATCTTCCGTGGCTTTGACGACCGCTTCGCCATGCCCCACAGCCGACACACGGAGGTAAGGCGCGAGGACATAGAAAAGGTGGAGGGACTGGACATCATCGCCGAGTCGGAGGAGAGCGGCGTGAGCATCGTGATGGCACGTGGCGGAAGGGAGTTTTTCGTTACCGGACACTTGGAGTATGCGCCCGATACGCTGGACAGGGAGTACAGGCGAGACATGGGCAAGCGCGACGATGTGGACCTGCCCAAGAACTATTACCTGCACGATGACCCTTCACAGCAACCGTTAGTGACGTGGCGTGCACATGCCAACCTCTTCTACAGCAACTGGATAAACTATTACGTATACCAGGAAACTCCATACAACATTGAGGACATCAGGTAAAGGTAAAAAAGTAAAAAGGTAAAAAAAGAGGGCATACGCCAGGAAGGCTGTTATTAGGAGCTACGGCGCCCCCGCCGTACCACTCAAAGAAGCCTCAAGCAAGAATGGACGTACCACTCAAAGAAGCAAAAGGTAATGTCTGTTTCGCTCGCTAGGGTTGGTACAGCGAGGGCGCTGTACCTCCTACAGTTACCCTCGCTCGACGGAAAAGCTGTTGTCTTAACTCCTTTACCTCCTTTACCTCCTTTACCTCCAAGTGCACAGACAACAGAGACAACTCTGACAACATAAACAACAAAGCTGCTGCAGCGCAGCACAAAAAGTTGTATAAGTTGTATTTGTTGTATAAGTTGTCGGTTGACACGCAAGAAAGTGAAGAGTCTGATAAAGGTAAAAGGGTAAAAAGGTAAAAAAAGTAAAAAGCCAAGACGGGCGAAGAGACAAGAATATTGTACACAGAGAAATGAGAACACTGGAACTGCTGGCCCCGGCCAAGAATCTGGAGTGTGGCATGGCTGCCATTAGCCACGGAGCCGATGCCGTATATATTGGCGCACCCCGTTTCGGAGCACGTGCTGCTGCCGGAAACTCGTATGACGACATACGCCAGTTGTGCGACTATGCACACCGCTATGGTGCCAGAGTGCACGTTACGGTAAACACCGTCGTCTACGACTCAGAACTGCAGGATACGGTGCAGATGACAGAACGCTTGCGCGAGGCGGGCGTGGATGCCTTGCTGCTGCAGGACATGGGCGTGCTGAAGTCGCTGCGCGAAGGAGAGAACTGCTGGACTGGCGAACTGCATGCCAGTACGCAGTGTGACACGCGCAGCGTGGAGAAGGTGAAGTGGCTGCAGTCGCTGGGATTCGACCGTGCCGTCCTGGCGCGCGAACTCAGTCTGGAGGAAATACGGACTATACACGAGGCTGTTCCCGATATGGACCTGGAGGTGTTTGTACACGGAGCACTGTGTGTCAGCTACTCGGGTGTGTGCTACGCTTCGCAGCACTGTTTCTCACGTTCTGCCAACAGGGGCGAGTGTGCGCAGTTCTGCCGGCTTAAGTTTGACCTGCTCGATGCCGACGGACACGAGATAGAGCACCAGCGCCATCTGCTGTCGCTGAAAGACCTGTGCCAGATAGACCGGCTTGAAGACCTGGCCGATGCCGGTGCCTGCTCGTTCAAGATAGAGGGGCGCCTGAAGGACGTAGACTATGTGAAGAACGTGGTGGCAGCCTACAGCCAGAGGCTGAACCAGATTGTGGCTCGCCGCCCTGACGAATACCGCAGGGCTTCGCGCGGCGAGGTGAGCTACAGCTTCGAACCCAATCTGAAGAAGACATTTAACCGCGGATTCACCCATTATTTCCTCGACGGCAGGCAACCGGACATTGCCAGCTTTGACACACCGAAAGCCATCGGCGAGTATGTGGGGCAGGTGAAGGAGATAAGGCGCAACAGCTTCAACGTGGCAGGGACGGCAACCTTTGCCAATGGTGACGGCCTGTGCTTCCTGAACGACCGGCGCGAACTGGAAGGGTTCCGCGTAAACCGTGCCGAGGGAAACAGGCTCTTCCCCCTTAAAATGCCGCAGCACTTGCGGCCCGGTTTGGCTCTGTACCGTAACAACGACGAGGTGTTCGGCAAAATACTTGCCGGCAACACGGCAGAGCGAAAGATACCTGTTGTCATGGAATTCCGTAAGGTGGACGGCGGTTTTGAGGCAGAGGCGAGTTGTACAGGCGCCCATGAAGACGGTCTGACGGCAAAAGCCAGCATCTCTCTGGAACAGCAAGAGGCCCGTAAGCCACAGCAGGAAAACATCGTATGCCAGCTCGGCAAGTTGGGTAACACCCCCTTTGTGTGCCGCGAAGTGAGGGTAGATGCTGCGGCAGCCCGGTGCTTTGTGCCCAGCAGTATGCTGGCAGATTTGCGGCGCAAGCTGGTGGAGAGTCTGCAGCAAGCCATCGGAAGGGAGGCGTGCGCCGTAAGGACTCCCCGCAATATGCAGGACACCGAGGTGCCACGGAGCGGTTGGCAACCGGAATATCAAAGGTATGGCTATCTCTACAACATTGCCAACCGGCAGGCAAGAGTCTTCTATGCCGAACACGGTATGCCCCATGCCCGTTGGGCCTTTGAGTTGGAGACGGCAGGCGGGCAGAAAGAGGATGCCGGAAAAGGTTCCCGTGACAAGGGCAAACTGCTGATGCAGTGCCGTCACTGTCTGCGTTACTCGTTGGGCTATTGCGTAAAGCGGGGCGGCGAGCGTCCATCCTGGCGCGAACCGCTGTTCCTGGCCTTGCCGGACGGAAGGCGTTTCCAGTTGGAGTTCGCCTGCAACACTTGCCAGATGAATGTGTACGGAACATGACAGTTTCCGGATGGAGGCTGAATAGAAACAAAGAAGAGGTGTACAGGCAGATATGAAGAAGACCTTATACATACACTGGTGTGTCATGATGGCACTGCTCCTTGTGCTGGGCGGGTGCTATCATAGGCATGGCTCGCGCCAGCAACATGCGGCACTGGTGGAGTACAGCGACCGGCAACTCGACTCTATATCCTTTTCCTCTACCCACCATTACACCAACAAGTACAACTTCGTGGTGTCGGCTGACTCGCTCATGCTTATGCGCCAGCAACCCGAAGAGCGGGTGAACGGATTGGCCACCGACTCCTTTGCCGTTTATCGCAACTGTCTGCTCGTGGTGAGCGACATACGCATCGTGCCACAGGACTGGCACGACTCGGTATGGGTGCAGCTTGCCACGGAGGAGGGAGGCTTCGGGTGGATACATGAGACGGGACTGCTGCCCAAGGTGGTGCCCGACGACCCCATATCGCAGTTTATCCTGGTGTTCAGCAACGTACACCTGCTTATCTTCATGGTGGTCATAGTAGTCATAGCCGTGGCATACCTCGTCAGGAAAGTATCCCACAGCAAGGCGCACATCGTACACTTCCATGACATCGACTCCCCTTACCCCATGGCCTTGGCCCTGACGGTGTCGCTCTCCGCAGCCTTTTATGCCACCATACAGGCCTTCATGCCCGAAACATGGCGCCACTTCTATTTCCATCCCACGCTCAATCCCTTTGCCGTGCCGCGTGTGCTCGGCTTCTTCCTCGCTTCCGTATGGGCAATACTCATCCTGGCCATTGCTGCCGTCGACGAGGTGAAGCACAGACTGGCATTGGGCGAGGCTGTACTCTACCTTGGCGGTCTGGCAGCCGTCTGCGCTGTCGACTACATCGTGTTCAGCGTACTTACGCTCTACTATGTGGGCTATGTGCTTCTGGCCGTCTATGTCGTCTTTGCCGTAAGGCGTTTTGTGAGAAAAAAATGAAGGGTAGGGCGTTTTTCTTTTAATAGGGCGTTTTTTTGAAGGGGAAAATGCCTCATGTACGTATTATATATATAAGGTATAACTTAAAAACATTTATCTATACACTATGGCAAGAAGATATTTATTAGGATTTGACGTCGGTTCCAGCTCTGTAAAGGCATCGCTGACCGATGTGGACAGCGGAGAGATAGCAGCCTCTGCCTTCTATCCGGACCACGAAGCACCCATCATGGCGGTGAAGGCCGGTTGGGCAGAGCAAGACCCGCAGATGTGGTGGGACAATGCCAAGTTGTCGCTCCGTAAAATCATGGCCGAGACAGGGGCCAAGGGCGAAGACATCCTGGCTATCGGTATATCATACCAGATGCACGGTCTTGTGTGCGTGGACAAGGAACAGCAGGTGCTGCGTCCCAGTATTATCTGGTGTGACTCGCGTGCCGTTCCCTATGGCGAAAAAGCCTTCCACGACCTCGGCGAAGATCTCTGCCTGCGCAGTCTGCTCAATTCGCCCGGTAATTTTACAGCATCCAAACTGGCATGGGTCAAGGAGAACGAACCCGAGATATTCGACCGGATAGACAAGATAATGCTCCCCGGCGACTATCTGGCCATGAAACTCTCCGGCGAAGTGAAGACCACTATCAGCGGACTTTCCGAGGGTATGATGTGGGACTTCAAGGAGAAGAAACCAGCCAAGTTCCTGCTCAACTACTTCGGCTTCGACGAGAGCATGATAGCAGATGTGGTTCCTACCTTCGCTGTGCAGAGCGTCGTGTCGAAAGCTGCCGCCGACGAACTGGGACTGAAGGAAGGTACCCCCATATCCTACCGTGCAGGCGACCAGCCCAACAATGCCGTCAGCCTCAATGTGTTCAATCCGGGAGAGATAGCCAGTACGGCAGGTACATCGGGAGTGGTGTATGGTGTGCTGGGCGACGTGAACTACGATCCGCAGAGCCGTGTCAACACCTTCGCACATGCCAACTATACTACCGAGCTTGACCGTCTCGGTGTGTTGCTATGCATCAACGGTACGGGAATCCTCAACGCATGGGTGCACCGCAACATTACGCCCGACGTAAGCTATGCCGACATGAACGACCTTGCCGCCGGTGTGCCCATAGGCAGTGACGGCGTGAAGATAATCCCCTTCGGCAACGGTGCCGAGCGTGTGCTCGAAAACAAGGAGGTGGGATGCTCTGTACACGGCCTTAACTTCAACAAGCATAACCGGGCACACATCGTGCGCGCAGCGCAGGAGGGTATCGTGTTCAGCTTCTGCTACGGCATGGAAATCATGCAGCAGATGGGTATGGACATACACAAGATACATGCTGGAAAGGCCAACATGTTCCTCAGTCCGCTGTTCCGTGAAACCCTGGCGGGAGTGAGCGGTGCCACTATCGAACTGTACGAAACCGACGGTTCGGCAGGTGCTGCCAAGGGTGCCGGTATCGGTGCGGGTATCTACAAAGACCACGATGAAGCCTTTGCTACGCTTAAGAAACTGGCTGTCATAGAGCCGGACGTGGCAAACAAGGACGCCTATAGAGAGGCATACGAGAACTGGAAGAAGGAACTGGCCCGAGTGGCTAAGTAACTCATAACTGTTAAAATAAAAGGGAGGACGGAAAAATAATCCGCCCTCCCTTTGCGTAATAACGATTTTTTGCTAACTTTGCAAGACGTTTACATAAAAGACAAAAACACATGGCTTACAAAAACAACCATCTGGTAATTATGGCAGGCGGAGTAGGAAGCCGCTTCTGGCCAATGAGTACTGTAGAAAGACCCAAGCAGTTTATAGATGTGCTTGGTATGGGGCGTTCCTTGTTGCAGCTTACCTTCGACAGGTTCGAAGGGGTGTGCGACCCCAAGAACGTGTGGGTGGTTACCAACAAGAAATATGCAGCTCTTGTACACGAGCAATTGCCGGAAATACCGATGGAGAACATCCTGCAGGAGCCATGCCGCAGAAATACAGCCCCCTGCATAGCCTATGTAAGTTGGCGCATCAAGAGCAAGGACATGAAGGCCAATATTGTGGTTTCGCCTTCTGACCATCTCGTGACCGACAGTAGCGAGTTTCGCCGTGTCATCACCTCTGCACTCAAGTTTACAAGCGAGACGGACAGTATTGTGACTCTGGGTATGAAGCCTACACGCCCCGAGACGGGCTACGGCTACATACAGGGTGACTTGCGCACACCGTCGGCACGCAACAAAGAGATATTCCGCGTAGACAAGTTCCGTGAGAAACCGGATTTGCAGACGGCCATGCAGTACATCAGCGACAAGAACTTCTTCTGGAATGCAGGCATCTTCGTCATGAGTGCCACAACCATCATCAATGCCTTCCGCATTTATCAGCCCGCCACGGCCAAGATATTCGAGAGTCTTCGTCCCATCTATGGCACGCCGCAGGAACAGGAGCAGATAGACTTGCGCTACCCGGAGTGTGAGAGCATTTCGATAGACTATGCCATCATGGAGAAAGCAGAAGAGATATTCGTGTTCCCGGCAGACTTCGGATGGAGTGACCTGGGTACATGGGGAAGCCTGATGGCGCAAAGCAAGAAAGATCTCTATGGCAATGCTTTGATAGGTAACAATATACAGATGATAGACTCCAAGAACAACATCGTACATACGCTGCGCGAGCGCAAGGTAGTGGTACAGGGACTGGACGGTTACATCATTGCCGAGGAGAACGACACGCTGCTGATATGCAAGTTGTCGGAAGAGCAACGCATCAAGCAGTTCTCTGGAAACGAATAGAGTTTCTGGCTGAAAAGATAGACTTCGTATCGGAAAAGATAGATTTAGTTCGACCTGTACGGTTGGTTTTTCGGACACAGAAAGCGCGGATTCACTCGGAACATTCCTCTTGAGTGGTACGGCGGGGGCGCCGTACCTCCTATAAATGCCGTTTCTGACAAAGAGGGGTAACTGTAGGAGGTACAGCGCCCTCGCTGTACCACT
>CAVFRG010000079.1:0-7765 GCA_963624905.1 Oscillospiraceae bacterium
ATGGACATGAGCACCTCCACTTCTTCGGGAAGCAGTCTGAGCCAGTGGGCTTCGCAAGCCGTGCAGAACGCCTACCAGAAGACTTCGAGTGCCATCGGCAAAGCCATCAAGAAGAACAAGGTGAAGCTGAAGTACGGCACCTTCGTGTATATAGTCAACTCAAAAGACATCAACAAAACAAAATAGCATCATGAACAAGATTCAAAAGATTGCCCTTGCACTCGTCGGACTTCTCACGTCTGTCATACATTTTTTCTATCAATTTATCTAACCTTTTCATAATCAGATAAATTGGGAATATTTCTTCACTTTTATGGGCTTGCATGGAAGATGAAGACGGATAAACATATTGCAGACTTGCCACTAAGACTGTTTACCATAAGTGTCGTTAGGTATATTGGGAATCTTCTTGCTGGAGATGAGTTTTCATTGTTACCATCTTTTCGTATGCTTGGATAACACGTTCTTTCTCCTCAAGCAGTTTCTGCATGCCGCGTACCTTTTCCTCGAGTATTGCCTTCTCGGACTGTTCGGATATAGTGCTGTTTACTGCCGCAATAGCCCTGTTGCCATTGGCAATGGCACGCCCATCAGTGCCGTCCCCATAAAAATAAGAGAGGGGTAGACCCAATGCCGTTGCGATTTTCTCGATGAGGCCAGTCTTGACATCTTTTGTACTTAAAGCCTGGCTGAGGCCTTGTTGTGAAAGCCCAATCATTCTGGCTACTTCTGAGATGCTTTTCCCAGACGGGGCGATTTTAGCCTTTAATTCCATACCTGTCATACTGTAAACTATTGTGTTATGTGTTAAAATATTGTTAAAACTACAAGTGTTTTCTTGTGGGTACAAGATTTTGTTGTACTTTTGCATTGCGGTTCTTTTTAGGACTGCATAAAGTTAAAGATTTTAGTTTGCAAAGATAACGACACTTATGATAAACGCAAAAAGATTATCGTTAAAAACGCTTAATACCTTAAAAGAGGTAAGCGTGGAGCCGGTATACAAGATGATACCGCTGCAGACCTTTAAGAAAATACCCGTGGGTTGCAAGCAGAGCTTTGCCTACAATGGCGATTTCTCCGAGTTCTCTGCCAGAATGGCAATAAAGAAGCTCAATGGGGAGATAAGCGATGACAAATATGTGCTGCTGAACTCGGAAGACGGGATGTCTATGAATATCTACCATCTGACAAAGGACTTCATGGAAAAAGCCTTGAATGACCGTAAGGAAGAACGCCGCCTTATCAGATTGGCTAAGAACGGATACAAAATTTAATAACCTATAAGCATAGAACTATGGAACGGAAGAAGAAAACTGCATGCGCGACCGCCAGCAAGCAGACTGAACTGAAGGAAAAACTTGCGGAAATATACACTCTTCTGCAGTGTTTCAATGATGCGGCAGAAGATTTAAGACGCGCCTGCGACGAACAAAGCCGAATAAGGCAGGTAATAGCGGACCTCAGGAGAGATATTTCCAAGATGAGAAACGACGTAAGCGTTGTTTCGCGCCCTACCCTTAACAGACAGGAAGCTGCCGTATATTCAGGCATGGGGGAGTCGGCACTCATCAAGTATTCCAACCAGGGCCTTATCAAGTCGTATAAGGCGGGAGGCAAAGTGTACTATGACAAGCAGGACCTTCTCGACTTCATGCACCGGGTGGAAATCACTCCCAAGAACGAGATGCGCGAAGAGATAGAGGAACGCATTCGCAATAAGAACACCCAGAGCATCGAACCTAAAAGTTTTTTGGACACCTTAAACCGTTAACAATATGATACTATTCCAGATTATAGGAAACGCTGCAGCCCTGTACATCGTATGCAAGGCATTCCACGAGATGTATTGCCTGATGAAAGAGGGAGGCATTATAAAATGAATGCAGAAAGCCCGGACCGTGTGGAGGATGCGACGGAACTTCTCACAGACAACGATAACAAACGTATTCCCGACACAGGGTCCATACTCCGGCGCCCGCCGATGGTGTGCCTGAGATGCGGAAGCTCGCGCAACTGCATCAACGGACTGTACTGTATGGTATTGAAACGGTATGTGCAGCACGAGAGTGCTCCATCGTGCGGAACCGGAGAACAAAGGGGAGACTTGGAATGCAGGAGGCACGGCTGATAACTGCATAGTAAGACTGGTAAGAATGGTGGTTCGACTCCACTTCCATCCCCGCAATTATCATTATCAAACAAAACAACAATTATGGCAGAGATTTATGTAAAAGGAACAATTAGCGAGGTGTCGCCCTTGCAGCAGGGAGATACGGAACGCGGGCATTGGGAACGTCAGGACTATGTTATCACCCAACAGGAGAATGGAAGACCTCTCCACTTCTCCATCAGCGGGCACGACAGAATAGTGAATGCCGGGCTGACTATAGGAAGACAGCTCGTAGTAAGGCTGTTCGTTGAGTCGCGTTCGTACACTGACAAAGAAGGCCGGCAGATGTGGTTCGACAGCTACTCCTTCGGCGGAACGTTCGGCCAGCCACACTACGACTTCTACGTTGCCGCCATGTATGCCCTGAGGGCACCGGGGTTCGGGGTGTCTACCGGGTATGAGGTGCAGCCCGTGCCGTTGAGACAGCAAGTAGCGCATTACGGGCAGGCACAGCCATACCAGGCGGGACAGATGCCCCAGTCGAGCATCTATGGCGGACAGCCTGATACCGGAGGATATCCCGTACAAGGACAAGGTAGGGACCTTCCGTTTTGAAACGACAACAGGAATCTTCTTGTAAATTCTACCATATAGATGCGGGGACGGCCGAAACATGTTAATGTATAACTAAGCCTGAGACAGATGCGGCCGTCCCCATGGCGGGAGAACAAGAAGAAAAACGAAGAAAGGGAAACGATATGTACAAGAAGATTATACTAACGGAAGCGACAGCCGAGATGCTTGAGACTCTGAGTGTGGAGGCGAAAGGATATATCCTCGGTCTGCTGATAGACTATGCCTATGGCAAGGAGGTAGACTTGCGCGGGTTGAATACAGAGGCTATCGTGGCTTATATGACGGCAAAAGCAGACATTGACTCGTGTGCCCGCCTAAGTAGGGCAAGGGGAAACGCCGGACGGAAAGGAATGGCTGCGCGCTGGAATGCTGGGGGAGTAGAAGAGGCTTCTATTGCCAATGATGCAGAACCTGATAACAAAGATAACAAAAATAACAAAAATAACAAAGATAACAAAAATAACAAAGATAACAAAAATAACAAAGATAACAAAAATAACAAAAACGATACACCCCTTAATCCGTGCGCAGGCGTACGCGACGCCCGCGAAAATATGCTTTCAGTTAATAATATTAATAATAATATATTTGAAGACGCTAAAGCGTCTTTGTCAAGTTCGGCCGAGCCGAACGTTGACGCTGCCGTATATGCCGATGCGCATACGCACGAGGAAAGCGCGTCCACGGACGGCATTGACTTCGAAGCGATACGCCAATATTGGAACAAACGGGTAGAAGAGTCCTTTTCGGCAATGAAGAGCCTGAAGTTGATGACAGACACCCGTAGAAGCCATATTAGGGCAAGACTGAAAGAATGCCGCGGCGACACGGCCTCGATATACAAGGCGATAGACAAGGCTGCAGCGAGCAGCTTCCTGAATGGCGGCGGCAGCAGGGGCTTCGTAGCCGACTTCGACTGGATAATGCGCCCGAGGAACTTCCCGAAAATACTTGAAGGGAGCTTTGATGACAAAACGGAAACAACGAAAGACAAAACCAACGCTTATGAAACCAAATACAACGACCGCCAAGGATGGGCGGCAAGGGAATTCACGGAGGATGAATGGAACCGCCTTAACCAAAGGCCGCAAGGTTACGGTAACTCATGACCTGTTCTACCGCCTGCTAAGACTGTCCTACCGCAACGAGGTGATGAAGCGTAAATGCCTGTTCCGGATGGATGAGGAGTTGGAGTTGCAGCTTCGGACAGTAGCCGGATGCTTCGTGTCTGCCTGTAAGGATTCCTATGACCCAAGGAAAACAGGGTTCATCATGGTAGGCGGCACGGGAGTGGGAAAGACAGTGATGCTGCATGCCGTATACAGGGTTCTTGCCAAATTCATAGACCGCCGTCTGATTCCAAGCTACGAAGGGGACAGGTATCCTCGGTTCGTTATGGCGACGGAGGTGGTAAGAATGGCCGTACATGACCCTGAAGGATACGAACGCCTTAAGAACTGCGAGCGCCTGATGATAGACGACCTTGGCATGGAGCCTACGGAGGTAATAAGCTACGGCATGCCGTTGCACCCTATAGAGGAACTGCTTGCCTACAGGTATGAGCGCAGGGCACGAACCATCGTAGCGTCCAATTTCCCGTATGTCTGCCTGTTCTGCAATGACAGCGAACACAAAGCGAAATATCCCGACCCGAGGCTGGAAGACCGTCTGCATGAGACCATGTATGTGATACGATTTAAGGGGAAAAGCCATAGATGAAGACAAACAACCCGACGCAGCTGCCATCCGTAGAATTGCCGCACGATGCCCAAGCAGAATCCTATGTGCTTGGCTGCCTCCTGCTCGACCCGAAAGCCTATGCCCTTGTAGGGTGCGGACTCTCGGAGGATGTGTTCTATGAGCCGTTAAACCGGGAGATATACCGGGCTATAGACAGCCTGGGCAAGGAGGGGAAAGAGATTGACCTCATGCTTGTGGCGGAAAGGCTGATGCAGCAGAAGTCTCAGGCCACGGCTCTCGACCTGATGGCCATGGTACAGCCGGTTGCATCCATATCCCATCTTGAGATTCATGCGTTGAGGCTCCATACTTTATGCCAGCGCCGCAGGCTATGGCAAGCGGGCCAAAGGCTTTCGCTGATGGCTGTGGACTACCAGGAAGACGTGCCTAATATCCAGCGCCAGGCAATGGACGGGATTATTTCGGCTGCTGGCAGGACATCCGCTGATGCAACGCTCGGCAAGGCGATAGAAGCCTTGAAAGCGGAAATGGAAGAGAATGCCAAGAACGGCGGAAAGCCCATTGGAACCATGACAGGGTTCAAGTCAATCGACGAGCATGGCGGTCTGCACCGCGGAGACCTGGTAATAATTGCCGGGGAGAGTTCACAAGGAAAGACATCTTTTGCCCTTAGTGTGGTCAGAAATGCCATAATGAGGAATGCGCGGATTGCCTTTTACTCGTTGGAGATGACCAATGTGCAGCTTGTCGCCCGCATTCTTAGTCCGTTGGCAAAGGTGCCGGCGTCGCGCATGCTCTACGGTTGTGACCTCAAGCCTTGGGAACGGAAATGTATCGCTTCGGCTATGGATAGAATTCCGCACGACAACCTCTTCCTCGATGATACCAGCCTGTCCGGACTGGATTCCATACTGACAAGCATACGCATGATGAAAGCCAAGTACGGAATACAAGGGGCGGTAATAGACTATCTGCAGATACTTGCCAACAATGCAGGGGAATCGCGCATGACAAGGGAACAGATACTCGGAAATGCAGCCCGGAAGCTCAAGAACATAGCGAAAGAACTGGATATCTGGGTAATCGCCTTGAGCCAGCTGTCACGAAGCAAGGACGGGCACGAGCCTACTCTTGACCGCATCAGGGATTCCGGCCAGATAGTTGAGGCTGCAGATACGGTAATCCTCATATATAGGCCGGAGGTGTTACCCGAGCACCCGCAGTTCGAACAGGACAAGACTATGGACATACACGGCAAGGCGCTGCTAAACGTGGCCAAGGGGAGGAATACCGGTATATATCACTTCTTCTGCAATTTCAACAGCAGTACAACGTCCTTTACGGATATGGATAAAACGGAAGAGGACCTATATGAGGAACAAGGACTGCCGTTTTGAGACATCACTAACAACATAGAAATATGAAAGACAAAACATTAACCCTAAACGCCACCACCAAGCAGGCGCTGGCTTACATAGTGCTCTACTCATGGGTAGTGGTAAGGAACATCGGCAAAGCCATAGACAAGGCGGTCCACCGCCTGCCCTGGCTATTCATTGCCCTCACCGCAATCGTTGCCACCGTCATAAGTTTCGTTTGCATCGGGCAGGCAAGGGCGGAGCGTGACTCCTACAACAAGACCAACGTACACCTGCAACAGCAGCTCGATAGCTATAAGGCATGTTACGACAACGGAAAGGAGGTGTTCTGATATGTTCGACACGAATTGGAATCCAGACAGCGCACGGCCTGTAATGGCAACCGTACTGCAACGCACGGCACCGTCCCCGCAGGAAGTCAACAGGGCAATATCTCTCTACTACATGATGATAGGCTCGCTCGCAAGCATCACGCAGACTGCCGTCAAGGACTTGCTCGATGCGCTCATAGAACGGAAAGACCTCTTCCGCCACTCGCTCAAGTACCACATCAAGGAAGCCTATGCACGCTCCGAGCAGCTCATCAGGGTCTTCCGCGACAGGACAAGCGACACCTCACGGTACCAGATGTGGCTCGATATAACCGATGGCGTGGAAGAAGACTTGAGGCCGGATGTCACGAGACTGTTCTACACTACCGACAATATCCTGCTCAAGCACAATGTGCCGGAACACAGGCTCCAGTCTATGGCAGTAATTGCATACAACCTAACTATCATGCTCCACGACATGAGCGTCCGCTACGATGATGTTGTCGGCGAACTTGGCTTCTCGGTCAACGGTCTCAGACCGGACAACAATTTCCGCACACCCATGTACGGCATGTTCGCCAGTATGCGAGAGGTAGCTAACATCCTTGTCAAGGATAGGGATGCCACCTATTACAAGGAAGGCGGAATGATATGCAAGGCTCTTGAGGTGATTGCTCTCAAGGCAACCAATATGGACAGGATAGAGCGTATTGCAGCAGATGCGCTGAAGCCGAGTGGCGTCGACATCTATGGCGATGAGGCGCAGAACAATTCCTACGAGCCTTGGAACGAGACGCAGGAAGCTGTACTGAAGAACTTTTGTGACGAGAATACGGACGAGGAGCTCGCCCGGATAACAGGCCGCTCCGTTGGTGCCGTCAAGGCAAGGATGCGGAAGCTCGGCATCAAACGAAGTCCTACTAATGCTGACTAATCATGACCGAAGAAGAGATAAGAGAACGAAAAAGAATACGTTCCAACGAATACTATTGGAACAACAAGGCCGAATTATTGGAGAGGATGAAGAGATGGCGCGAGAATAACCCCGAACGTGTCAAGGAATATAACAAGAAACAGGTTGCCAGATGCATAGCCAAGCGCATTGCCGAAGGCACCTACAATCCAAGACCGAAGCGACCTCCGCTTCCCACTGAAGAGGTGCTTGCCTACTTCAAGAAGCCCGAAGACAGGGGAGAAGCCTTGTGGATAATAGAACATAACAAGAAGAAGGAAATCAATAACTAAACAAGACTATGGCAACAAAAACAAAGTACTATTACGGTGTCGCATCCTTCATGCGAAGCGACATGGAAAACATCAGAGTATCAGTCGGCTTCACTGTAGAAACGGCTGGAGGACACTTCCCCTTGATGGTCTGCATCAAGTATGTTCTTGACAAGCACAAGGACATCGTAACACCAAATACAGTCAACATCGACTCTGTGTTTGAGATAAGCAAGGAGGATTTTGGCAACTTCAGAGAATGGATTGACAACATTAACAAATAGCAATATGAACATAGCAGAGATACTTAAGAACAAGCCGCAAGGAACCCAGTTGTATTCCCCCATGTGTGGAGAATGCGTACTGTGGGAAATTAAGGACGTTATCCACACGAGAGACAC
>CAVFRG010000080.1:0-7765 GCA_963624905.1 Oscillospiraceae bacterium
CTCCTACAGTTACCCATACTTGCCAGAAAAGGCAATCATAGGAGGTACGGCGCCCCCGCCGTACCACTCAGGTAAGGAATTGTCGCTTCGCCCACCAGAAATGTACCAACTTATTTTTTAACATTACTAAACTACTCTTTCTTGGACGCGAATCATTTGATAAAAATCACCTTAAAGAATCATTCTTGCTCTATATTCAAAAGCTGCCTTTTTGCCTCGATACCACCCGCAAAGCCCGTCAGAGAGCGATTAGTGCCGATGACCCTGTGGCAGGGGACAAAGATACTGATGCCGTTGGCTCCGATGGCTTGGGCTACAGCCCTTATGTCCTTGGGATGGTTTGCCATCAGGGCTATCTCCTTATAGCTTCGAGTTTCTCCGTATGGAATATCGAGCAGAGCCTCCCATACTTGTTTTTGGAAATCAGTGCCAACAAGGTGTAGCGGAATATCGAACGTTTTGCGTTTGCCTCCGAAATACTCACACAGTTCTTCTTTGGCTTGCTCCAGAACGGTAGAACTTTCTGTTGTGAACTCTGCGCCCAAGTATCGCACCAGACGCTGTTTGTTACGCTCTGCACATGGCTTTTCATTCCAATCGCAGAGGCAAAGCGCATTGTCCACTGCTGCCAGAACGAGCTTTCCGCAAGGGGAGTCGTAATACTGAATATTGACCGTTTGCTTCATCATGATTTATTTTGGTAATTATATACTCTTAGGCACAACATACATAAATACCTTATGGTAAACATTCATAAACCACAGGTACTAACACTTATGAACCTAAGTTATATGATGCAAGAAAGCCCTTCTTATGATTGCACGGCAATTGCCATCCACAATCACGGCAATTGCCATCCATAATCACGGCAATTGCCATCCATAATCACGGCAACTGCCAACAATCGTACGAGACGGCTTTCTTACATCGTTACAATGGGGTTCTTACACCATCATGCTTGGTATCCTTGCGATGTTAGAACAGAACGCAGTGTCTGCAGTAGTCGGTACACTACGACACAATCTCTAGCAGTTCCGAGAAATCATCGATAATCCATTCCGCAGAAGCCAATTGCGCTTTTGTTCCGTTGCCATAAGTCACGGCGCAAGCCTTCACCCCAGCGTTGTGTGCCATGTCCACATCAAAGGTCATGTCGCCTACTACCAAGGTGTCGGACAGCATTGGTCTCAGGGCCTCCGGCAATTCGTGACAGTCGTCCTTGTCCACACTCATGCCGGCAATCTCCATCAAAGCCTTGAACACCATGTCAGTATCGGGCTTCACATGGATGACATCCTCTTGTGCCACCATGGAAGTGATGCAGTCGGCGAAGCCCATCTGCTTGATGAGTCCTACCAACGAGTCACGTCCACGGCTGCTTGCTACAGCCAGGATGAATCCACGCCTGTAGAGTTCCTTGATGGTCTCTATGACATGAGGAAAGGGCATCATGCCCAACTTTGCCCTGTTCTCCTCGAAAATTTTGTGATAAACCATTGCACACTTCTCGCCCTCCTCGATGGATGTGTTGTAAAGCAAGGCGAAAGCCTCGTTCAGTCGCATGCCGATGGTGTTGGCGCATTCTTCCGCCGACTTTATCTCCTTGCCCATCTTGCGCATGGTGTCTTGGAATGTTTTTACGATAAGTGTCTGTGAGTCGCCGATGGTTCCGTCAAAATCTAATATTATATACTTCATGATTCTTGATGTGTGTCTTGTGCAGGATTCTCAAGAAGAAAAGATAAAAAAAAGGAGTAAAGACTATTATCCTTGATGTCATGTCTTTACTCCCGTTTTTTAGATATTTCTATCTCCGTCGATAAGGGCGAGCAGATGCTCTACCGCCACTTCCTGCGGAATGTTCTTCTCTACACAAACCTGTTTGCGATAGAGGCTTACCTTGTTGGGGCCTGCTCCTACATAACCATAGTCGGCGTCTGCCATCTCGCCAGGACCGTTCACTATACAGCCCATGATGCCAATCTTCAAGCCCTTCATACCCTTGGTGGCCTCTCGTATCTTGGCAATGGTTTCACGCAGGTCGTAGAGGGTTCTGCCGCAGCCCGGGCAACTGATGTATTCGGTTTTCGAGGTGCGCAAGCGGGCTGCCTGCAGGATGCCGAAGGCAGTCTCGTCGATGGTTTCTGCGGGGATGTCGCCGTTGTTCATCAGCCAGATGCCGTCGGTCAGTCCGTCGATCATCAGTGCCCCCATGTCGGCAGCAGCCTCCAGTTGGAAGTCGCTCTTTTCCGGCATTGAGTGCTGGTACATCTCGGCAAAGATAACAGGGTTCTTCACCCCTGCGTTCATCATTTCATGTACCAATGCACGCTGGTCGCCCAAGCGGTTCTGATGGTTGCTCATGCAGACCACTACCACCTCGGGATGGGCCTTGAGGCAAGCTAGATACTCTGCCGAAGGCGTGCCAAACTGGAGGGTGAGGAATTTTATTTCCGCCTTGATGCTGGCGATGAGCGGCATGGCCATCGCAGGAAAAATAGGGTAGAGTTTGCAACCTGTGGTCTCGGGCTTGCTGTTCAGAGTGTCGTAGATATTGTAGTCCACGATGTAGCTCTGGCCCGGCACAAACTGTCGGGGCATCTTTCCACCTATATATATATAGTCGGGCTTGCAGTCTTCATTGTCGCAAACGGTGCTCTCGCCATTGATACGGTTGCTGATGACAACAGGAACGTGGTTGCCGCCGATGTTTCCCACAGCCGCAGTTTCGCGACGGGTAGGGTGGAGCCAGTCGAACGAAGGACAGGTCTCACCCGGAATCATCAACTGGCCTTGCTTTTTGCCGACATAGTCTACCAAATGGCGAGCCACAGGAATCTCCGCTGCCGGCTCCTCGCTGAGGCTCACGCGAACGGTATCTCCGATGCCGTCTGCCAGGAGGGCACCGATACCTACGGCACTCTTGATGCGACCGTCCTCGCCTTCGCCGGCCTCTGTCACACCAAGGTGGAGCGGATAGTTCATGCCTTCTTTCTCCATCTCGCTTACCAGTAGGCGCATGGAGCGTACCATTACCACCGTGTTGGATGCCTTGATGGAGATAACTACATCGTTGAAGTTTTCTTTCTTACAGATGCGGAGGAACTCCATACAACTCTCCACGATGCCCTCGGGCGTATCGCCGTAGCGGTTGCGGATGCGGTCGGAGAGCGAACCGTGGTTCACACCGATGCGGACGGCAGTGTGGTTGTCCTTGCAAATGTTGAGGAACGGCACAAAGCGTTCCTCTATCTTCTTAAGTTCCTGGGCGTATTCCTCGTCGGTATATTCCTGCTTGATAAACTTGCGGGCGGGGTCAACATAATTGCCGGGATTGATGCGTACCTTCTCGCAGTAGAGGGCAGCCACATCTGCCACATTTGGATTGAAGTGGACATCAGCCACAAGCGGTGTGTCGTAACCATCAGCACGGATGCCGGCATTGATGTTCTTCATATTCTCTGCCTCGCGTGAGCCTTGGGTGGTGAAGCGCACCAGTTCACCGCCAGCTTTGATGATTTCCTCCGCCTGACGAACGCATGCCTCGGTGTCATTCGTATTGGTGGTGGTCATGGACTGGATACGGACAGGATTGTCGCCACCCATGTCGAGGTCACCGATGTGGACTACGGAAGATGGGCGGCGACGATAATTGAATAAATCTACCATTTAGTTACACTTGTAATCGTATTTTACTTCGGCCAAGTCCTTGTTGGCCTTTTCTATCTTGGCACCAAGTCCGGCCTTCCAGGCATCCACCTTCTTGGCCACTTCTTCATCGCTGAGGGCAATCATCTCTGCGGCAAGGATGGCTGCGTTCTGCGCTGCATTGACACCAACAGTAGCCACAGGAATCCCCGGGGGCATCTGGATGATGCTCAGCATGGCGTCGAGTCCGTCGAGCATCCCCTTGATTGGTACGCCGATGACTGGCAACGGGGTAGAGGCGGCGATGACACCGGGAAGGGCGGCTGCCATACCGGCGGCGGCGATGATGACCTTCACGCCACGATCCTTGGCACCCTTGGCAAAGGTCTCTACGGCATCGGGAGTGCGGTGGGCCGAGAGGGCATTTACCTCAAAAGGAATTTGGTTGTCGTCCAACCACTTACATGCTTTTTCCATAACAGGCAGGTCACTTGTACTGCCCATGATAATGCTTACTAATGGTTTCATAGTGCTATTATTTTATTTTCTCTTCTTTGTTCTTGTTCCAGTAAAAATGGTTCGGTTTGTCAAATTATTACAAGGGCACAAACCAGGCCTACGAAAAATCCTGTTACTACCTGCGACAGACTGTGCTGGCGCAATATCATGCGGGCAGAACCCACCATGCCAGCCAGTATGAGTATCGTACATAGCCACCACAAAGGATTGAACGAGAAGCCCTGCGAATAGGCCAACAAGGCACCGGCCACACCACCGATGGCAGCTGTGTGTGTGGAAATCTTCCACCACACATTGACAAGGGCACACACCATCTGTATCAACAGGGCAGCCACGAGGATGATACTCATGACACGCGGTGTGTTGTGGTACTCCATAAGAAAGAAGCACCCGAAGTAGCAAACGATAGAGATGATGTAGGGCACGATGCGCCGCTCCTTTTTACCCAGTTCGGTAGTGCTCCACCCCTGGTAGCGCCTGTATATGTGGATGAGCACCGACGGCATGAGGATGGTGAAGAGATAGACGGTAAGCAGCATGAACACCTTGTAGCTCCATGGCAACAGAGCCATATAGCTGAAGATGAACAGTGCCACCATTCCCACCAGCGGGAGGTAGAACGGCGTGAAGAGCATACTCACGATACGTGCAGTCAGTATGATGTTTTTTTCTTTCATGCGCTTGTATTATCTTAGTCGGGCTACGGGTATGCCCAACTGCTCCCTGTATTTGGCCACCGTGCGGCGTGCGATGGGGAACCCCTTCTCTTTCATCAACTTTGCCAACGTATCGTCGCTGAACGGCTTTTTCTTGTCTTCGTGGTTGATGATGTCCTGCAGAGCCAATTTTATCTTACGGGTAGACACCTCCTCGCCCCCATTGACCGAGAATCCCTCATTGAAGAAGAATTTCAACGGGAAGATGCCCCACCGGGTTTGTGCATATTTTACGTTGACTACCCTCGATATGGTACTGATGTCGAGACCGGTGCGGTCTGCCACATCCTTCAGAATCATGGGGCGCAGTTCCGTCTCGTCGCCGTCTACGAAGAACTTGTGCTGTAGTGCGATGATGGACTTCATGGTAGAGACGAGCGTGTTTTGGCGCTGTTTGACCGCCTCGATAAAGCCCATGGCCTTGTTTACCTTCTCCCTGGCATAAAGTAATGCTTCCTTGTCTTGGCGGCTCATGTTGCCCTTGTTTTTTCGGTAGGTGTCTATGAGCTCTATAAAGGATGGCGAGACGGACAGTTCGGGAATGTCGCCCTGATTGAGCGTAAAGGTCACGCTGCCGTCATCATTGGTGTCAACAATGAAGTCGGGCGTAATCTGCTGTAGGTTTCTTCCTAATGTCTCGCCCAATGAAGCACCGGGCTTAGGGTTGAGTTTTTTTATTTCTTCCTGAAGTGTTGCCAGTTGGGTGTCGTTCAGTTCCAGCTCTTCCTTTATCTTTTTCCAGTGTTTCTTGGTAAACTCCTTGAAGTAGTCGGTAAATACCTCCTCCATCGACTTGCGCAGAACGCCTTTGGGCAACCGTCTGGCCTGTAACAGCAGACATTCCTGCAAACTCCTTGCCCCTACGCCTGCCGGGTCGAATGTCTGGAGCGTCTTGAGCAGACGTTCCACTTCCTCGACGCTAACGTCTATATTCTGGTAGATGGCAAGTTCATCACAGATACTGTCCAGGTCCTTGCGCAGCAGACCGTCGTTGTCGAGCGATCCTATGAGATATTCCATGATGTTCTTCTCCTGCTCGCTGAGCGGCAGCATCTCCATCTGCTCCTTCAGGCTATCGTAGAAAGAACTGGCATCTCCGTATACCATTTCCTCGTAATCGGCATCGTCCTGTGTCCGTGAGCGTTCCGTATAGCATGGTGGCATTTCGTCATCCTGACCAATTCCCTCAAGCGCCGAGTCGAGTGCATCTTCCCTTTCTTCCTTTTCGTTTTTCGCTTCGTATGTCTCGTCTTCATTATCAGAGTCGCCGTCTGCGGGCAGGGCATTGTCGTCGCCCGTCTGTCCGGTAAGTGCATCTCCAGCATCATCCCGCTCCAGTGCCGGATTGTCGTCCAGTTCGGTATTGATGGTGTTCTCCAGTTCGGTCAGCGGCATTTCGAGCAGCCTTACTTGCAGGAACTGCTGTGCAGAGAGTCGCTGAAGCTGCTGGAGTTTTTGTTCTTCTGTCTGAATAAGCTTCTGAGCCATACGTTTTTTCGTTTTGAGTTCTGGTCCTGTTTTCTTATTTGAAATATTCTTTCAGGTCGCTGGCATACTGATAGAGCTTGTCAGGATTCCCGTTGCCGTAACGTTGCCATACCTCCTGGCAGTCGCCAAGCAGCGGGTCGTCTGGTGTTTCTTTCTTGCGCAAGTAGGGGTCGCACGAGGTGTAGAGTTCCAGCACACGGACCACCAAATCGGGAGTGAGGCCCGTCAACTTGGCGAGTTCTACGACCTCCGGTGTCTCAGCCACCATGGTGATAGGGGTAAGTTGGAAATAGAGTTCAAGAATGAGAGTGAGTTTGACTGGTGTCAGTGAGGCTTCAGACTTAAGCGGTTTCCAGTCTTTCTCGAATGTTTCGTTCAGCGTAACCCCTTCATAGAAAGCCTTGGCGTTGCCATAACCCTCCATTCTGCGCAGACGGCTGATGGCTTTTTCCAGTTTTGCAGGGTGCTTGCCATACGTGTCCCATAGTCGCTGGACGGGTGCTGTAAGCATACGCAGCTTAAACATTTGGGTATGGAGGAAAGTGGGTGGAATGTGCAGTTCCAGACTGAGGTCTACCATCCCCTTCGAATAAAGAGGCTTTACCCCCATAGGCTTTTTCTGATACAACTGTAACAGCAAGAGCCAATAATCATCATTCCAGAAAGGATGCTTAGCCATAGTCTTATTTTTTTTACTGCACCGTTTCCGGCACTTGTTTTTATTGTGTTTACAGGGCGTTTGGTCCAGTTCTTCCGTTAAATGGATGGACACTTGGTGTATCACTATGCAAAAAACGCAACTGGCTTCGATGTCTAACGCAACTGGCTTCGATGCTCAATGCAATAGGCTTCGATAGCTTATGAAGCAGGCTTCGTTTTTCGCTACATCCTACGTCTACAGCCAACATGTCATCTATTTATTTAACTGAAGGATCTTTTGTCCTGACCATTTCGTGTGTCTGTCGTTGATTTGCCGACTGCCTTGACGTATCCCTTTGTTTCTGCAAAAATACGACATTTCGGTGGGAAAACAAAATAAAAAGGAGAAAAAATGGCTCAAGGGAATTGCCGTGGATAGACAATTTCCCCTGAGCCAGTATTTGTGCACTGTTAGAAGTTGATGTGGGCGGCAAACTCCACGGTGAACGGACGGATGTAGGTGCCTGCCATCACGTAGTTCTTGTAGGCGGAGACATCCTCGAGCAGGTCGGCTGCACCGATGCTGCCGGAACAACCCTTCGTGTTGAAGAAGTTGATGAAGTTGACGGAGAAGCTCACGTGCTTGTTCATATTGTAGTCGATGCCGCCGAAGGTCTCCCAACGGCCGTTGAAGTAGAGCGAGTTGGTCTTGTTGATGTACTGCTTGCTCTGGTAACGGAAGCTCGCCCATACGC
>CAVFRG010000081.1:0-7375 GCA_963624905.1 Oscillospiraceae bacterium
TACCGTCGGCAACAGCCCACAGTTCCACGTTTCTTATTTTTACTGTAGCGTATGGGATAGGCTCCTTGGTGCGGTCATCGAGCACGGTGCCCGACACGGAGAAATGCCCGTTGTCAGCCATCGCCGCAAGTGTTGTCATCATGAAAGCCAAACCTGTTATTCCTGTCCTCATACTTATAACAATAAAATCCGCGTGCAAATTTACTCATATTCAATAATATGCACAATACCTATTTGTAGGTATTGTCAAAAAAAAGCAACTCCTATGATTGCCTGTGCATAGCTGAGTGGTACGGCGAGGGAAATCCTTGCTTGAGTGGTACGGCGAGGGCGCCGTACCTCCTATATTGCCTTTGCCCGCAAGCATAGGTAACTGTAGGAGGTACAGCGCCCTCGCTGTACTAAGCAAGTGGGATTTGCCCAATCGAAACTTGAGTTATTGTATATACCGAAGAGGCAGGGCTATTGTTTATGTGTTCAATAACGTTTTCACTTCTTCTACGCTTTTGTGAAGCGTCTGTGCAATGATGCCGATACTTACGCCGTTTTGCAACATTGCCTGTGCCATGGCTTTTATTTGGGCTGTCTGCTCGTTGATTTGGGCTGTCTGCTCGTTGATTTGGGCCGTCTGCTCGTTGATTTGGGCTGTCTGCTCGTTGATTTGGGCATATTGCTTGGAAACGACTTCGTTCAGTTTCATCACTTGCGTGTCACGAGCCTCTATCACGGAATAATATTCGTCCTCGTCATTCATCTCCTGACGAACCTCTGCACTCATGGTTGCCAGACTGAGCCGGTGCAGAAGATACATCATGTCGGAATCGTTCTCGTAGTTGACGGCTTCGAGACGAACTATTTGCTGGTTTTTCTTGTCTCTTTTCGTTTGGTCGAAGACACTTAGCACTTTATCTAACTTATTGTTGATTTTGCCATGCAGCAAAGGTATCTGGACGATAATGCTATCGTGTATCAAACTGTTGATGAACGGGTCGGTGTCACCATGTTCCACTTCCTGTCCGTCATAATCCACAGCCTTATGCCCCACATAGACCACAGCCTTATCAATGTCGCCGATGCGATGCCCCAAGAGATAGACGGCAACCATCGGAATGGCAAATCCCTGGTTGTCACCTTTCTTCTGTATGTTTTCCTCCGCATTGTACTGCAAGGCAAGGTAGCGGCGGAAACGCAGGGTCTCCGTGTCCAGCCAGGTCTTTTGCAACTCTATCAGTATCAAATGTGTGTGCCCGTTATTTTCCTTGACCTTCGCCGCAAAGTCGATTCGGAACATGGAAATGTTGTCACGAGTAACATTGGGGTGCTCGTGACGGCGCATTTCCACGCTCACCACGTCCTTCTTGAGCAAGGCGGAGAGTACGGTCTTGGCAATGCGCTCATCTTCCATCAGAAATTTGAACACAGAGTCATAAATGGGGTTGGCTACGGAATATATCATGTTTCTTCCTCTGATGTTTTGCTGTTCTTGAAGCAAAGTTACACTTTTTATTTGGAAGAACAAGGTTTTTCCTACTTTTTTATTGCATACGCCCCGAATTCCCCATTACTCAAGTTTCGGATTTGGCAATTTTCACTTGCTTGGTACAGCGAGGGCGCTGTACCTCCTACGGTTACCAGTGCTTGACAGCAAAGGGCATTCATCAGGAGGTATGGTTCCCTCACCGTATCAAAATCCATTGGCTATTATCCCACTAAAAATGGGTAACAAACTCCACTACGATTTTGTCCTTTTCGGAAGTCTTGGCTATTCCGCCATTGCGATAGAAATACTTCTCGTAGTTGATACGAATGTCAGAGACGAAGGGCTTGGCAAGACTGAGCGTAACACCACCTGTAAGGCGGCTGCGCTCATAATCGGTGATTTTGAGCTGGCCTTCCGTACTCTCCTTTCCGTCGGCATCATAACGCAGCCCGTCGCTGTGGTCACTCATGTAGTCGTAGCGCAAGAGCGGCGACACCTTTTTCAGGAGTTTGGCACGCACGGGAATATCGTAGTTGACAAAAGCATCCACGGCATGCACATCCTTGAACGCTCCGTGGGCATAATGCTTGTAAAGGTATTCGGCCTCAGCCAGAAAGCCCCCCCTATGGAAGGTGACACCCGCATCGTACATATTAGCCGTCACATCGGCAGGCCTTATCTTCTGCGTACTCAGCACCACGTTGACACTAGGCAGTAGGAACTGCGCCTTGGCGGAAAAGTTGATGCTCTTGGTCCAGAAGTCCTTCTGGTTGGTAAGTCCCGAGCCGTTGAAGACACCTGCATTTACCACAATGGGGAATCCCACGTTCCACGTATAGCCCAGTTCGGCACCCACATCACGCACATTGCCTACCTGCTTGGCTATGAACGAGCGGTTGGCGAAATACTGCAGATGGGGGGAACGGTGGGCATCAATGGTAAAGGGAACACGCTCCTGACCGACGGTAAACTGGAGGGTACGCCAGGGATTGATGCGTGCATAGGCATCCAGCATCTTGATTTTTCCCTCGTCGCAAAGGTCTATCTCCGCCTTGTAGCTCACGGCAGGAGCAACCTTTCCAGCCACGTTGATACGGGCCGTGCGCACTTCAAATCGCCCCTCGCCTTCTTCGGTCTGGTATTCGTACTTGGCACGGATGGTTCCGCCAATCTTCATCGACTTGGTGAAATTCTCATCATCGCTTGCCTGAGCAAAGGCCATTGCCGCCATCATGGAGAGCATGGCCGTTGTCATCATTTTCTTCTTCATATTTTTATACCTTATATAATATACAGTATTGGTGGAACTTGCAACAGCAAGTCCTTCTGTTTTCGGCGGCAAAATTAAGAAGAAGATGTTTCTACAATACGACACGGACGTTACAAAACGATGAAGAAAAAAAATCAATGTTGCGGGCGAATATTCCGTCTCATACGGTTCACGAAAGAAGCCACATGCCCGAAATGGTTGCAAAAGAAATACATTTGTAACACCTTCGTCACAAACACGTAATCCACTTTACACCATCCGTATCGTGGAAAGGCTGTAACTTTGCACCGTGAAAAATCAATACCCACAATTATGAAAGAGAACAAGAAAGCTATCCTTGAGATTCTGAAGAAGAAGAGTTCGAAAAAAGACAGCAAGTTCGAGAACCTCGTACTCAACCTGGCACTGCAGAAGATAGACAGCGACAGTTTCGAATGTGAGGAAGATGCCGTTTATACCCCTGGCAAACAACGCCTCGTATACTGCATGAGTCACGAAGAGAGCTTCACCGTCCCCGAAGGCGTAGAGGTTATCGGCGAGATGGCATTCCGCGGCAAGAAGGAGCTCAAGAATATCATCATCGCAAACAGCGTAAAGGAGATAGGGCACGATGCCTTCTACGACTGTGACGAACTGGATAATGTATACGTACCGGCAGGCGTGAAGGAGATAAAGGGCTACGCCTTTGCCGAATGCGACAAGCTGAAACGCATCACCTTTGCCGGTGTCCCCGACAAGTTGAGCCGCCATGCCTTCGACGACTGCGACCAGCTACATGACATCATCGTGCCCGCCAAAAGCAGCAAGGCGTTCCGCAAGGCACTCCACTACATAGACGGCGACACGGACTACATCGTCATCGAGGCTCCGCAGAAAGAGGAAAAGAAGACTGACAAGAAAGAGGACAAGAAGACTGACAAGAAAGCCTCTGCATCCAAGAAAGAAGAAAAGACTGGCAAGAAGGCCTCTGCAGCCAAGAAGGACAAAAAGACGGCCAGCGCCCTTGCTTCATAATCGTAAAAAATCAAGTTTCGCATTTATCCTCCATGTTGGTCCACAATTCAATTACAGGCAGATGACAACTGCTATGACTGCCTTTGTCTTTACCGAGTGGTACGGCGAGGCGCCGTACCTCCTATGATTACCTTTGCTGCCAAGTGTTGGCTGCCGTAGGAGGTACAGCGCCCTCGCTGTACCAAGCAAGCGGGAATTGCCCAATCCGAAACTGGAGTAAAAAATACAGCCATGACCAAAGAAGAAATGATGAAAAAGGCATACGTAGAACGTGACGTGAGCTGGATGTACTTCAACCACCGCATTCTGCAGGAAGCCGAAAAAGAATATGTGCCGTTGCTGGAACGCCTGTCGTTCCTCGGCATCTACTCGAACAACCTCGACGAGTTTTTCCGTGTCCGCGTGGCCTCGCTCAACCGTATGCTCGACAGGAAGCCCACAGCTGCCGCCGAACAACAACTGAAAAAATCGCTCAAGACCATCAACAAGTTGAACGAGAAGTACTCCAAGGAGTATACCCTGGCCGTAGACCGGGTGTTCGCCGAACTGGAACAGCACAAGATAAAACTACTCACCGAGACGCAGCTCAACACCGAACAGCAGCAGTACCTTACCGACTTCTTCTACGACAAGCTCAACGGCTCCGTCAACCCCATCTGGCTGTCGGAGATAAAAGACCTGTCCACCCTCGAGGACAACCGCATCTACCTCATCGTGGAGAAACGGGACACGGGGAGCGACAAGCGCAAATACGCCATCGTGAAAGTGCCAGACAGGGTGTACGGCAGATGGGTAAAGATACCGTCGAGCGACGGATTCGACAACATCATGTATCTCGACGACGTGATACGTTTCTGCCTGCCCCTTGTCTTCCTCGGCTTCAAGGAGAGCAGGTACAGGGCCTTCTCGTTCA
Organism: Oscillospiraceae bacterium; assembly: GCA_963624905.1. Taxonomy (GTDB): domain Bacteria; phylum Bacteroidota; class Bacteroidia; order Bacteroidales; family Bacteroidaceae; genus Prevotella. The sequence continues at coordinate 4,678 of CAVFRG010000081.1, forward strand.
AGTTTACAAAAGACGCGGAGATGGAGATGGACAACGATGCCGACTTCGGTACCATGGAGAAGATAGCCCTGGGCGTGGACAGCCGAAAGCGGGGCGAGGCCGTGCGCGTGCTGTACGACGGCGAGATGCCGCGGGAGATGGTAAGGAAGATACGCGAGCGGCTGAACGCCAAGGAGCTGGACACCTCGCTCGCCGGCGGCAGATACCAGAACCACAAAGACCTCATGTCGTTCCCCGACTGCGGACACCGGGAACTGAAGTACGAGAAGTGGCCGTCCATCATGAAGCCGGAGTTCCTTTCCAACGAGAGCATACTGGAACAGATACGCAAGAAGGACCGCTTCATACACGTGCCGTACCACAGCTTCAACGGCTACATACGCGTGCTGCGCGAGGCTGCCACCAAACCGGAGGTGAAGAGCATCAAGACCACACTCTACCGCCTGGCCAAGGACTCGAAGGTGGTAAACGCCCTCATCACCGCCGCCCGCAACGGCAAGAAGGTGACCGCCGTCGTCGAACTGCTGGCACGCTTTGACGAAGAGAGCAACATCAAGTGGAGCAAGCGCATGCAGGAAGAGGGCGTGAACGTCATCTTCGGTGTGGAGGGACTGAAGATACACAGCAAGCTGCTCTACATCGAGTCGAAGAAAGGCAACATAGCCTGCATCGGCACCGGCAACTTCCACGAGGGCAATGCCAAGATATACACCGACTACATGATGATGACGGCACGCCCCAAGATAGTGAATGAGGTGGCAAAGGTGTTCGGGTTCATAGACCGGCCGTTCTCGCAAGTACGCTTCAACGAACTGCTCGTGTCACCCAACTCCATGAAAAGCCGCATACTGCGCATGCTCGACACCGAGATAAAGAATGCCGGAGAGGGCAAGGAGGCATGGCTCAAGATGAAGATAAACCACATTACCGACACCGACATCGTGGCAAAACTCTACCAGACCTCGAAGGCGGGCGTGAAGATAGACATCGTGATACGCGGCAACTGCTCGCTGGTGCCCGGTCTGCAAAAATACAGCGAGAACATCAGGTGTGTGGGCATCATAGACCGCTATCTGGAACACTCGCGCGTCCTTATCTTCTGCAACGGCGGCAAACCAAGATACTACCTCGGTTCGGCCGACTGGATGCCGCGCAACCTGCTCAACCGCATAGAGGTGCTCACCCCCGTATACGACGAAGACCTGCAGGCCGACCTCATGCGCACCGTATCGTACGGCATGAGAGATACTGCCAACGGACGCATCGTAGATGGCAAGGGAAGCAACACGCTGGTGGAAGGGGAACGCTTCCGCAGCCAGGAGGAACTGTACAAGGCATATTTGGAAAACGAATAAGAGACAAAACGAAACATGAAACCCATCAATTTAGCAGCCATAGACATAGGCTCCAACGGAGCAAGACTACTCATCAAACGCTTTGACGACGAGGCACAGAACCCATCCGAGCGCATCAAGAAAATCATGTTCATACGCATCCCCCTCCGACTGGGCAAGGACGTGTTTACCCTGGGCAAGGTGTCGAAGGAACGCGAGAAGATGATGCTCCACATGATGAAAGGCTTCAAGCAGTTTATGAAACTGAACCGCGTAGAGGCTTTCCGTGCCTGTGCCACATCGGCCATGCGCGATGCCGAAAACGGCAAGAAGGTACTGAAGAGGATAGAAAAGGAGACGGGCATAAAACTCGAAATTATAAAGGGACAGGAAGAGGCACGGCTGCTCTACAACAACCTGGTGGAGAAGACCGACTCCAACGAGGGCAACTTCGCCTACATCGATGTGGGCGGAGGCTCTACGGAGGTAAGTCTCATACACGATGGAGTGCTGGCCGAAAGCCATTCGTACAACATGGGCACGCTGCGCCTGCTGAGCGGCAAGGTGGCTCCGGATACCGAGAAGCTCTTCCGTGACAACCTCACGCGCTACGCCGAACTGTACGGCGACATACGCATCATAGGGTCGGGCGGCAACATCAACAAGCTCAACAAGCTGGCCATTCACGGCAAGAACAGCAAGCTGCTGAGCTATGACGAACTGAAACGCCTCTACAGCATGCTCAGTCCGCTGAGCATAGAGGAACGCATCCTGTCGTTCGGGCTGAAAGACGACCGTGCCGACGTCATAGCTCCCGCTGCCGAGATATTCATCAAGGCGTGCGAATACCTCAAATGCGAAACCATCATGGTGCCGAACATCTCGCTCGCCGACTCCATTGTCGACGGACTGTACGAGGAAATATTGCCGAACAGGAAATGAACTGAAACACTCCCTAGTTGGGAAAATATTTTTTCCCAACTGGGGAAGTGATTTTTTGTGCCTTATCGATACCCGAAAGGCCAATCAAGCGGCCCATTTTGCCGCAAAACTCGTAATATTTGTTGTCCGAGCACATAATTTTTGTGTCGGTGAGATGAGCGGAAAGTGCGGGTATTTCCATCGAAATGAGTACTTTCTGCATGTTTTTTGATGCCTTTGAGAGGGAAATTTATACGATTTCTGTACCCCCTGCCGGGCTTCGGCATCACTGGGGAAGTCTTGTAAAAATTTTATAACTCATTGCTTTTTAGAGAATTAAATAATTTCAATTGATTGACTTTTTGTCTGAAATCTCAAATCTCAGTATCTCAGTTATTTTTTCGAGGTACCCCCATTTTTCGCCCTCCTATTATATATAATAT
>CAVFRG010000082.1:0-7361 GCA_963624905.1 Oscillospiraceae bacterium
TTGCCATCCACAATCACGGCAATTGCCATCCACAATCACGGCAATTGCCATCCACATTCACGGCAATTGCCAACAATAATCACGGCAATTGCCAACAACTACATGAGACGGCTTTCTTACATCGTCACAAAGGGGTTCTTACACCGTCACACTTAGTATCCTTGCGATGCCAGAACAACACAAAGGAGCAGGGCTTCCCGGTGTTGCAGAAGCACATGAAAGCTGATGCCATAATCATCGTCTGTATCTTTTACATGGTCTAGCTCCAGTATGCTTGAACAAAATTTCTCGCATTGCTTTTCATCGACAAGAAAAGACAAGAGCAAATCGGATGTTGCTGAAATATTCAGTTGTTCGCTGTCCATCGCAGGATAATGATAGAGGATAGCATTCCTGTTTTTCGGAATGAGAAAAGGAATGTAATTGAAGAAAATTGATTTCTTTCCGAACAAATCTTGTATGTCCGCTAGATGGTTGATGACGAAAAGATTCAACTTTTCATCATACTCTTTTTCAACATAAAACAAATCTCCACTATATCGTGTCGGGAAATCCCGAAACTTCAATTTCTTCTTGTATATATCCATCATTCTTTCACCCTTATCATTATGCGTCTGTCTTCTTGCAGTTATAGGAACTGCCGACAAAGATACGCTATTTATTTGATACAGCCAAACATATCCGTGCAAAAAGCGCAAGTTCACGGCTGCTGCAACGTTGCCACCATAAAGTAAGAAAGCACCAAGACGATAACGTTAACACACACATGAATTTGCGCTTTCACAACATGATACAGAAAGACATCAGTCAATGAGGTGAAATCAGGTAAAGTCAAGGTATAGTCTCGTTGCACAACTGATGGCGAGAATGTAACTGTCGCTGAATAGTTCCTTTAGATAGTGTGCCAGACCAGTGTAATGCATTGAGCTGGCGCAGTTGTTTTTCTTCGTGTTTTGTCTCGGTTTGTCCCAAAGTGTCCCATTTTATTTTTTGGGACAAAATCATATATAATATATTAATTATTAGATAGTTAAGTTGTCCCAGACTGGGACAGTAAAATATTTTGGGACAGATGTTTTGTCCCACTTTTGGGACAGCTAACTACTTGTTTTATTGGAGTTTATACTTACTTTTGTCCCACTTCTGAGATGAGACAGTTTGGGACAGCTTGCGACATAAGCAGTATACTTGTTAGAGTTTCAGATTTGGCAATTTTCACTTATTGGGTACAGCGAGGGCGCTGTACCTCCTATCTCAAGTAAGCTTGTAGGAGGTGCAGCGTCCTCGCTGCATCCCCATAAACACGCTTTTGTCACAAACTGTCACATTTATTTTTTTGTGATAAAACGATATATAATATACTGATATATAAGTAATTAGGTTATCACAAATATGTGACAAAAGAAACCTCACGTATCACAACTTTGTCACAGTTTTGTGACAACCTAACTATTTATTATACTGATACTTAAATATGTTTTTGTCACAAAATGAAAATGTGACAGTCTGTGACAAAGTGTGACAACGGTTCAGCCCCTTGGCTAATGGTGTAAAGTAGCATACTTACGCTGCCTAACTCATAGAGTTGTCCATACCAAATGGCATACTTGTCTGGTGCATCCTGTCACAAAAAGGCTTTTTCGGCTGTAATTATCGCTGAATAGGTACAGGCGTGTTCTTGATAAGAAAAACTCTACCAACTTATTTTTTACGATTACTAACCCACGAAGCACAGATTATAGGGCGATTAGCAGACTCCCCGAGGGGTTTAGGGAAATTCCCCCGCCCGTTTAGGGAAAATCCTTTTCGGTGCACTATATTTTGTCCTATCTTTGCACCGTGAAAGAAAACGAATTGACAACCTATAAAACGATACGACTATGAAGAAGTTTATAATAGCATTGGTAACCCTGTTGACAATAACAGTGACTACCGCATCGGCCATGAGCTACGAACAGGCTCGCCAGCAAGCCCTCTTTCTGACAGACAAGATGGCTTACGAGCTTAACCTTACCAACGAGCAATACGAAGCAGCATACGAGGTGAATCTCGACTATCTGATGGGCATCGACACCTATGATGACCTGTACGGCACATACTGGAGGCAGCGCAATCTGGATCTGAGCTACATCCTCTTGGACTGGCAGTACCGCTCCTTCGTCAACGCCAGCTATTTCTACCGCCCGCTCTACTGGGACGGAGGTTACTGGCACTTCGGCATCTACGCCAGATACCCGCGCCGCGACTACTTCTTCTTCGGACGCCCCGCTTTTTATGGCGTGTACCACGGAGCGCACAGCTGGCACATGAACGGCGGCAGAAGCTGGTATCACGGACGTGACTTCGGAGGTCCGAGACCCGGAGAGGGAAGACCAGGCATGAGAGACGGATTCAACCGCGGTGACTTTGGCAGAGGACAGTCGTTCGGCAACATGCAACGCCAAAGCAGTACGCGTACTACCGTCACCAGACCGGGACAGAACAACTCCCGCCAATCATTCGGCAACATGCAGCGTCCGAACAGCCAGTCGTTTGGCAACTCAAACACACAAAACATACCCAACCGCTCGTTCGGAAACCGCAGTAACGGCGGTAGCAGTTCATCGTTCGGCAACTCCAACCGTAACAGCAGTCCGTCATTCGGTGGTACCAACCGCAGCACACAAAGCTTCGGCGGAGGCTCGTTCGGCAGCCGTGGCGGTTCAAGCACAGGTGGTTCGTTCGGAGGTGGAAATCGTGGTGGAAGCTTCGGTGGAGGCGGGAGCTTCGGCGGAGGCAACCACGGTGGCGGCCACAGCAGCGGAGGCGGTTCGTTCGGACGCAGATAATCAACGGAACATCACTACAACCATACTATATCGATAAAAACACAATTTAGAGAGAAACAAAAAATGAGGGGGCATCGGCAGAGAGATTCTGACGGTGCCCCATTTCTTTTGTCACGGTGCTATGACGATACTCTTTATCCAGTCGCGCAACACGCCGCCATACCGGTCCTGCGAATCGGAAACGAGCAAAAGCACCTGCGAACCGTCCTTGAGGCATGATCCAAGGCACATGCCCTCGTAATTGGCAAAAGAACGCCCCAAGAGCGTCAGACTTGTCCGCCATTCCGTCAATAATGTCTTCTGCATACAGGGAACATCCGGCGACAAGGGGGATGACAACGGAACCAGAGCCGAAACGGCAGGGTCTACCACGAACAACTTGCAATGGCAGAAAGCCCCTATCTTCTTTTTGGGCACAAAAGCCTCACGCTCCAGCACAAGTAGACGCCCATCGGGCAGTGTACACAGTTCGCTTACCCCCATGGCGTATACCCGTGCCTTGCGTGTGGTAGAGGGAGGATCCATCCTGTATACATACGAGGCAACGCATACCGTGTCCGATGCCGGCTTGTCTTTCCGCAAACATTCAGGACGGAAAGCGAAAAGGCGCAGGACGTTTGCCCCACCGTTACTGGGCGTGGCAGCCTGCCCGTCCATAGGCATGGTACTCTCCGACACCGTCCACAGGCAGTCCCTAAGGGCATCGTAGGTCAATGACTCATAACCATAGTTGGGATAAAAACAGGTTGCGGGAAAGGGAACAAACGTAGCAAACGGCGACGTGACAGGCAGAGAGGCGAAGGACTGCGAGACCAGCACACCAGCTGTGCCATTGCCTATAGGATAAGCAGCGAAACGGAACAATGACTCACTGGCTACCACGAGCAACGAGTCACGCACCAGCGCCACCGCCTCGTGGTCAAGGCTTCCCTCAGCAATCCGCACCGAAGGACCGAGACATTCAGCCAGCTTCACATCACCCGTGAGCGAGTCTACCTGTATACGGAAGCGGAAATAAAGGGCACTGTCCGACTTGTCGCTTACCACGGCATAGACATCATCGTGCAGTCGGGTAATACCACTATAGTTGCCGGCAGGTATGGTACGGGGGAATGACTTCTGCGCGTTCTCCCTCACCACGTGCCACTGTGCACCGGCAGGAGAAACTAAGAAAAAGAAGAATGAAAACAAAAGGGGGAACAGTGTGCGTGAGAACGTCATGGCAACTGGGTATAGGTAAGCACAAACTCGGTGGTCAGTTCAAAGTCGACATTGACACACTGCAATGTACGCAGGTTCTCTACCACGCAATACCAGTCGGCATCTACACTGAACGGTTTCACGCGCATCTGTCCATACTGGAGGTCTTGCTCGGAAAAGAGCTTGTACAATGTTTCCTTGCAGCACCAGTGTACAAGGCGCTGCAAGGTATCGGTAGCCTGCTCATCGCGACGCAAGAACTTGGAGGCGATGCGGTCTACCCTATCGCTGAGATACTCGATATCTACCGCCACTTCATGCTTGCGCGAAAGGATGACCGCCACAAAGCCACGGGTATGCGAGATGCTGATGTGCCAGCCTTTCAGCAAAGGCTTTCCTGCTGTATTATGACCTATCTCGCCGGCTATGCCCATAGAAGTCAACAAGGCACGCACGGCAAGAAACTCCAGCTTCCGCCCTTCATTCTTGTACTGTGCGTCCAACGTCTGACGATAACATTCCGTTTCGGGAAATTGACGGTAGAAGTCTTCTGCCCGTTCGTCAAGCTGCCAAAGTGCCAGACGCACGCCGGGATAGACCTCACGGATATTGACAAGTGCCATGTATATTTGCCTACTCCTTTTCTTTAGGTTGAGGGTGAACAGTTACCTTGATTTTGCTGATGCGACGTTCTTCTATCTGCATAATCTCAAAGGTATAGTTGAGATAGTCTATCTTTTCGTGGATGCTGGGGAAGTCACCCTTTATCTCCAGCAGCAAACCGGCCAGTGTGTCGGCATCGCCTTCCACCTCGGCAAACTCTTCGTCATCGATGTTGAGTATCTTGCAAAAGTCGGTGAGCAATGTCTTACCTTCGAACACGAAGGTGTTGTAGTTGAGCTTGGAATAGAACTTCTCCTCCTCATCATACTCATCGTTTATCTCGCCCACTATTTCCTCAAGGATATCCTCAAGGGTAACGATGCCGCAAGTGCCGCCAAACTCGTCGACAACGATGGCGATATGCACCTTGTTCTCCTGGAACTCGCGCAGCAGGTCATCTATCTTCTTCGTCTCCGGCACAAAATACGGCGGGCGTATCAAGCTCTGCCAGCGGAAGGTGGAAGGCTTGCCCAGATGAGGCAAGAGGTCTTTGATGTAGAGTATGCCGCGGATATTGTCCGTACTGTCCTGATAGACCGGGATACGGCTGTAGTTGTTGTCCACGATGCACTTCAGCACATCTGCATAATTGCTCCTGATGTCAAGGTCAACGATGTTCTGTCTGCTGGTCATCACCTCCTTGGCTGTCTCGTCGCCAAAACGGATGATGCCCTTCAGCATGCTCTGCTCGTTCTTGATGTCATCCTTGTCTGTCAGTTCCAGAGCCTGCTCCAGATCGTCCACACTCAGCATGTGGTTCTCCTTCTTCACCAGTTTTTCAGCCAGCATACCGCTTTTCAGCAGCACCGTCTCTATGGGCCAGAACAAACGGCGGGCAAAAAGGATGCCGCCCACTGCACGACGGCAGAAACGCAGGGGCTGCTGGCGGCAATACACTTTGGGCATGATTTCGCCAAACAGGAGCAAGAGGAAGGTGAGCAGTACGGTAGTGCTGAGAAACTGAAGCCAATAGGCTTTGGGACCGAAATGGACAATACCCACAAAGATACGACTCGTGAGCATCACAATCATTACATTGACAAAATTGTTGGTTATCAAGATGGTAGCCAACGTACGCTCTGAATCGTCACGGAGCATCTTTATTTTCTTGTCACTTGCATCCCTCTCCTCATCCAGTTCTGAGACATCAGCCGGAGAGAGACTGAAGAATGCGATTTCGGAACCACTGGCAAAAGCAGAGATGCATATTAGCCCCAATGCCAAAATGGCAGCCAATACAATACCTTGCGACGGCAACTGAACAGCCACATCGCCAAAGGCTTCGGTTATGGTCGATATATCCAATGTCTTGTCTTTTAATAATTTGCAGAGCAGCCACTAAAAAGGAAGCTGGTCTTCACTGTGCCCCTGCGAGGCATCTGCGGCAGTTGCTGACGTTGCCCCACCCTGTGGCGACATGCCAGCAGGAGCTATAGGTTTGGCTGACGGCACAACGCCTGATGCTGGGCGTGGGGTAAGCATCTCCATATTGTCCACATATATCTCGGTAACAAAACGGCGCTTGCCCTGCTTGTCGTCATAATAGCGATAACGTATTTTTCCTTCCACATAGAGCTTGTCGCCCTTGTGTACATATTTCTCCACGATCTTGGCCAGACTGCGGTAGAACACAAGGCTATGCCAATCAGTATGGTCGGGAACCTGGGTACCATTAGCCAGCACATAACCCTTTTCGGTCGTTGCCAGACTCACCTGTGCCACGGCCTGGTCAGCATCATAATAATGTACATCGGGATCTTTGCCCACATTGCCTATCAGCATCACCTTATTCATAACGGCACTCTCCTTTCTGTATTTTTACTTCCATCTGCCCAGATAACGACACTGAAAATTCTTACCCTTGATGGAAGGGAACTGGCTACGGGCGTCTACCCGTTCGCGCAGATGGTCCAAGAGACGGTTGTAACAGTCTTGCGGCGAATTGGCCTTAAGATTGGCTACAAAATGAGTATCACGGTATTCGTGCTTGCCGGTAGCTGGAACGAGAACCACACGTTTGAAATCGAGCGAAGCCTCATACCATCCAGGATTCTTCTCGTTGTAATTAGGCATATTGGCACGGTCCTGAGCCTCGGCTGCCACCGGTTGTGCGCCTTGGCGTACAGCCTTTTTCTCCTTGAAATCCTGCATACAGGAGGCTGTGGTCTTTATCACAATAAAATAGACACGGGGGCGTACCTTATAGCGTTTGGGATAGCAGATATTACCTTCAGCATAACTTCTCAGATCAGCAACAAGAGCGCTGTCAACGTTTATCTCCGGAATACTTCTTAAAAAATCTATGGCTTCATCGGCTGAGGATACAAAAGCTTCGCTATCGAAATATCTTAAATATAAATTCATAAAATACGTATGTTTCTCAAAAAAAAGAAGAAATAAAAAAAAAGAGCGGAAAACGGGACTCGAACCCGCGACCCCGACCTTGGCAAGGTCGTGCTCTACCAACTGAGCTATTTCCGCAACAAGAAATAAATGGTGAAGAGGAGGAGACTCGAACTCCCACGACACAATTGTCACTACCCCCTCAAAGTAGCGCGTCTACCAATTCCGCCACCTCTCCAACATTCAAGAAATTTTGAATTTCCGTGCCCAAGACAGGACTCGAACCTGCACGTTGTGAAACACACGCACCTGAAACGTGCGCGTCTA
>CAVFRG010000083.1:0-7345 GCA_963624905.1 Oscillospiraceae bacterium
AACTGCTCGTAAGAAGGATTGTGAGCGATTACAGTAGCACCTGTAATACCATACTTTGTTAAATCTAACTTTGCCATTTTGTTTAAATGTATTTAAGTTGAAAATTACTCGTTCTAAATCGCCGCAAAGTTACGAAAAATATGTTTTACGGCAAAGTTTCCTTACCGCATTTCGGCTCTTTTAAGTTCTTTTTAGGTTAAAGAAAACTAAATGGCGCTTCTGTGCTTGTCTTTTTGGCATATAGACTTTGCAATTGTCTTTTCCCCAGGTTACCATGCCGAAAGATTGCACTGTGCCTCTATCTTGTCCTCCACCGAGTCGTCGAGTTGGTAAAAGAAATCGAGCCCTGTAGTCTTTTCCACTTCATCCACAGTGCAGGCGTATTCCTGCATCTTGCGGTGCCCCGACTGGTTTTCGTACATGAACCCGATGGCTTTGGGCTGGCGGTTGTCTTTGCCTAAGGTCATCACTACCTTAAAGAAGGCATCGGGTACGGCAACACGGTGCTCGCCTACCGTACGGTAAGACTTGCTGCGGAACACAGGACCTGCCACGATGTATATCTTCCCGTACTTGATGGCCCAGTCGCGGCAAGCCTCCTCGAGGTATTTCCAGTCGCGCTGGTTCAGGTTGCCGTTCTGCGGGCAGATGTTGGTCATAAGGAAGGCGTCCTTCTGTGCCTTGTATGCCCATTTGTTGTCGGCGGCAGGGCACATGTGCCCGCGCTGGTAGCCGCATTCGCTTTCGCGTATGTCGTAGTAGGCCGCCCTTGGCTCGGGCACGTCGGTGTCTTCCAGAAACTTGTGCCCGCCTCTGGCATACTCGCCGTCGGTGTGTGCTGCCGTCAGTGCCCATGCTACCCAGTTGGGACAGCGTGTGTCCTTATTATATGAGGTGGTATAGGCGTAGCGTACCAGCATCTGCTCGGGGGCCTTCATGCTTACGTTGCGCGGTATCTCGTAAGCACTGTCTGCCGATGCTGCCTCCTTGACGTTGCCGGTTTCTTGACAGCTTTCGTCTTCCTCCGTGGTGTTGGTCACTTCCGTCTTTGCCGCTTCACGGGCATTGGCGGGTGATGATGCCTTGCGCAGGCCAAACCAGCAACAAGCTACGATGAGGACAATAACAGCTCCTGCCAACTGGCCCGTTACGTTTGTATTCTTCTTCTTTCTTCCCATGCTTTTTATCCCCTTATTTGTGTATACGAGTTTTTGTCTGCAAAAGTACGTCTTTTTGTGTGCAAAGCTATGCTTTTCGCCTTAAAACTTCAAAAACGGGCGGAATCTTTTGCATGTTTTCCTTTTTTGCATTAACTTTGCATAAAACTTTACTACTATGAACATTGTAAACCTAAGCGATCAGAACTCCATTATTAACAGATACCTGGCCGAGATGCGCGACTGTGAGTATCAGAAGAACCGCCTTCTTTTCCGTAACAACATCAAGCGCATCGGCGAGTACGAAGCCTTTGAGATTTCGAAGACGCTCGACTATGAGGCGCAGAAGGTCACTACGCCGTTGGGCGTGGCAAGTGTCAATCTGCCTACCGACCGTGTTGTTATCGGTACCATTTTCCGTGCCGGACTTCCTTTTCACGAGGGATTCCTCAATGTGTTCGACCACTCGGGCAATGCTTTTGTGAGTGCCTACAGGGAATATACCGACGAGTCACATACCGAGGTAGGGGTGCACATCGAATACCTGGCCACGCCAGAGGTGGAAGGCAAGACGCTCATCATAGCCGACCCCATGCTTGCCACCGGCATCAGTATGGAGATGGGGCTGAAGGCCATCCTTACCAAGGGAACCCCGAAACATATCCATGTGGCCTGTGTGCTGGCTGCGCCAGAAGGCATAGAGCATATCAAGAGCACCTTCCCCGGTGACAGGACCACTATCTGGTGTGCTGCCGTAGACGAGGGCCTGAACGAGCACAAGTACATTGTACCGGGCTTCGGCGATGCCGGCGATCTGTGCTACGGCAGCAAGGTGTGAATAGTCTTTCCGTATTTCCGAAAGGCGAGTGGATTAATACTGGAACGAGCTGCCGCCTAAGAATTCCCTCAGCAACGAGGTGGGCGGCAGGTTGTTGTACGGTATACCCTTGAAGTATCTCAGAAATTTCAGCAGGCGGTAAGCCTCGGCATGTTCTTCGCAGTTCTCCGGCACCTGCTGCAGCAGAGGCTCGGCCTGCGCCTTTATTACAGCCAGCTCGTAGAGCATGGCCGTGTTGAGCATGGCGTCTGCATTTTCCTGGAAGGGGAATATCCACTTGTTCTCGCCTGCCCTTACCGATGGCCAGCGGCGTATGGTTTCCTGGGCCGAAACGCCCCTGTACTTGTAGTCGCGTATGATGCGCCGCAGCATACGGTTGTCTGTGGTGGGGATATAGTTGTGGTTGTCCAGCAGGATGGTGGTGAGTGCAGATGCATATACCCTGAATATCTGTTCATTGGGTATCTGTGACGTCAGTTCCGGGTTCAGGGCATGGATGCCCTCTACCACCAGCACGTTGTTGGGTTGCATCTTCAGGCGTTTGCCGCTTTTCTTGCTTTTACCCGTCTGGAAGTCGTACTTGGGCAGTTCCACTTCCTCGCCGCGGAAAAGGGCATTAAACTGTTCGTTGATGAGTTGTAGGTCGAGGGCATAGATGCTCTCGTAGTCGTATTCTCCGTTCTCGTCTTTCGGTGTGCGCTCCCGGTCCACAAAGTAGTCGTCGAGTGAAATCTGGAGCGGTTTCAGTCCGTTGACGGCCAGTTGGATAGAGAGCCGCTTGCAGGATGTTGTCTTTCCCGAAGACGACGGACCGGCCAGCAACACCAGCTTGACGCCTTGTCGCTGTGCTATCTCTTCGGCTATCTGTATGATCTTCTTCTCCTGCAGGGCCTCGCTTACGTTGATGAGGTCGGTGGTGTGTCCGGCACTGATGGCCTCGTTGAAGTCGCCTACGGTACGTACTCCGAGGATGCCTTGCCAGCGGTGCTGTTCGCGGAATATCTCGAACATCTTGTCCTGTTGGGTCAGTTCACCCAGCATGGACGGATTCTTGCGTGACGGGATGCGCAGCAGCATGCCGTCATAGTATTTCTCCAGTCCGAAGAGATAGAGCTGTGAGGTATTGGTAAGCAGGGTGCCGTAATAGTAATCTACATATTCCCCTATCTTGTAATAAGTGGTGTAGATGTCCCCGGATGTCTTCAACAACTTCACCTTCTCTACATCACCCTTCTCCTCGAAGAGGGCTATGGCATCCTTCGTGGGCACCATGTAGCGGCGTATCGGCATCTGGGCATTCACGATGTCTTGCATGCGGCTGCGGATGGCGCTCACATCCTCGTCGGTCAGCTCGCGCCCCAGGCGTACGTCCACATAGAAACCGTTCGACACGGGGATGTCTATTATTACGTCTGTGGCGGGATAGAGGTCTTCCACTGCTTTGCAGAGCACGAAGAAGAGCGTGCGGGTGTAGGCGCGTGAACCGGATGAGGAGGTCATGTCGAGAAACTCCACGTCCTTGTTGTTGTATACACGGTAACGCAGTCCCTCTACCTTGTTGTTTACCTTGCACGATATGGGACCGTACTCCATTTGCAGTCCCGCAGTGCGGTAGATGTCATAAAGCGTGCTGCCTGTCTCGACGGTCAGTTTGCTGCCGTTGTTCTTGCATCTTATCTGTACTGTCTGTTTCATATTTCTCGAGGTTGTTAGGTTTCTTGATTTCTGGAGTAGAGGACTGTGGTGGTTTTACAGCTTGAGCAGTCGGGCAAATTCCCAGATTACGATGCCGGCCGTGACACTGACGTTCAGCGAGTGCTTGGTTCCGAACTGCGGTATTTCCAGGCATCCGTCGCTCATGTCCACCACATTCTGTTTCACGCCTTTCACCTCATTGCCGAAGATGACGGCATAGCCTTTTGGGAGGGAAGAGGGATGATGGGAGGGTGAAGAATCCTCTTGCTCTTCGGAGGGATTCTTTTTGCCGAAGAGCTTGTTGTGGGCTTCGGGCAGGTTCTGCAGTTTGGTAGAGCCTTCCACCTGCTCTATGCTGTATACGAACCTGCCGTTGCGGTGCAGCTCCTCCACCGCTTCCTCTGTGGTGGCGAAGTATTTCCAGTCTACGCTGTCCTCACCGCCAAGAGCTGTCTTGTGTATTTCCGGATGGGGTGGGGTGGCAGTGATGCCGCACAGGTATACCGCCTCTACGCGGAAGGCATCGCACGACCGGAACACGCTTCCCACATTGTACAGGGAGCGCACGTCGTCGAGAACCACCGTCAGGGGCAGTTTTTCCGCTTCCTTGAATTCTTCCAGGGAGAGGCGGTTCATCTCTATTGTCCTGAGTTTGCGCATAGCCTTATTTTTCTTCCTTGGTCTTGTAGGCCAGGGCGTACATCCGTATCTGCTTGATCATGGCCAGCAGTCCGTTGCTGCGGGTGGGGCTGAGGTGGTCCTTCAGTCCTATCTTCTCCACGAAATAAAGGTCTGCTTCCATTATCTCGCCGGGTGTATGGCCGCTCAGGACGCGGATAAGAAGTGCGATGATGCCTTTCACGATAAGTGCATCGCTGTCGGCTGTGAACACGAGCCTGCCGTCCACGTAGTCGCATTGCAGCCACACGCGGCTCTGACATCCGTCTATGAGGTTCTGCTCGTTCTTGTATTTCTCGTCGAGAGGTTCCAGCTCGTTGCCCAGGTCGATGAGCATCTGGTATTTGTCCATCCAGTCGGTGAAGTCCTGGAATTCCTCTATCACTTCATCTTGCAGTTCATTGATTGTTGCCATTATTTTATTTCCTTTATTTCCTTTACAGTTATCAGTTTGAAGAGCTTGTCATTGGGACGTACCTTGTCGGGTACGGCTATGGATACCCTCCATCCCTGCCTTGCCAGGTCTACCGCCTTGCGCTCGTAGCGTATCTCGTCGGCGTGCAGGTACATAACGCCTGTGGTGTTGCCGGTAATGAGCAGTTTCTCGCCCTGTTTTATCTCTGATGCCTCGACGGCAATTTCCGCCACGCCGAGCTTGGAGAAATACTTCACAACCTTGCCCACGAGTACTTTCTTCTCCGTGGCCACCGAACCGTAGTGCTTGTTCCATTCGCCGAGCGTCTGCCCCTGGTAGTATCCGTCCCAGAACCCACGGTTGAAGACGGCGGCCAGCTTTTCGTCCCAGGCGTCCTTCTTCTCCTCAGTGAAGGTTCCGTCGAGTACGGCGGCAATAGCTTCCTTGTAACATTTCACTACTGTGTATACATATTCAGGGCCACGGGCACGCCCCTCTATCTTGAATACCCTCACACCGGCATCCATCATGCGGTCTATGAACCGGACGGTCTTCAGGTCCTTGGGGCTCATCACGTACTTGTTGTCTATCTCCAGTTGGTTGCCCGTCTCGTTGTCGGTAACGGTGTAGCTGCGGCGGCATATCTGTACACACTCGCCGCGGTTGGCAGAGCGGTTGGCATTGGCCAGACTCATGTAGCACTTGCCCGATACAGCCATGCAGAGGGCTCCGTGGCAGAACATCTCTATGCGTATCTGCTGGCCTTTGGGGCCGCGGATGTCCTGACGTTCTATCTCCTCATGGATGTGTTTTACCTGGTCCATGTTCAGTTCGCGGGCCAATACCGACACATCGGCAAAGCGGGCATAGAACTTCAGGGCCTCGGTGTTGGAAATGTTCAACTGGGTGGAGAGGTGAACCTCCATGCCCACTTCGCCGCAGTAGGCCATCACGGCTACATCGCTGGCTATGACGGCAGAGATGCCTGCTTCTTTGGCAGCATCGATAATCTCGTGCATGGTGGCGACATCCTCGTCGTAGATAATGGTGTTTACCGTGAGGTAGGTCTTGATGCCGTGCGCATTGCAGGTGGCGGCTATCTCGCGCAGGTCTTGTATGGTGAAATGGTTGGCCGAGTGCGAGCGCATGTTCAGCTTCCCAATGCCGAAGTACACTGAGTCGGCACCTGCCTGGATTGCAGCAGCCAGCGACTCGCGCGAGCCGACAGGGGCCATTACCTCAAATTCGTTGATTGTACGGTTCATGAATGTTTCTTTTGCAATTTTACTGCAAAGATACTGTAAAAAAACGAGTAACGAAGGGAAAGGTTCTTATTTTTTTTGTTTTGATTTCTATTTGCGTTATCTTTGTAGGCGGAATTTCCTCAAACATAAATGGGAGAATATATGGATATAAAGATAGAATGTGCCGAGCCTGGTATGGCTCCGCAGATAGCATCGCTCATCATGGAAGCGATGAACCACGAATGTTGCCAGAACTTTGCGGGAGCGCACCATACGCTTGCCGATTTCCATCGTATGATGACAATGCTGGTGGAAATGGAAGACAGCCAGTACAGTTACCGCAACACGTTGGTAGCGATTGCCTCAGACAGTTCGGTTTCCGGCATCTGTGTGGCATACGACGGAGGTATGCTGCATACCCTGCGCCGGCGCTTTGTGGAGGCGGCAAGACAGGCGTTCGGCATCGACTACTCGGGTATGGATGACGAGACGGCGGCAGGCGAGTATTACGTTGACAGCCTATGCGTGGACAAGAACTTTCGGGGTATGGGCATCGCTACCCGTTTGCTCAAGGCTGCCATTGGGCGCGGCAGGGACATGGGTATTCCTGCGGTGGGATTGTTGGTGGACAAGGGCAACCCCAAGGCGGAGAAGCTTTACCATAGATTGGGTTTCGAGTATGCGGGGGATACGGTGTGGGGTGGCCATGAGATGAAGCATCTCTTGTATATCCAAGCACTTGACAGAATTTTGTGAATTAGTTTTTGGAAATAGACGCAAAATTAAATTAAAGTCGTATATTTGCAAAATAAAAGCCGTAAAGCCGCAACTATGATGGAAGAAACGAACGAGAGAAGGCTGCCCGTAGGTATCCAATCCTTCAAAAAAATAAGGAAAGAGAATTACGTGTATGTTGACAAGTCCGACTTGGTTTGGAAACTTGTTAACAGTGAAAAGACGTACAATTACCTGAGCCGCCCGCGCCGCTTTGGCAAGTCGGTACTCGTGGATACGCTCCAAGCCTATTTCGAGGGTAAGAAAGAACTCTTCGAAGGACTGAAGATCGTTGATTTGGAGAAGAACTGGATATGCCGTCCCGTCATCCGTCTTGACATGAGCCGTGGTGGGGCTAATGCCGAGACAGTACGCTCCTATCTGAACATCCGTTTTCGTCAATACGAAGAGCAGTATGACATCACCCCTGACGCTACTGCCCAGCTTGCCGACCGCTTCGACGGCATCATCACGACAGCATATAAGAAGTCAGGGCAGCAGGTGGCCATTCTCATCGACGAGTATGACGCACCCTTGCAACACT
>CAVFRG010000084.1:0-7333 GCA_963624905.1 Oscillospiraceae bacterium
CCGTAGTCCGTGAACTAGCAGCCAAGGAAGGCAAGACCGTTACGGAAAGCGCCAAGGCACAAGGATTCATCGGCAAGGTCAAGGAAGCCCTGCAGAGATACTGGAAGGGCGTAGCCGATATGCTGCATATCCACTTCACCACTGCCGAAGAAGTAGCCGACAAGGTGCTGGCAGATTGGGCGAAAGGAGTTGATCCAAGAGAAATAGAAGGCGGAAAGAAAGACACTCTCCCGAAGGGAAAGACCCCGATAGAAGCAGCAGCGCTAGCCTACCACGAAGAGAAAGTGTCGGCAGCACGCAAGGCATACGAGGAAGCGAAGAAGTCCGGCGACCAATCAGAGATAAAGCGCACGCGTGACGAGCTAAAGCAACGCCTGGACGACAAGCTGAAGGCGCAGGGCATGGGCTTGATACAGAGAAGGAAGGAGATAGCCAAGGAAATAGGAGCGAAAGAAGCGGAGAAGATAGCCAAGCCATGGAAAGACATGGACGGAGAGGAGCGCATGGCGACCGCCGAGAAAGCCCCTCTGACGGAGGACGAGATAAGAACCTCCACTTCCGAGGAAAACAGAGACTTGATAGAAGATGCCATAGATTACCTTAACGGCAACCATGGTTTCGCACAACAGATAGCATACTTAAAAATTTACGAAGATGTTAGGAATAGACATGAGGATGCTCCCGGCAATAGCGGAGCAGCAGACGGAACACAGTTGGCTCCTTCCGGTACTGGAAGCGGCGAAGGACTGGGAATGGGAACAGGACGAGAAGGCGGAGGACCTTCTGGGGAACTGGATAGAGGAACAGGTGCAGAAGCTGTACCCGGAGAGCTACCTGGCGGAAAGGATAGTGAGGGACAGCCTGCTCTTCCTGCTGGAGAACGAGGCAATAGCGAAGGTGAAGGAAGCGCACCCCGATTGGGAGGACTACCTTCCGGAGATACTGAGCGCACGGGAAGCGGCGCTGATGGTGGCAATGGAACAACCCTACGACACTACAAGGGACGTAGAGGCGGCAACGGACATACTAAGACAAATGGAGGCGGGAAGCCTGCAACCAAGCAAGGAACTACTTGGCGAAATCGCACAGGCGAAGAGATAAAGCAAGAGGCAAAGGACGCCAAGGCCGGACTGAAAGCCGCATTGGCAGAAATGATGAAGCGCGGACGGGGCGAGGCAAGCATAAGTCTGGTCGGTCTGAACTCACGTCAAATAGAGTATGTGCCGGAGCTGATGAAAGCCGTGAAGCGTTACGGCATGTCGCTCATAGACCAAGGCATATACAAGATAAAAGACTGGATGGGCAGCATCCGCGAGGGAATCTATGACGAGATGAAAGCCATAGGCTTCTCCGACAAGGACATAGACGACTTCATCGAAGAAATGTGGAACTCCAAGATGCCGATGGACGGAGAGACACATACCATAGCAGAATGGTGTTCCATCTACGGCCATGCCCAGTTGAGAAAGAAACTGGGCGAGGAGCTGGGCGGCAAATACCAGATGCAAGTAGACGCAGAGCCGATAGAGGTAAAGGTAGGCGACAGAAAGAATATAGAAGAAACCTTGCCCTTCCTCTTGCCGCAACAGCAAGACGACGTGCTGAGAGCCGAGACACAATTCTTCGGAGAGGAGCATACCGACCGGGAGCACGCCTACGGCAAGGGCTACATGTTCACCAACGGCACGGGAACCGGCAAGACGTATACCGGACTAGGCATAGCCAAGCGTCTGCAGAAACAAGGCAAGGGCAGGATACTAATCGTCACCCCAAGCCAGAAGAAAGTAACCGACTGGATAAAGGACGGCAAGAACCTGAACATGGAGATACGCAGCCTGGACGACTGGGCAAAAGAAAGGGGTACGACCGCCACAACGGAAAGCGGTGACGGAATGGTGATAACCACCTTTGCCAACTTCGGACTGAACAAGAAACTGCTGGAAACCGAGTGGGATGCCGTGATATACGACGAGAGCCACCGTATCATGGAGAACAAGAAGGGAGCGGAAACGGCAAGGAGCATGCAGCACTATATGCTGACCAACCGCGACGAGAGCCACTGCTTCCTCAGACTTCAGGAGATAAACAAGGACTATCAGAAAATGCGCCAAGCCGCAAACAAGTTTGACGCAGAGCGCAACAAGGAGATAGAACGCATACAGAAGGAGTATAAGCGTAGCCATCCCAGCGCAACGCCAAAAGACGTGAACAACGCAACCTTCAAGATGCTGCCCAAGGAGATAAACAGCTTTGCCCCGGCAGACGCAGCGGCGTTCCCCAAGATAGGCAAGGCCTACCAAGAGTTCACCAAAGCAAGGGAGCATTATTACAAGAATGTGGAGCCGAAGCTAAGGGAGCAAGCCACGCAGACATGGAAGAACACCAAGACCGTGTTCCTCTCCGCCACACCGTTCAATACGCGCGAGAACCTGGACTACGCAGAGGGCTATATCTTCAAATATCCGGAACGGGGCGAAGACGGAATGGACGGCAGGACACGCTTCTACCTAGACCATTTCGGAGCGGCATACAAATTCCGCTACCACCGTTTGGAGAACAGCATGAGCAATCCCGATGCCGTGGCAAAGCAGGAAGTGGCATTCTCCGACTATCTGCAGCATACGCTAGGCACAATGAGCGGAAGGATAATAGACAGTCCGTATGACTATTCAAGAGACTTCCCTACCGTATCGCCCGGCCATGCAGAAGAGTTCAACCAAGCCGTGCAGGAAGCCGTAAGAGGCCGTTACCTAGGCAGTGCATACCACAAGACCATAGGCGACTACAACTACGGCAGTGCCCTGTTTGAAACAATGAAGGTGGCAAACATAATCCAAAGGATGAAAGACCACCTTGCAGCAGGGCGCAAGATAGTAGTGTTCCACAGAAGAGTGGAAACCAAGGCACCGATAAAGGCACCGTTCGCATACATGCTGGAAGTGGCTAACGAGGAAATATCCCATATGAGACCCGGCAAGGAACGGGATGCGTATATAGCAGAAGTAAACGCCTTCAGACAGAGCCATGCAGAATTGCTGCAGTGGGAGAAGACGCTGGACTACAGTATGCCGCGCGAGCAGATAGCCAAGGTGTTCGGCAAGGACAACGTACTCTTCTTCAGCGGCAAGGAAAGCAAGACGGCAAAAGAGAAAGCCGTAGACACCTTCAACGACGACAACAGCGGAAAGAACATCATCGTCATACAGGAGGCTTCCGGCAAGGAAGGCATTTCCCTGCACGACACAACGGGCAAGCACCAGCGCGTCTGCATAACGCTAGGACTGCCGCAAAGCCCAATCACCGCACTGCAGATAGAAGGGCGAACCTACCGTATAGGCAACAAGAGCAACGCCATATTCGAATACCCGATATTGGGGCTGAATTCCGAGATGATGCTGTTCGGAGAGAAGTTCAACAATCAGGTGTCAACGACAGAGAACCTGGCGCTAGGCAGTCAGGCGAGAAACCTGCGTGACAGTTTCGCCAACGGTATACTGGAGCATAGCGGCGTGGTGCCGATAGACCAACAAGGGGTCGGCGGCAAGGAGTTTGACGCACCTAAACAAGGCGATAGTGACCCGTTCGACGATTCCGTGCTGGACTATTACAGCAACCAAAAGCTAAACAAGCGCAACCGCGAAGGCGTGGATTACTTCCCCACCCCCGAACCGCTAGGCTACAAGATGGTGGAATGGGCACACATGGGCGAGGGCGATACCGCTCTGGAGCCGAGTGCCGGACACGGAGCGATAGCGCGTTATGTGCCGAAAGAAAATCAAATGGTGAGCATAGAACCAAGCCAAAGCCTGTTCACGAAACTTCAGCTGAAGGCAGGCGGCCTAGGCAGAAAGTTCCTTAATACCACATTCGAGAACTACGACATAGGCAACAAGCATGACGTTGTAGTGATGAACCCACCGTTCGGAACGGCAGGAGCAACAGCCATAGCGCACTTGGACAAGGCATTCAAACACTTGGACGAGGGCGGACGCGTGGTAGCCATCATCCCAAGGGGCAGCACGGACAAGAAGTTTGACAAGTGGTTTGACGGTCAGAAGAACGCCGCCATGCGTGCCGAGGTAGACTTGCCCGACATAGTGTTCCAACAGGCAGGGACAAGCGTAAGATGCCGCGTTGTGGTAGTAGACAAGATAACGGACGAGGCGTTGAGGAGCAAGGCAGGCTATCCCGAGAAGATAGACCTGAGCGGCCACTACGACAAGATAGAGGATTTCTTTGAGGAGCTAAGGGATATAGACATGCCCGACCGCATCATAGACACACAAGCCAAGATGCAGAAGAAGGCACGTACTACGGCAAGAGACCTAAAGGACATAAAGGATGTAAGGAAAGTAACCCTGGACAAGAGCGGAATAACCGTATCGTTGAGAGGTGAATGGAAAGACTACAGCATCAACTTTGAGGGCAGCGACAATCCGCAGGCATGGAAGGAGAAAATGAAGCAAGTCTACACGCAGTTTGACGAGCTGGAAAAATCCACATGGAACGAGGACAAGCAGGCCGTTTGCGACGAAATGAAGAAACTCGCCTGCAAACTTGCCGGCATGACCGAAGAGGAGATGCAGAGAGGCAGAACCAGTGAGCAGGGCGGAACGCATTTCAGAATAGAAGAGGACGGGGACAGTTCGGAAAATATGTTTTCGTCATTACATGACAAGTTAAACGATAAAAAGGAATATTATGACACAGTTGACATTCTCAGTGAACGGCTCGCAGATGGACGAGCAAACCTATATGGCTTACATAATGAAGTTGAACAGGCAACGCCATCAGTCGTACAGGCAGGCATTGAAATCATCGCCCGAGACCGAGGCGGAGTTTCAGGCTCAGAAAGCATTCGCCCGGAAAATGATGCACACCGTAACGAGGTAGAACAAGCGGTAGAGGAATGGGCGAAAAGCCGTGGCTATTGGAAAGATGAGGACGAAATAAAAGGACTTTCTGACAATGGCGAAATGTACAGTAAAGGAAGCGAAGCCCATGTGTATCTTTCCAAAGACAAGCAGACTATAACAAAGATTGCAGATCCATACGTGAGGAGCAAAACGGAACTGGCGGACTTTATGGAGAATATCTCCGTATATAATACCCTGTTCCCATATTCTGCCTATAAAGTTGTCGGTGTTACCCGAAGAACAGACGGGAGATTCTGTGTTGTTATGGAGCAGCCCCGTATAGTCGGAAAACAGGTTGATTTGGATACTTATCTTCATGATGGCTATTTTGAAAAGGTCAAGGACTATTTTGAAAGTATGGGAATGAAGATGCTGGATGACAACATAAGCTTTACTAATGGCAAGTATTATGTTTCAGACATACATTACGGAAACGTAATCTTCTCCAAAGACGGGAAACCATACATAATTGACGCAGATGCAAAATATCACGGAAGGTACCGACGCAACAATATGGACAATAAACCATTGGTTGTTGACAACGAGAACAGTTCGGAAAAACTTTTCTTATCTTTGCAAAATAAAAAAGGAAAGGAATACAATGACACAGTTACAGAAATCGCAAACAGAGTTGCAAGAGGAGAAGCAAGATTTACAAAACTCCCAAAAGAATACGAGCGAAAAGGAGTTCTTAGCACGGCGCATGCGGCGGCGAGAATTATTGCATCAGCTTGGGTACGAAACTCCGAAAGAAGCAGCAACGATACTTGGAAGGAGCACAGGGGCAGTGTCGGCAGCTTTGGTAATTTGGGAAAAGACAGGCAAGCTGCCTGTATGGCTCCAATCGAAGAATGGGCAAAACAAAACGGATGCTGGATAAATGAAGAAGACTATATATCCAAAGGATATAAAGACAACCGTACAGGAACAGAATCTGTAGTATATTTTGTTGGTGATAAGGTCGTAAAGTTTACAGATAACTATATACATCATCAAAGAGAAGATGCAGATGCCTATTTTAACCATATAGCGTTGTTAAATGTCATAGATCCAGAAGCAGCAACAAAGATTATAGGTTTCTCTCGTGATAAAGATGGTAATTTCCGAGTTGTTTCGGAACAGAAAAGGTTTGAGAAAACCTTTGAGTACGAAATGGATGTAGATGGAGAGCCAATAGGAAAAGGAGAAGAACAGATTCTTGATTGGCGCAAGAACGACGTCCCTAAGATAATAAAACAATTTGCTCAAAGAGGCATAGCATATAATGCTGACAATTTCGAGGCGAGCTATAAAAATGAGTTAGACCTGATGGATTTATGGCAAGGGAATATTGCTATAGATAAAAATGGTAACTATCACATCATAGACGCTACTGTTAAACTAATCAATCACGGCAAAGAAGAATCAACAGACAAGCCAATGTTTGTTGATAACGATGTTGCACACGGCGAGCCCCGTTTCCGTACCAATGCCGAGCCGATAGAAACCATTTCCAAGGATGCACCGGAGGTAGTGAAGCATATTGCAGAGGTTAGCAAAAAGGTTGGCGGCAAGGTGAACATGGTGCAGAGTGCAGAGGAAGTGACCAACCCCGAAGTGAAGAAAGCACTTGATGAGGGCAAGAAGGTTACAGGTTGGTATGACGAGAAGACAGGCGAGGTACATCTTTACATGCCTAATATCCACGACCGCTACACTGCAGAAAAGACAATATGGCACGAGACTGTAGGTCACAAAGGAATGCGCGGGCTTATGGGAGAACATTTCGACAAGTTCTTGCGTGAGGTATGGTACGACCTAGACAATCCCGAAAATGCAGAACTGAAAAAACTTGTTGACGAGGAAAGGAGGAGCAATCCGAATAAAAAATGCAATTACCTTTTTATTAGGTAATTGCAATAATTATAATCTTTAATATGTCGTTCTATAAGGCTTTATTAAAAGCATTAACTTGTGACTCCGGCGGGATTCAAACCCACAACCTTCTGATCCGTAGTCAGATGCTCTATTCAGTTGAGCTACGGAGCCATTTCCTTAATTGCGTTTGCAAAGGTATTTACTTTTTTGATAAGATGCAAATTTATTTGTTTATTTTTTCAATAGAAAGTTGTACTTTACACTTTTTCTTTGTTGTAAGTAGTCTGTTTTTATATTCCACCTTTTTATATTATGAACTCGCTTTTATTTGGTCATATTTATCATATATAAGCATTGTGGTGGTTGTAATAATTAGTTCTTTAATAATTTATTCTAAAGATGTATAAAATTTTGTTGCGTTATTCCTATGCGTTTTTTTTATAACTTGTGTGTAGTCTCAATATTGTCCTAAACGTTTTTTGAAAAGACTAAAAAAGGAAGTAAAGCTAAGGTAGAAATTCCTACCTTAGCAAAGAGGACCAACTCTTTTACTTCCTATG
>CAVFRG010000085.1:0-7228 GCA_963624905.1 Oscillospiraceae bacterium
TTCTACATCTTCTTCGAATGGTTGCAGGAAAAGGTAAGAAAGCCTTACGACGAGGCTGCCGACCTCCAGTTGCAGCAGGAGCTCATCAAGAGCGTGGAGGAAAAGAGCAAGGCAAGAAAAGAGTGAAGAAATCCACTTGCAAGCTAAGATAGAAAGTATTCTCTCCTAACCGAAAGTTCTGTTCCGTGACACGGAACGCACATTCCACGACACGGAACGGCCATTCCACGACACGGAACGCACATTCCGTGACACGGAACGGAACTTTCACATAGAAGGAAGGACAAAAGACACTAAGAGAAAAGCAATATGACAAAGAAAAATATATTTTTATCCGCTCTGCTGCTCACATCCCTAAGCAGCTGCGGCATCTATACCAAATATCAGCCGGAGACGAAAGTCCCGGACAAGCTCTACGGAGACTCGGTGATGGAGAAATCCATCGCCGAGTACCAAGAGGGCAACGATTCCACCTCACTCGGGTTTATGGATTGGCACGACCTGTTCCAGGATCCTTTGTTGCAACAATATATAGAGTGCGCACTCAACCAGAACACGGACTACCAGCAAGCGCAGCTGAGAATGGAGGAGGCCGCGGCAACCCTCAAGGCAGCCAAGCTCGCCTTCCTCCCCAGCTTCGCCATCTCGCCCCAGGCGGCAGTGAGCAGCTTCAACAACCAGCAGGCCGTACAGACCTACAGCGTACCACTCAACATGAGTTGGGAGATAGACATCTTCGGAAAGTTGCGCAACGCCAAGGAGCAGGCAAAGGCACTCTATGCCAAGAGCGGTGACTACCGCCAGGCCGTCAGAACACAGTTGATAGCTAACGTATCAAATATTTATTACTCTCTGATTGCTCTCGACCAGCAGCTTTCCCTGTCTGAGAAGACCGAGGAGGCCTGGCGAGAGACCCTTACTACCGCCCGTGCCCTGATGAAGGTGGGCAGGTACGACGAGTCGGGCGTATCGCAGATGGAGGCAACGCTGCAGAGTGTACACACCAGTGTGCTCGACCTCAAGAGCCAGATCTCGCAGACGGAGAACAGCATGGCGGTGATACTCGGGGAGACTCCCCGTCACTATGCCCGCAGCAAGGAACTGAACCTGCAGACCGACAAGTTCTCGGTGGGCGTTCCCCTGCAGTTGCTCTCCTGCCGTCCCGACGTCCGTCAGGCACAGCGCACGATAGAGGCAGCCTTCTATGGCGTGAACCAAGCACGTTCCGCCTTCTATCCTTCGCTCACCCTGAGCGGCAGCGTGGGCTGGACCAACTCGTCGGGCATCGCCCTCGTCAATCCCGGCCGTCTGCTCGCATCGGCTCTAGGCTCGCTCGTGGCTCCCGTATTCACACGCGGACAGAACGAGGCACAGCTCAAGATAGCCAAGGCACAGCAGGAAGAGGCGAAGCTCGCCTTTACCCAAACCCTGCTCAATGCGGGCAAGGAGGTTAACGACGCACTCACCGCCTATCAGACCTCACGGGAGAAGGAAGAGAGCCTCGCCTCGCAGGTGAAGTCGCTGGAGAAGGCACTGAAGAGCACTACGCTCCTCATGGACCACGGCACCAACACCTACCTCGAGGTGCTTACCGCCCGCCAGACGTTGCTCTCTGCGCAACTGTCGGAAACAGCCAACAAGCTGGCCAGGACGCAAAACCTGATAAACCTTTACCAAGCCCTGGGTGGGGGCGGAGAAAGAAATTCTTTCTGATCATTCACCTTTTCAAAAAGTCGGTTACATTTTTACTTTTTCATACCTATCGTGTAATCGAGTAGACGGGCAGTCTGTGAAGTGATTTCACGGGCTGCCTTTTTTAGTTTGCTCTGAACTCCTTGGGTGTCATTCCCGTATTCTTCTTGAAGTATCGCGAGAAGAACGACTGGTCGGGGAATTTAAGGCTGTAGGCAATGCTCTGCAGTGGTTCGGAGGTGGTACGCAGCCTTATCTTTATCTCCTGTATGCAACGGTTGTCGATAAACTCTTTGGCAGTCTTGCCAGTCTGGTTGCGCACGATGGAGGAGAGGTAACGTATGCTGATGCACAGTTTGTCGGCATAGAAACTGAGGTTCCGTTCGTATGCCGCATATTCGTGTATCAGGCTTATGTAACGTCTGAAGAGCTGTTCCTGATTACTGATGGTCTGGGTGCTGCGTGCCGTGATCTGCTGCTTGCAGTGGTCGTACTGCGAGAGGTAGTAGCACTGTAGCAGCAGGCGCGCTATCAGGGTGCTGTGTTCCATGCCGTCTTTCTGTAGCACGTGGGCTATGCCTTCTATCATTCTTCCGATGTGGAGAACGTCCGCCTCGGGTATGTCGCCTACGGGATATTCGGTCATGAAACCGAAGTAGGACGGTTCGAAACGGCTGGTAAGGTCGGCGGTGATATCCTTGTTGAACGTGACGCACGCCACCCGGAAGTCTTCGCTCTGCTCTATGCAGTGGAACAGGCTGTCTGGCGGCAGCATGAGCATCTGGCATGGCTTCAGCGTGTATGACTTGAAGTCTATCTCGATGCGTGCAGTGCCCTCCTTTACCAGCATGATGGCCGTATCCTTGTTCTTGCCCGACTCCCCGTCGGTAAAGGGGTGCAGTCTGTCCAGAAAAACGTTGATGCCGTTCTGGTTCGTGCTTTCCTGTGCGTGGCTTTCTACTGTAATTTCATTCCTATCGTTCATTGTCTGTAACCTTTTAGGCTGCAAAGTTACAGTTTTTTCTTGAAAAATGGCATTTACTTACTTATATCTCATACAAAAAAACACCCTGGTGCTACTTGTCTCTCTCGTCTTTCGCACCAGGGTGTCATCAACATATCATATTGGTAATCTGAACATCTCTCATGAGTTAGGGGCGTCCGCCTCCGCCGTTGCTGCCCTTCACTACGGCTGTTGCCGTGGCAGATGACGAGCCGCTGGTTACGGTATAGCTGCTGCCGGATGTGAGCGATGGGCAGGATATGAGTATCGAACTGCCCGAGCCTCCCCATCCGCCGCCACCGCCGCCGGGAGCGTTCATGCCTCCGAAGCCGCCGTGGCCTCCACCGCCGTTGTTGCCGGACGAGTAGTTGGACGGTACGGTAAACGTGGCAAGCGTGGTGGAGCCGTTCTTGATGGCTATCTCGCTGTTGGCACTTACCGACATGGTAGTGGTGACATAGGGTTGTGTCGACTCAGACGTACTGGGCACAGAGTTGCCGCCGCCCACGGCGAGCAGCGTACCGCCCGTGAAGATGACGGAGTAGCCGTCCTCCTCGTTGGCATCGATGCCGCACTCGGGCGATGTTGTGCCGAACGCCTTGATGGTACCGCCGCTGATGTACATATTGCCGTTGCTGTCCAGACCGTCGTTGTTGCTTGCCACGACGGTGATGTCGCCGCCCTTGATGTACATGTGGCTGGAAGAGTTGATGGCGTCATCGTAGGCATTGACGACGATAGTGCCGTCGTTGATGGTCAGCACAGCCTTGCTCTCGATGCCCTCAGCGCCGTTGCCGGTGGTGGTGACATTGATGGTGCCGCCGTTGATATCGACGTTGCCGTCTATCTTCATTCCCTTCGGCGACGACTTGTAGTCGCTGTCCAGGTTGTCGGTGTTGCCAGTATAGTTGTTGTATTCCGTACCGTTCACGTAGGCATACATGCCGCCCGTGGTGCTGACGGTGACAGAGCCGCCGTTGATGGTGAGCGTGCCGTCGCCGTTGATGCCCTTGCCGCCGCTGCCGCTGCTGGTAAGGGTGAGCGTGCCACCGTCTATCTGTATGTTGCCGTCGGCACTGATGCAGCTGGCAGCCTTGGTCTTCTGGTCGTCCGTATCCCATGTGCCGCCGCCCGAGGTGGTGATGGTAATGGTGCCGTCCGTGACGGTGAGGTCGCCTTCTGCCTTCAGACCCTTGGTGGCAGTGCCTGTCACGGCAATGTTCACCGTGCCGCCTGCGATGGTGAGCGAACCGGTGTCCTCTGCTTCGCGGTCTGTATCGTCCTTATAGGACACCTGCACGCCATCGTCAGCCACGCCCGAGACGGTGAGCGAACCGCTCTCCATGAGGAAGTACTGGTTACAGTTGATGCCGTCCTTCACGGCAGAGAGAACGTTGACGGTACAGTTCTTCATCTCCACATACTCCTTGGCATAGATGGCGTGTGCCGTGTTGCCGTAGATATTGAGCGTGCCCTTGCCCTTCAGTTCGAGGTGCCCCTTGCAGACGATGCATCCCTTCCAGTCGCCCGAGGCTGCATCGGTGAGGGTGTTCTCCGTACCCTTCTTCACACTGAGTTCTATGCGCTTGCCGTTCTGTATGTTGAGCGGAGCGCCCGAGGGGTTGGTAAGGGTCAGTCCGTTCAGTTCCAGCGAAGCCTTGTAGGAACCTTCCATCGTGAACTCGCCGTCGGTGGACGAGCCTGCCAGCGTGTAGGTTATCTCGCCGCACACATCGTCGCTCACCTCCGCGCTCTGCACGATGCTGACATGTGCCCCCGCAACGGTAGGTGTGACATACTGCGCCACGTTGCCGGCAACGGTCACAGTGGCGGTGGCGCTGCTGTAGCTAACGCTCACCGTGTTGTCGGTCACGCTGCTGTCGTCCACATACATCCTCGTGATGTCTGCCACACTGAATGTCTTGCCCATGACGGTAAGGGTCTCACTGCCCTGGTAAGTCATGTTGCCCGTCTGGGCGGCAGGGAATGCATAGGTTATGTTGCCGGTTACCACATTGAGGGTCTGCGCTTCCGTTCCCAGGAAGGCCGAGCCGGCTATTATCATAGAGGTAACGAATCTTTTCATTTCACTGCGATTTTCTGTGTTTTACCATTTGTCTTTACAATATATATGCCCGTGGGCACACTCTCCTTCATTGCCTGTAAGTTGGCGAAGGTGCCGTAGCTCATGCCTTGCAGTGAGAAAGCCTCCACCTTGCCGTCACTGCTGTCGGCAGTAAGTGATGTGATGGCAGTTGTTGCATCGGCAGCGGAGAAGTACATGGCGGCAAGGTCGGCAAGTGTCAACGTACCCGTGCCGGCACTGTTGGTATAGACGAGTTTGCCGTCCTGAAACGTCATCTCCAGCGACTCCACCCCTAAGGACTGCAGTGAGCCGTCTGCCTTCTGGAAGGTAAGGTAGGGATAGCTTTCGGCATGTGCCGCCATCAGGGGCAGGCATGCCATGATTAGAAACATAACTTTCTTCTTCATAATATATAGTCAGTTATTAAATATGATATGGTTGTATGATGTCCGGTACATGAGTCTCGCAGGCCACAGGTTGCCGTTTCGACTGTCGTGTGTGTAGAGAGGTGTGGCTAAATGCAAGAGCCAAAGCCCCGCACGCGTCTTGCTGCGTTGGGCTTTGGACTCGCTGACTGTCTTTATGATTGTTTCTTTCAGATTTTCCATAAGCAGTCTTTCTTTTAGCTTTGTCGCATATATTCTGGTATGAAGTCTTGAAAAAATCCGTTGCAAATATACATTATTAATTTATAAGCCGCAAATTTATTCAACCAACAGCCCTTTTCTTTCAACGAAAAAGTTCGAAAAAAAATATGCATGCACTTAATTTTCTGTCCTCCGATTTCTTATAAGTGATATAAGGCCGTGGTTACCCAGCCACTGGTAACCGGTCTTGGAACATAAGTAGAACAATAAACAACAGGAGAAAAAACATGAAACGAGTATTCAATCTTTTGGTAGTAGACGAGAGCGGCAGCATGAGTATCATAGAGCGCCAGGCACTGGCCGGCATCAACGAAACGCTTTCTACCATCCGTAAACTGCAGAAGGCGCACCACGGTATGGAACAGCGCGTGACGCTCATCACCTTCGACAGCAACCGCAAGAATGTAATCTATGACAACGTATGCGCTGACCAAGTAAAACTCCTCAACGGAAAGGACTACAATCCTTGTGGAGCAACGCCCCTCTACGATGCCGTGGGCATGGGCATAGCCAAGGTAAACGCACTTGCTACCGAGGAGGACAGCGTGCTGGTGACCATCATAACCGACGGTGCAGAAAACTGCAGTGAGGAGTATAGCCTGAAGATGATAAACAACCTCATCGCCAAACTGAAGAAACAGAACTGGACCTTTACGTTTATCGGCACGGATGACCTCGACGTGGAGTCTATGGCTATGGATATGGGTATAGACAACCACCTGCGGTTTACGGAGGATGAAGCCGGCACCCGTATGATGTTCGAGCATGAGAACAGGGCGAGGGTGCGCTTCTGCGAGCGTGTGGCGAAGAAATGCCCCATGCCGACGGGGAGCTATTTTGATGAGAAATGACAGTAGGGGACGATGGCTTCGCAATAAAAGTCGGGCTGCATGAACTTCATGCAGCCCGACTGTTTCTTAAATGACAAATCACATCTCCACCTCCTTCAACCTTTCCAATTGCCTGTTCAGAAATAATTGCTGTTGTTAATAAATTATTGGTGCCAAAATTATACCTTTTCTTTGATGAAACCAAATTAATTATTCGCTATTTGGCATTTCCTCAAGAATGTCCCCAAGATTTCCCTCATGTCATCAGGGAGAAAAGTCATTGCCTTTTGCTTCATTTCCAACGGGATGCCGAAGTGAGCCTCGGCGATGGAACCGGCGATGGCACCGATAGTGTCGCTGTCGCCTCCGTGGGAAACGGCGAGGCGGAGGGCATCCTCGAAACTCTTGGCTTGGGCGACGATGCTGAAGGAGAGAGGGACGGCATCCATGCAGGTCTCGTCGAACACGCCCTTGGGATAAATCCTCGTATCGTAGTCCTCGTAATAGCCTCGGGCGATGTCCGTGAATTCCTTCAATGCATCGGCTTTCCTGCTCGTGCGGAAATGCCAGACGGCATGCGCCACGGCTTTCGCTCCCTTGATTCCCTCGGGATGGTTGTGGGTGGGGAGAGCGGTCTTCTCCGCCTCATCCAAGACTGTCTGCAAGTCATCGAATAGCCATGCCACTGGCGATACACGCATCGCCGAGCCATTGCCAAAGCTGTTGTATGGCAGAGGATTGTCTGACCTTACCCATGCGGCAAACCTTCCGCCGTAGGCTCCTTTGGGCGAGGGATAGCGGCGGCACCAATCGTGCAGGCTCTCCTGGTAACTCCGCCCATTCAATGCCGCATCGGCTATCGCTACCGTGCAAATGGTGTCGTCGGTGAAGTCGCTGCCCTCGCCAAACATCTCAAAGTTGTAATCAAACGTATTGTTGAACTCGTACTTCGAGCCAACAATGTCTCCTG
>CAVFRG010000086.1:0-7040 GCA_963624905.1 Oscillospiraceae bacterium
GCACTACAGTTTTTGGTTCTGTCAGTGGTGGTTCGAATCCGCCTGGGACAACAGACGTAAAAAGTGTGTCATCAAGAATGGCACACTTTTTTGTTTCCAGAATGTTGAGTTATGAAAATAATTTTGTAACTTTGCCATCAAACTAATCAATGAGAAATCAATGAAGACCAACTATGAGTTGAGATACGCATCCCATCCTGCGGATGCAAAGGCATACGATACGGAGCGGCTGCGCAAGGAGTTCCTGGTGGAGAAGCTGTTTGTTGCCGATGAAGTCAATATGGTCTACTCCCTGTACGACCGTATGATAGTGGGAGGAGCAATGCCCGTTAAGGAGAAACTGCAGCTGGAAGCCATTGCCCCTCTGAAGGCTCCCCATTTCACCACACGCCGCGAGATAGGCATCTTCAATGTCGGTGAGGGTGAAGGCATTGTCATTGTGGGCGACGAAACCTTCCGTCTGGGCTATAAAGAGGCACTCTATGTGGGCAGTGGCGACCGCGATGTGTATTTCGCCAGTCAGAACCCGGGCAGTCCGGCCAAGTTCTATTTCAACAGTACCACGGCACATACGCCCTATCCTTGCCGCAAGGTGACGAAGGAGGAGGCCATCCGTGCCCACATGGGAGCACTGGAGACTAGCAACGAGCGTACCATCAACAAGATGCTGGTAAGGGAAGTCCTTCCCACATGCCAGTTGCAGATGGGTATGACTGAGCTTGAGCCAGGCTCCGTATGGAACACGATGCCAGCCCATGTCCATAGCCGCCGCATGGAGGCCTACTTCTATTTCGAGGTACCCGAGTCGCAGGCCGTCTGCCACATGATGGGTGAACCCCACGAGACGCGCCACATCTGGATGAAGGGCAACGAGGCTGTGCTCTCGCCCGAATGGAGCATACACAGCGGTGCTGCCACGCACAACTATACCTTTATCTGGGGCATGGGTGGCGAGAACCTCGATTACGGCGACCAGGACTTTTACGAGATTTCAGACCTGAAGTAATCCAAGTGCAAAA
Organism: Oscillospiraceae bacterium; assembly: GCA_963624905.1. GTDB lineage: Bacteria > Bacteroidota > Bacteroidia > Bacteroidales > Bacteroidaceae > Prevotella. The sequence continues at coordinate 1,020 of CAVFRG010000086.1, forward strand.
ACTAATATACTAAACAACAAGCAATATGGACTTTTCTAAACTATTCTCACTTGAGGGCAAGGTTGCCCTCGTTACAGGAGCCGCATACGGAATCGGCTTCGCCATTGCCGAGGCTTATGCCAAGGCCGGTGCCAAGATCGCATTCAACTGCCGTAGCCAGCACCACATGGACCAGGCACTTGCCGACTACAAGGCAAAGGGTATCGACGCCAAGGGCTACATCTGCGACGTTACCGACGAGGAACAGGTAAAAGCCATGGTGGCTGACATCGAGAAGGAGCTGGGCGTTATCGACATCCTGGTGAACAATGCCGGCATCATCAAGCGCATCCCCATGACAGAGATGTCTGTAGACGAATTCAAGCAGGTCATCGACATCGACCTCACTGCACCGTTCATCGTTTCCAAGGCTGTGATTCCCGGCATGATAAAGAAAGGACACGGCAAGATTATCAATGTCTGCTCCATGATGAGCGAACTGGGCCGCGAGACCGTCTCTGCCTATGCAGCAGCCAAGGGTGGTCTGAAGATGCTCACCCGCAATATTTGCTCAGAGTATGGCGAATACAATATCCAGTGTAACGGTCTCGGTCCTGGCTACATCGCCACACCTCAGACAGCACCTCTCCGCGAGCGTCAGGCAGACGGCAGCCGTCATCCCTTCGATAGCTTCATCTGTGCCAAGACTCCGGCAGGCCGCTGGCTCGACCCCGAAGAGTTGGAAGGTCCCGCAGTGTTCCTTGCCTCCGATGCCTCCAATGCCGTAAACGGCCACATCCTCTATGTGGACGGCGGTATCCTGGCCTACATCGGCAAGCAGCCTAAGTAAGTTGCGGTTTTTATAAAGAAAAAATAATGGGCAGCCCGTATGGACTGCCCAATATTTTTTGCAAGAATCTTTGCTGTTACTTGTTCAGAGCATCGGCAAGTTCTGCACCAGCCTTGAACTTGGCAACATTCTTGGCAGCGATCTGGATCTTCTCCTTTGTTGCAGGGTTGATACCTTCACGTGCAGGACGCTCGCTGACGCTGAAAGTACCGAAGCCTACCAACTGGATCTTGTCACCGGCTACGAGAGCCTCTTTCAGTGCGCTGACTGTTGCGTCGAGAGCCTTCTTTGCGTCTGCCTTGCTGATGCCGGCACCTGCTGCGATCTTGTCAATCAATTCTGTCTTGTTCATAATTTTGCTTTATTAAATGATTAATACTAATTGTTTCTAAGCGATTTGGATACAAAAATAGAACTAATCTTTTAGAAATCAAACAAAAATCGGAGAAAAATGAAGAAATTATTGAAAATTAAGTCTATTATGCCTTTTTTATGGCACATTCACGGATATTTTTCGTAATTTTGCCGCCAAATCATCATGTAAGAAGACATTGTTATGCGCAATATACCGATAGTAACAAAGAACTTGTTGATCATTAATGTCGCGGTATTCCTCGTCAGTTATTTTGCGGGGAAGGCGGTTGGTGTGGACAATCCCCTTGCCGATACCTTCGGACTGCACTTTTTCATGGCTTCCGATTTCATGCCGTGGCAACTCGTCACCTACATGTTCATGCACGGTGGATGGGAACATATTATTTTCAATATGTTCGCCCTTTGGATGTTCGGATGTGTAGTAGAGCGCGTATGGGGTGCCAAGAAGTTCCTTTTCTATTACCTTGCGTGCGGTGTAGGGGCAGGACTCTTCCAGGAAGCAGCCCAGTTTGTGCAGTTTTGGATGCTTGCCTCCGACCAGGTGGAGGGGTTCAACATCTCGATGATGTCGCTCGTGGCACACAACAGTGAGGCCCTGCTTAACCAGTGGACTACCGTGGGAGCCTCCGGTGCCATTTATGCCATCCTGCTGGCTTTCGGCATGATATTCCCCGAAGACCGCATCTTTATCTTCCCCTTGCCCGTGCCTATCAAGGCCAAGTATTTCGTGATAGGCTATGCTGTCATCGAACTCTTCTCTGCCATGGCCACCACCAACGACGGTGTGGCGCATATAGCCCATCTGGGCGGTATGGTGTTCGGATTCTTCCTCATACGCTATTGGCGCAAGCAGATAGACGGAGGCTATTCGGGCCATGCGGCGAAGGATGCCTTTGACAAGATGCGCGGCATGTTTGGCGGCAAGCGTGGCGGTCCCCGTTTCACCTATACGCGCCACGAACAGACTGCCCCGCACGACCGCCAGGACGACTGGCAGTACAATGCGCGCAAGAAGGCCACGCAGGAAGAGATAGACCGTATACTCGACAAGATACGCCGCAACGGCTATGACAGTCTGACTAAGGAAGAGAAGCAGAGCCTCTTCGACCAAAGCAACCGATAAAGGGCATGTTCAGAGAGCTCAAGACGCTTACCGTCCGGATGATTGCCGGTGCCAATGTGGCCACCGTTGTCCTGATGCTGCTTGTAGGATACTCCGACCGCTTGTCGCCGGAGCATTTTCCCATGCTCTCCACCATAGGGCTGCTCTTTCCCGTATTCCTTCTGGCCAACCTGTGTTTCCTTTTTTTCTGGTTGGTGTTCAAAGTGAGGTACGCCCTTATACCCTTTGCGGGTTTTCTTCTTTGCTATTTTCCTGTAAGAACCTATTTTCCTGTCAATCTAACAGGCGAAGAGGCACCGGACGGCAGCATAAAAGTACTGTCGTACAATACGCTCAGTTTTGCGGAAGGCGATACGGATGCCGATGGGGTAAACCGTGTGCTGGCGTATGTGCACCGTCAGGATGCCGACATCGTATGCCTGCAGGAAGCCATGCCCAACGAGCGTATCACGGAACAGATGGATTCGCTCCTTCGCCAGCAGTATCCCTATCTGCGCTGCGTAAAGCATCCCTCAGGGGGCAATGCCTTGATGGTGCTCAGCAAGTTCCCCATACTCCACTGCGAACTGGTGCCTTATGAGTCCAAGGGCAATATGACGGCCGCCTTCACGCTGTCAGTACACGGCGAGAAGGTGTTCTTGCTGAACAATCATCTTGAGACGACCGGCCTCTCCCTCGAAGAGCGCCATGAGTTCAAGAGCCTTGTAAAGGGACACCTGGATACCGGAGAGGCTGAGCGCACCTCCAAACTGCTGTTCGTAAAACTGGGCGAGTCGGCCAAGCGGCGTGCGCCGGAAGCCGAGGCTGTGGCGCGCTTTGTGCGGCAGCACCGTGGCGAGAGCATTATCCTTTGCGGCGACTTCAACGACGGCCCCATATCCTACGCCCACCGCACCGTGGCCAAGGAGCTTACCGACTGCTTTGTAGCTTCGGGCAACGGGCTTGGCATCAGCTACAACCGCGGCGGGTTCTACGTGCGCATAGACAACATCATGTGCTCTGACGACTGGGAGCCGTGCTGGTGCCGTGTAGACAACGAAATAGCCGCTTCCGACCATTATCCCATCGTCTGTCGTCTGAAAAAGAAGGATAATCACTAAAAAAACAAGAATATCGGGCGATTTATTTCTTAAAAAGGAAAAAAATGACTATTTTTGCACGGCATTATGTGCAAACAGAATGAAACAATAACAAATAATAACAAAAATAGAAATGCAAAACAAAGGAATTGTAATTTGTGTTGCCGTCCTTCTGACGCTCGCAAGCATCTTCTATCTGTCGTTCTCTGTAGCCACCAGCTACTACGACAGTGAGGCTGCAAAGATTAAAGACCCTATTGCTCAGCAGGACTACAAGGATTCTGTCAAGTATCTGGGTGTTTATTCTTACCAGAACTGCTTGGAGACCCAGATTGGTCTAGGACTTGACCTCAAGGGCGGTATGAATGTAATTCTTGAGATTTCCGTTCCTGATGTCATCGAGAACCTTGCAGACCACAAGACAGATGCCGGGTTTACCAATGCCATGAAGGAAGCCAGGGCTCAGGAGGAAGCTAACGGTGGTGACTTCGTGTCACTTTTCATCAACGCCTATCACAAGAGCGCACCGGGTCATAAACTTGCTGAAGTGTTTGCCACACAGCAGTTGCAGGGAAAGGTTTCTCCCCAGAGCAGCGACTCTGAGGTGGAGAAGGCCATCCGCGAGACTGTGCAGGATGCCATCGACAACTCATTCAACGTGGTCCGCACCCGTATCGACAAGTTCGGTGTCGTTCAGCCCAACATCCAGAAACTGGAAGGCCAGCAGGGACGTATCATGGTGGAGATGCCTGGTATCAGCCAGCCCGAGCGTATGCGTAAGATGCTGCAGGGTAGTGCCAACCTCGAGTTCTGGGAGACATACAACTCTGAGGAGATTGCTCCTTATCTGCAGCAGCTCGACACCCGTCTTGCCAATGGCGAGGAGGGTACACAGGTGAAGGACACCGCTGCCGTAGACACCGCCAATATTGAAGTGGCGAAGGCAGAGCCTGCCAAGGCCGCCGCTCCCAAGCTCAACCTCAAGAAGGGTGCTGACGCCAAGGCCAAGATGAGTGCAGAGGCACAGACAGCCGAGGCTATCAAGGCTCATCCGCTGTTGGCACGTCTGCAGCTTACGGGTGCCCAGAGCATGAGCACTGTGGGTTATGCCAGCGTGCGCGATACGGCTGCCATCAACAAGCTCATCCACTCTGACGTTGCCAAGCAGGTTTTGCCTTCTGACGTAAAACTGCTCTGGAGTGCCAAGCCCGAGGAGCTGCTCAATGCCAAGAATATCTTCTCTCTCCATGCATTGAAGGTTACTACCACTACCGGCCGTGCTCCGCTGGAGGGTGATGTCATCACTGATGCCAAGGACGAGTTCGAACCTACAACGGGTTCTCCCTGCGTCAGCATGAAGATGAATACAGAGGGTGCCCGCAAGTGGGCGCAGATGACCAAGGCAAACGTGGGTAAGGCCATCGCCATCGTTCTGGACGGGGTCGTTTACTCTGCTCCGCGTGTCAACGGCGAGATTGCGGGCGGTAGCTCGCAGATTACCGGCCACTTCACCATCGAGGATACCAAGGACTTGGCCAACACGCTGAAGTCGGGACGTATGCCTGCTCCTGCCCGTATCGTACAGGAAGAGGTCGTTGGTCCTACGCTCGGTGCACAGTCCATCCAGATGGGTATCATCTCCTTCGTGGTGGCATTCGTGCTCCTGATGGTATACATGGTTGTCATGTACAACTTCACTGCGGGTATGATGGCTAACGCTGCCCTGATTGTCAACGTGTTCTTCACGCTCGGTATCCTGACGTCGTTCCAGGCGGCACTGACGCTGCCGGGTCTCGCCGGTATCGTGCTGTCGCTCGGTACTGCCGTCGATGCCAACGTGCTTATCTTCGAACGTATCAAGGAGGAGCTTCGCTCCGGCAAGGGTATGAAGCAGGCTGTGGCTGCCGGTTACGGCAATGCCTTCTCCGCCATCTTCGACTCTAACCTTACTTCTTTGATTACAGGTGTTATCCTCTTGGTTACAGGTACAGGTCCTATCCGCGGCTTCGCTACTACCTGGATCATCGGTATCATCGTTTCATTCTTCACAGCCGTGTTCTTGACCCGTCTGGTGTTCGACCACCAGTTGAAGAAGGACAAGTGGCAGAACGTGAAGTTCGTTACTGGCTTCTCACGCAACCTGATGCAGGGCAAGAAGTACAAGTTCATGGCCATGTACAAGAAGACATTCACCGTGACCATCGCTGCCACGATAGTCTTCATCGGCTGCTTCTTCGTCCGCGGTTTGAGCAAGAGCATCGACTTTACGGGTGGCCGCAACTACGTGGTGACCTTCGAGAACCCTGTAGAGCCTGAGCAGATACGCACCGTGCTTGGCGATGCCTTCGTCAATGCCGACGGCAGCAAGGCTACCACCAGTGCCATCGCCATCGGTACAGACGGCAAGACCATCCGTGTGTCTACCAACTACATGATAGAGAGCAACAATCCTAAGGTGGATGACGACGCTGAGACCATCCTCTACAATGCGTTGAAGAAGGCCGGACTCGTTTCCCAGAAGAATGTCGAGGCATTCAAGAACCCCGACATCCGTCAGGGCGGTTCCATCATCAGCAGTACCAAGGTAGGTCCGTCTGTAGCCAAGGACATCACGA
>CAVFRG010000087.1:0-6936 GCA_963624905.1 Oscillospiraceae bacterium
GCGCATCACCGAGGCACAGGAGAAGGGCGAAAAGATATGGCTCACCATCGTGTAGCGGACTACACAGGAAGGCTGTACTAAGAGAATAGTTACAAAACGCGGGCTTGCGAGTCTTAATAATAAGCTATATACGACAAAAACAACTATCAAGATATGAACTTCAGACAAACACTCTTTTCGGTGGCTTGGGGAGCAATGGCACTGGGTGCCAGTGCGCAGGGCAGCGTGGACACACAACGCCAATACCTCTCGGGCCATGGTTGCGACGACATGGTGCAGTGGGACTTCTACTGCACGGGCGGTAGAAACTCAGGCAAATGGACCAAAATCGGGGTGCCCTCCTGCTGGGAACTGCAGGGCTTCGGCACGTACCAGTACGGCATGCGCTTCTACGGCAAACCCACCCCCGAGGGCATTGCCGACGAGAAGGGACGCTACAAGTACGAGTTTACCCTGCCCCAGGAGTGGGAAGGGAAACAGATAGAACTTGTCTTCGAGGCGGTGATGACCGATGCCAAGGTAACCATCAACGGCCGTAAGGCGGGCAGCGGCAAGCACCAGGGCGGTTTCTATCGCTTCTCCTTCGACGTGAGCGACCGCATCTTCTTCGGCAACCACAAGAACCGCCTCGAGGTGGAGGTGAGCAAGGAGAGCGAGAACAGTCAGGTGAACATGGCAGAACGACGTGCCGACTACTGGAACTTCGGCGGCATCTTCCGTCCTGTATTCATCGTGGCAAAACCGGCGCAGAACATTGCACGCATGGCGATTGACGCCAAGGCGGACGGACACTTCATGGCCGACTGCTACCTCAACCGGGCCATACAGGGGGCAAAGGTGAAGACAGAGATACTCGATGCGAAGGGCAAGGTCATAGCGTCCAGCGTGACCGACGCACGCAACAGTGACGAGGCCCGGATAGACTTCACGGCAAAGAACCCCAGGCAGTGGACCGCCGAGACACCTTATATATATACTGCGGTGTTTACGTTGCAGGATGCCAACGGAAAGACGCTGCATAAGGAAAGGCAGAAGTTCGGCTTCCGCACGATAGAGTACCGTGCCAGCGACGGCGTGTACATCAACGGGCAGAAGGTAATCTTCAGGGGCGTAAACCGCCATAGCTTCCGTCCCGAGACGGGCAGAACCCTGAGCAAGGCGAAGAACATAGAGGACGTGAAACTCATCAAGAGCATGAACATGAACGCCGTCAGGCTGAGCCACTATCCTGCAGACCCGGAGTTCCTGGAGGCGTGCGACTCGCTCGGTCTCTATGTAGAGTGCGAACTGAGCGGATGGCACTGGGCGCACCCCACCATCGTGGGCAAGCAACTCGTCAAGGAGATGATTACCCGTGACGAGAACCACCCCAGCATCATCTTCTGGAGCAACGGCAACGAGGGTGGCTTCAACTACGAGCTGGAGCCCGACTTCGCCCTGTGGGACAAGCAGAAGCGCGTGGTGCTATATCCCTGGGCCAACCGCAACGGTTTCGAGACGAAGCACTACCGTTCGTACGGCGAGACGCAGGAGTATATGCGCCAGAAGGAAATATTCATGCCCACGGAGTTCCTCCACGGACTGTACGACGGCGGACACGGCGCAGGACTGAAGGACTACTGGGACATGATGATGGCTAACCCGCGCTGCGCAGGCGGTTTTCTTTGGGACTTGTGCGACCAGGGCGTGATGCGTACCGACAAGGACAACACGCTGGACTGTGTCGGCAACTTCGGTGCTGACGGCATCGTCGGCCCGCATTTCGAAAAGGAAGGTTCGTTCTACACCATCAAGGAGGTGTGGAGCCCTGTGCAATTGGCGTGGAACGATGCAGCGAAAGGCGAACTCACGCTGTCCAACAAGTACAACTTTACCAACCTGAAGGAGTGCCGCTTCTCTTACCGCCTCCTGCAGATGCCGGAAGCAGGTTCCGCACAGGTGAAGGTGCTGAAGCAAGGAAGCATCGCCTCGCCCGATGTCAAGCCGGGCAACGAGGCGAAGGTAAAAGTCCCGATGACGGCAGGTGCGGATGCTATAGAAATAAAGGCGACGGGCAACGACGGTGAGGAGATAATGACCTGGAGCACGCGTCTGGCAGACAAGTGTGGCAAGGCGGCAACGGATGTGCAGGCGCAATACACGGAGAGCGCAGAGGGCGTGACGGTTAAGTCGGGCGCAAAGACCTATCGCTTCTCGAAAGAGAACGGCAGACTGGTGAGCGCAGAGATAGCCGGCACGACGGTGTCGCTGGCCAACGGTCCCCGCTTTGTGGCAGCCCGCAGGAGCGACCGCAGTCTCGACCAGTTCTACAACCACGACGACAAGGAGGCGGAGAAGAAAAAGACACTCTATACGGAGTTTGCCGACCAGGGCGCATTCGACGGTTTCGAGTGGAAAGACGGCGAGCTGACCGTGCGATACAGGCACGGCTCGCTTGATGCTGTCAACTGGCGCTTCTTGCAGAACGGCGGCATAGACGTTACATGCAATTATAATTTCGGTGGCGTGGCAGACTTGATGTGCATGGCGTTCGACTATCCCGAGGCGAAGGTGAAGAGCAAGTCGTGGGTGGGCAACGGCCCTTACCGCGTATGGCAAAACCGCGAACAGGGTCCGCAGTACGGCTACTGGCACAACGACTACAACGACCCCATACCGGGCGAGAGCTGGGACTATCCGGAGTTCAAAGGATATTTCGCCAACGTGAAGTGGATGCAGATACAGACGGGCGAGGGAAAGATAAGTTTCTCCGGCTTGACCGGCGACGAGCACATCGGGGTCTACACACCGCGCGACGGTCGCGATGAACTGCTGTACACCTTGCCGCAGACGGGATTGGCAATATACAAGGTGATACCCGCCGTGCGCAACAAGGTGAACACCACCGACCTCAACGGTCCTTCGGCACAGCCCAAATGGTTGAACGGCAAGGGACAGGTTACGTTTACACTCAACATAGAATAAGCTCAACATAGAATAGGAGAAAGCATGAAGATAAAAAGACCCTTGGCCGTGACTACGCTCTCGGCACTGCTTGTTGCCTCTGCCGCCGCACATGGTGGCAACCAGGCCAAGCCATGGACCTTCTGGTACTGGATGTATGGTGCCGTGTCCAAGCCCGGCATCCATGCCGACATGGTGGGCATGAAGAATGTCGGACTGGGCGGCTGCTACCTCATGCCTATCCGCGGTGCGGCAGAGCGTCCGCAGTATAGGGGCGACGCCATCCAGTTGTCGCCGAAGTTCTGGGAGATGGTAGACTATTCCTTCCAGCAGGCAGACTCGTTGGGACTGGATATGGGCATACACATCTGCGACGGCTTTGCCCTGGCTGGCAGTCCTGCCATACTCCCCGAAGAGTCGATGCAGAAAGTGGTATGGACGGACAGCATCGTCATGGGCGGCAAGAGCATACAGGGCGTGGCATTGTTGCGCCCCGAGAGTTATAAGGACGGCAAACAGCAACCCGCTGGCAGTGAGGGCGGATATTACGAAGACATCGCCGCCTTTGCCATCCGTTGTAAGGAAATGCCGCAACACTTCAAACCGTCAAGGACAGACTATACCGATGCCGTTTCTACGAGCAAAGGCTATTACCTGGCAACGAAGCCAGCCTCCATCACCTACACCTTCGACAGCCCCGTTACCGTTCGCAGTATGCGTGTAGTGCCCAAGGGAAACAACGTGCAGGCGCAGCGGTTGCTGGTGCAGGTGTCGGACGACGGCGTAAACTTCAGAGATGTGAAGCAGCTTGTGCCGCCCCGTCAGGGATGGCAGAATACGCAGTGCGACTATACGTTCAGCCTCCCCACCACGACGGCTCGTTACTTCCGATTCTCGTGGACACCCGACGGCACAGACCCAGGGGCGGAGGACATGGATGCAGCCAAGTGGAAACCGCTCCTGAAGCTGCAGGATGTCGTGCTGAGCAACCAGCCCATGGTCAACCAGTATGAGGGCAAGTCGGCCGCCGTTTGGCGCATTGATACAGACACGGCTGCAACGGGCGAGACCGTGCCGATGGACGATGTAGTGAGACTGCAGTTGCTGGACGGCAAGATAACGGGTGCCTTCGTAAACGGCAAGTTGCAGAAGAAACTGCCTAAGGGTACCTGGCGCTTGCTCCGTATGGGGCACACCTCGACGGGGCAGACCAACGCCACGGCTGGAGACGGCAAGGGACTGGAGGTGGACAAGTTCTCCGCAGAGGCTACGCGCAAGCTCTTTGCGTCGTGGTATGAACTGTTCCTGAAGCGTCCTCACGGCAACGTAGTGAAGTATCTGCATATAGACTCGTGGGAGTGTGGCAGTCAGAACTGGGGATGCCACTTCGCCGAGGAGTTCAAGGCCCGACGTGGTTACGACCTTCTGCCTTACCTGCCCGTGATGGCCGGTGTGCCGTTGGAGTCTGCCGGGAAATACGAGCAGGTGCTGAAGGACGTGCGCCTTACGGTCAACGACCTGGTGCACGAGAAGTTCTTTGCCACCTTTACCGGGCTGGCCCACGAGCGCGGACTGAAGGTGTCGCACGAGAGCACCGCACCGACGTTCCCCGCCGACGGCCTATTACATAGCAAGTATGCCGACATCCCGATGGGCGAATACTGGCTCAATTCGCCTACGCACGACAAGCCCAACGATATGCTCGATGCCGTCAGCGGAGCGCATATCTACGGCAAGAACATCGTGCAGGCTGAGGGCTTCACCGAGGTGCGTGGCGTGTGGGACGAGACACCTGCCATGCTCAAACCCATGCTCGACCGTAACCTCGCCCTTGGCATGAACAAACTCTTCTTCCATGTCACGGCACACAACCCCTGGATGGACCGCAAGCCGGGCATGACGCTCGAGGGCATAGGGCTCTTCTTCCAACGTGACAACACGTGGTATCCCGAAGCGCGTGGTTTCGTAGACTATATCACGCAATGCCAGCGTTACCTGCAACAGGGTACGCCCGTGGTTGACATCGCCGTCTTTACGGGTGAGGAACTGCCCAGTCGTGCGCTTACTCCCGACAAACTCGTCCCTATGCTCCCCGGTGTGTTCGGCGCGGATAGGGTAACTTCGGAAAAGCAGCGCATCGCCAACGAGGGGATACCCCTCGAGGAGTCGCCAGTGGGCGTTACCCATTCTGCCAATATCCTCGACCTGAAGGACTGGTGCAACGCACTTCACGGTTACAAGTACGACTCGATGAACAAGGATGCCTTGTTGGGTTGGAAGGTGGGCAACCAGACTAAACAGGGCTATCGCATACTCGTTGTGCCTCAACCGAAGAATACGCTATCCACGGAAGTCAAGGCGAAGATAGAGCAACTCAAAGCTGCCGGCATCGTCATCATCGACAGCCCCTACCACGCAAAAGACTTCTCGCAATACGGCATAGAACCTGACATCTTTTTGCCGGAGAATATGGACTATGCACACCGCAAGGTGGTTGCCGCCTCTGACGCTTCCGTCGCAGACATCTACTTCCTCACCAATCAGGAAGCCAGGGAACGCACCATGGAAGTGTCCTTCCGGGGGCAGACGGCAAAGGCAAAGCTGAAGTTGCCGGCATACGGGTCGGCTATAGTGACGTTCTCGAAGGAGGGCGAAATGAAAGTGGTCGACTTCACCAAGTCGGGAAGCCGGGACCGCGAACTGGTGCTTTCCGGTAAGTGGAACGTCCATTTCGACGACATCCAGCAGGACACCACCGTCGTGCTGCCGTTCGACTGGTCGAAGTCGGCAAACGAGAAGATAAGGTACTACAGCGGTCACGCCACCTTCACTACGTCTTTCGTTTGGAAGGCAGAAAAGAACGCCAAGTCGCAAGCCACAACAGCCAAGGAAGACTATGCCAAGAATGCCTATGCCAAGAATGACTATGCCAAGAATGACTATGCCAAGATTTGTCTCGGCAAGATTGGCGATGTGGCACAGGTGCTGGTCAACGGAAAGCGGTATGGCTACGCCTGGACAGCACCGTACGAGGTGTATGTGCCGAAGAGTGAACTGAAGAACGGCAAGAACCAACTGCAGATAGTCGTTGCCAACACCTGGCACAACGCCTTGCAGGGCGCTGACGAGGGTAAGGCTCCTTTCGACGGTATATGGACCAACGCCAAGTACCGCACCAAGTCGAAAGACCTTCTGCCAGCCGGCCTTCTGGACAATATAAAACTTCAGTATTAAGCAAAAATAAAAAAATAAGTTGGTACATTTCTCAGGCGCGAAGAAATAATTTCTAGCCAGAGTGGTACGGCGGGGGCGCCGTACCTCCTATAATTGCCGTTTCTGAAAAAAGGGGTAACAGTAGGAGGTACAGCGCCCTCGCTGTACCACTCAAGCAGGGGGGCCAAAATCATAAAACTTGAGTATATCCCACCAACAAATTGCAGTACCAACCGTAAGAAACTGCATGAGAAGATAACTGGCTTTACAAAGGAGCCAACATTTCAAACAATGTCATCTATCACCGACATATCATCGTTATGCATCCAATTGAACATCTCTTTTCATGCCTACTGTTCTATTTCAGGTAAATCAAAACGAGGAAGGACATCACCCAACATGCGATGCACAGTTGGATGAAATGGTCTTTGACCAGAACTTTCGTCGGACTGCCGCTCCTTACATCCACGATGGTTATCTGCATATAGCGCAATATGCCTGCCAAGACGAAGACCGTGGTGAGGTAAACGTGACGGGAACCAAACTGAGTCATCACCTCGCCCGACACCGTGTACATGATGTATGCAACCAATGTAACTGCCGAGACCACCGTCAGCGATTGGTTCATGAAGTCGAGGTTGTACCGGTTGACATTCTTACGGGAACTTACCCCCGATTCTGCATACAGAACCACATCGTCACGCCGCTTTGCCAAGGCGAGGAACAAGGCAAGAAGGAAAGTCATCAGCACTATCCAATGTGACAGTTCTATGCCAGTAG
>CAVFRG010000088.1:0-6823 GCA_963624905.1 Oscillospiraceae bacterium
TAAGCTGAAACACTTGTATCCTTTGGGCAACTTTTAGACTTTACAGACTACTAGGAGGTCGGGATGCATTAAGACGATAGTATTGAAGGTGTGGCATTGTGCTACACCTTTTTTTTTGAATGTCAGAACCGACAACTTGTACAACTTGGGCAACTTGTACGCTTATGCAACTTATACAACTAGGACAACTTTCAGCCCTACTGCTGTAGCGTCTTTGTTGTTCCTGGCCGTATGAGTTGTCTAGGATTACACGTTAATATAAGGCTCTGATATTCCTTCTTTGTATTCTTGCTCGTTGGGAAATGGGCGGTTACGCTCCTTTACCCCACCGTTAAATCTTTCTAAAAACAACATTTTGTTGCAAGAATTCTTTGGCGGAAGGAAATAATTTTGTAATTTTGCACCCCGAAAGTCCGAAAAGGACAGTAATTACAGAAAAAGTATTTCGACAAGGCTCAAACAAGTGTCCGCACGAAGCAGGCCGCCTTGCGGAGAAAACCGTTTATATAAAAAATAATGTACGCAATCGTAGAAATTAACGGTCAGCAGTTTAAGGCAGAAGAGGGCAAGAAGCTCTTCGTACATCACATCAAGGATGTAGAGGCCGGAAAGACTGTTGAGTTCGACAAGGTTTTGCTCGTTGACAATGACGGCGCAATCACTGTCGGTGCACCCGCTGTAGAAGGTGCAAAAGTAGTAGTAGAAGTTGTGAACCCACTCGTAAAGGGTGACAAGGTCATCGTGTTCAAGATGAAGCGCCGCAAGGACTATCGTAAGAAGAACGGTCACCGCACACAGTTCACAGAGGTAGTAGTAAAATCTGTAATCGCTTAATTTAGGAGGAATTAGAAATGGCACATAAGAAAGGTGTTGGTAGTTCCAAGAACGGCCGCGAGTCAGCAGCACAAAGACTTGGCGTTAAGATTTGGGGTGGTCAGAGCATCATCGCTGGTAACATCATCGTTCGCCAGCGTGGCAACAAGCATTTCCCAGGCGAGAATGTAGCACAGGGCAAGGACGATACTTTGTATGCCTTGACCGATGGTATCGTGTACTTCCACAAGGGACGTAAGGACAAGAGCACTGTCTCTGTTCTCTCTCCTGAGGTTTACGCCGAGAAGACTCAAAAGGCCAACGCTTAACCCAACAAGCAAACACTATTCCAAACAAACATAAGAAGCCTGTCCTGCACAAGGACAGGCTTTCTGCATTTGTGCGGGTCCTGAAAAATGGCTTTGCTGGCTTGGGCATTTGGCTGGGCGGATTTTCTCCCTTTCTAATATTTTCAGCCATACAAGCAGAAAAAAACATTAAAAATTGTCAGTACCAAATATTTTTTGTACTTTTGCGTTCGGATGCGGACAGACTGAGCAGTATGTTGTGTCCGTCAAAGAAGAGACAAACATTTAACAAAATATCTTATGCTTACACTTAAACTTATCAGTGAAGAAACTGAACGTGTAGTAAAAGGTCTTGAGAAAAAGCACTTTCCCGGTGCACGCGAGGCCGTAGAGAAAGTTCTGGAGTACGACAAGATTCGCCGAGAGGCTCAGCAGAAGCTGGATGCCAATAAGCAGCAGGCCAACCAATATGCCAAGCAGATAGGTGCCCTGATGAAGGACGGTAAGAAGGACGAGGCCGAACAGGCCAAGTCGCAGGTAGCTGCGCTCAAGGCTGACGGCAAGGCATTGGAGGAAATAATGGAGAAGGCACAGAAGGACATGACCGAAGTGCTGCTCGAGATTCCTAACATTCCATGCGACCAGGTGCCTGAAGGAAAGGATGCCGCAGACAATGTCGTTGTCAAGGAAGGCGGCGTGAAACCCGAGTTGGGAGCAGACGCACTCTGCCACTGGGACTTGCTGAAGAAATACAACCTTGTAGACTTCGATCTCGGCGTGAAGATAACCGGTGCGGGATTCCCTGTATACATCGGCAAGATGGCACGTTTCCAGCGTGCGCTCGAGGCTTTCTTCCTCGATGAAGCACGCAAGAGCGGATATCTCGAAATACAGCCCCCCTATGTGGTGAACGAAGCCTCAGGTATGGGTACAGGACAGTTGCCCGACAAGGAAGGACAGATGTACCATGCCAACCTCGACAACCTCTTTCTCATACCTACGGCAGAGGTGCCCGTAACAAATATCTTCCGCGACGTTATCCTCGACGAGAAAGACCTCCCCATCAAGCGCTGTGCTTACTCGGCATGTTTCCGTAGGGAGGCTGGAAGCTACGGCAAGGACGTGCGAGGCCTTAACCGTCTGCACCAGTTTGACAAGGTGGAGATTGTGCGCATCGACAAACCGGGCCATTCGTACGAGTCGCTCAAGGAAATGCTCGACCATGTGGAGGGATTGCTCCAGAAACTTGAACTGCCTTACCATATACTCAGACTTTGTGGCGGAGACATGAGCTTCACGTCCTCTATCTGCTACGATTTTGAGACTTGGAGTGCCGCTCAGGGACGCTGGCTGGAAGTTTCGTCAGTATCCAATTTCGAAAGCTATCAGGCCAATCGTCTGCACTGCCGCTACCGCCATGCCGACGATAAGAAGATAGAACTGTGCCACACACTTAACGGCTCTGCACTTGCTCTGCCCCGCATCGTAGCTTCCATCCTGGAAAACAATCAGACACCGGAGGGTATCCGTGTGCCGAGGGTGCTCGTTCCCTACTGCGGATTCGAGATGCTCGACGACAAGAACTTCGAATAAGTGCCTATGAAAAATATGGGAAGTCCGCAACTTTCCATTCATACAAAAACATTAGACAAATAATGTATGAGGGATAACCTCGGCTGCCCACACATCAAGGCAGCCGAAGTTGTCCCTCGTCTTTTTTACAATATAGCCTATGAACAAGATTATCCGTAAAGAACAATACTCGGAGAAGGTATTCCGCTTCGATGTAGAGGCACCGCTTATCGCCAAGAGCCGCAAGGCCGGCAACTTTGTAATCGTGCGTGTAGATGGCAACGGGGAACGTATGCCGCTCACCATTGCTGACGCTGACCCGGTAGAAGGCACCATCGCACTGGTTGTACAGAAGGTGGGACTGTCTTCCACCAAGCTCTGCAGCCTTAACGAGGGTGACACCATACGCGATGTGGTAGGCCCATTGGGCAACCCCACGCACATCTCTAATTTCGGAACGGTGATATGTGCTGGCGGTGGAGTAGGAGTGGCTCCCATGCTCCCTATCGTTCGCGCCCTCAAGGCTGCAGGAAACAGGGTGCTCAGTGTCATAGCGGGGCGTAGCCGCGATCTCGTCATCATGGAGAATGAGGTGAGAAGTTCCAGTGACGACCTAGTCGTGATGACTGACGATGGAAGCTATGGAGAAAAGGGTGTCGTCACCGTGGGTATCGAGAAGTTCATCAACCAGGAGCACATAGACAAGGTTTTTGCCATCGGGCCTCCTGTCATGATGAAATACAGCTGCCTCCTTACCCAAAAATACGGTATTCCCACCGATGTCTCACTCAACACTATTATGGTGGACGGTACGGGCATGTGCGGCGCCTGTCGCCTTACCATAGGGGGCAAGACGAAATTTGTGTGTATTGACGGCCCCGAATTCGACGGTGCGCTCGTTGACTGGGACGAGATGTTCAAGCGCATGGGTACTTTCAGGGATGCAGAGCGCGAGGAGATGGAACACTACGAGGAGCATCTTGCCTCCCTTGAAAGAAATGCGGCATCCGAAACTACGGACATCACGATGGACGTAGAACCAACCACTGAAAGTGTTGCTCAACTGACAGATCGTAACAGCGAGTGGCGCAAACGGTTACGTACCTCTGTTAAAGCAAAGGACAGGTCCAGTATAGCACGTGCCAAGATGCCTGAACTGGAGGCTGCATACCGTGCTACAACACGTACGGAAGAGGTAAACTGCGGACTGACAAAGGAGATGGCCCTCACCGAGGCCAAACGATGTCTGGACTGCCCCAAGCCTACATGTGTGGAGGGTTGCCCTGTGAACATCAATATACCGTCGTTTGTAAAGAACATTGAGCGTGGACAGTTTTTGGCTGCTGCCAAAGTGCTGAAACAAACCTCGGCTCTGCCTGCTGTATGCGGGCGCGTATGTCCGCAAGAAAAACAGTGTGAAAGCAAATGTGTCCAATTGAAGATGGGTAAGGAGGCCGTTGCCATAGGTTATCTGGAGCGTTTTGCAGCCGACTATGAACGCCAGAGCGGCAAAATGGCCATTCCCGAAACGGAACCTTCCAACGGCATCAAGGTGGCTGTAGTTGGCTCGGGACCCTCAGGATTGAGCTTTGCCGGCGACATGGCCAAGAAGGGATTCTGTGTCACTGTATTCGAGGCTTTGCACGAGATCGGCGGTGTGTTGAAGTATGGCATTCCGGAATTCAGATTGCCCAACCGCATTGTGGACGTGGAAATAGACAACCTGCAGAAGATGGGTGTCCGTTTTGTTACCGACTGCATCATAGGGAAGACACTCACCGTAGACGACTTGCAAAGCCAGGGCTTCAAGGGAATTTTTGTCGGGTCAGGAGCAGGGTTGCCCAACTTTATGGACGTGCCTGGCGAAAATGCACTGAACATTATGTCTTCCAACGAGTATCTTACACGTATCAACCTTATGGACGCCGCCAATCCATGTACAGATACTCCTATCAACCCTGGCCACAAGGTCGTGGTAGTGGGGGGCGGAAACACAGCTATGGACAGTTGCCGCACGGCCAAACGCCTCGGTGCTGACGTAACGCTTGTCTACCGCAGGTCGGAGGAGGAGATGCCGGCTCGTCTCGAGGAGGTGAAACATGCAAAGGAAGAGGGAGTGCGTTTCCTTACGTTGCACAATCCGCGCGAATACCAAACCGATGAAAACGGTGCCGTGAAGAGCGTGGTTCTTGACATCATGCAGTTGGGGGATGCTGACGAAAGCGGTCGCCGCCGTCCGGAAAAGACTGGCAAGACGTTAACCTTGGTGTGTGACCAGGTTATCGTTGCGGTAGGCGTCAGTCCTAATCCGCTTGTGCCGCAGAGTATCAACGGACTGGAACTGGGCCGCAAGAATACCATCGTGGTAAACGAGAAGATGCAGAGTTCGCTCGAAAGTATCTATGCAGGTGGAGACATTGTACGTGGTGGTGCTACTGTCATACTTGCCATGGGCGACGGACGGCGGGCTGCACAGAGCATGGCACAATCACTTCTCGCGTGACGGCATGGTGCGTGCAACATGAAGCTTTGCATTTCAACCCGCATTTGGTAAGATAAAGTTCAGCAAAGTGTAGAATTAAAAAGGCAATGATATACTTGTTGTCACACAAATATAGTCGTTTCGAAAAAATACTTGACCAAAAATTTGATTTTCTCGAATATTTTCGAGCTGTACGGTTGGAAGTGGGCATTAGGCAACCAACTTGAAATTTACCTTTCCAGTTGCAATCCAATTATCTAGTTCTCCATTGACTTTAGCTGCTGTGATGATAGCCAATGCACCACTTCCTGCCTTTGACCATGCCATACCATTATGCTTCTGTCGATTGGCAACAACGATGTCATTTGCTTTCTCGACTCTATTTGGATGTGCGCAGTCCGAGTTGATGGCGCAATGCATAGCAAGTTAAGTAAGGATTCTTACGATCTAAGTATCCTTTCAACTTGCCTAACTTATTGACATTCTTGATGTTGTTCAAGTACTTGGTAGCCTTGTCCATCCTGCCTGCCCATAATATCGCCGCAAACTCCTGTTTGATTTTGTTCTTTTCCTCTTTCTTTCCTTTTATGGCCATGCACAGATACTCATTGCATTTTTTCCAGATGTAACCAATCCAAGATAATGGTATGCTGCCTAAAACCAAAGAAGGTCTCAATGTTCTCACGGATACTGTTGGCGCCATCTGTGAGGAACACAAGGCGACAGCCTTCCATAAGGTTGTTTGACAGTAAAAAGGCAACAAGTTGTACGAAGGCGTTCTTCATGCCGATTGCCGTAATGGTATATTGTAGTTCGCCCCTCTGAATGTGAATGACCTAACAGAATTTATATGAAATGCTATATGATTTTGTATTTGCTTCCGCTTGAAATCTCCATTCCGTGTCTTGGAACGTGCGTTCCGTGTCACGGAATGTGCGTTCGCTGACACGGAATGGCCGTTCCGTGTCACGGAATGGAGATTATGGTTGTGCAAAGATACAACTTTTATTGTCTAAAAGCAAGAATTAAGCTGATATTTGTTGGCTTTTCCAATCACCCAACGCTTCGTTCATGATTTTCTCAAACTATGTTGTTACCCAGGGCATAGCCCTAGGCTAGGTGCAGATTGCCATTTCTGCGCAGAAGCAACCATACTGCTCGAGTGTCCTTCTCCCTTGAGATGGTACAGCGAGGGTGCAGTACCTCCTATGGTTACCAGCACTTGACAGAAAAGATAATCAACAGGTGGTACGGCGCCCTTGCCGTACGTAAGCATTCGTTCTATTCATGTTAGAAAAAGATCCACCTGTACGGTTGGATTTTCAAGGCACACTTTTATATCTCATTACATAACTCCATATTTTTGTCTTATTTTATTCATAAAGCTTGTTGCAATGACTGCTCCATGATTTAATTCATCTTCTAAAGTGTAATCAACATATACAGGTTCCGTACCCCCATGAGATTCATTTAAAGACTGCTCTCTCCAAAATTCTGCAACTTGCCCTCTTGTTAATTTGTTGAATTCCTTGGCAAATTCCTCATTTGTCATATTGTTGTATAAATTAACATCCAAACTTCCGTCTTCTTTTGATAATGCCATATCAATTATACTTTATTCGTTAATAAATAGTTATTAATTCTCATT
>CAVFRG010000089.1:0-5995 GCA_963624905.1 Oscillospiraceae bacterium
TGGTGGCTATCGTTGTGGCGGCAATCTTGAAGCTGAAGGGGAACATCCGCTTGACAGGTCCGAAGTCTATCTTCAAGGAAGGTCGCCAACTGGAGTAATGCCACACCAACAAGGTGTTGAGTCCCACATAAGTGACCCCCTGCGTCGCCAACGACCAGTAGGCGAATCCCCGCCAAGCCATCACGGCTCCCAGCGTACTGGAAACCAACACGGCGGTGACACTCGCCTTCGCCTGCTGCTTCACCATCATGTTCTTGAAGAGGAAGGCAGCCTGCGCAGTGCCCAGACTGGAGAGGAGGATGTTGACGAAAGCCAAGCGGCAGAGCCCCACCAACCTCTCGTCATGATAGAAGTCGGCGATGAACGGAGCGCAGAAGAAGAGGATGACATAAAGACTGCTGCCCACGATGATGTTGAACCAGAACACGGAGTTGTAGTCGTTCGCCGTGGGCTGTTTGAGATTGCCTATCGCCGAGGCGAACCCACTGTTCTGCAAGGCAATGGCAATGAGGGGAAACACGTTGATCATCGCCATCATGCCAAAGTCTGCCTTCGACAGCAGGCGACCGAGCATAATACCGAACACCAGGCCGATGACCTGCATCGCCCCGTTGTTCATCGCCCCCCAGAAGAGCCCCTTTGCCGTCTTTTCCTTCAGAGATTCCGCCATCGCCTAATCCTTTTGTTTGGAGCCATCACCCCGCTCAATGATCCGGGCTGGATTTCCCACGACCGTAGCCCCATCGGGCACGTCCTGGAAGACCACAGTCCCGGCTCCGATTGTCACATGGTTGCCGATGCGGATGCCTCCGAAGACTGTAGCCCCGGTATAAATCTTTACATGGTCGCCGATGGTAGGACGTCCCCCCCTTGCCATTGCCCAACGTAACCATCTGAAGACAATAAAAGTCCTCCCCGATAGACTCAGCATTGAGATAAGTGGCATAACTATGTTCAAAGTGCGCCCCCCTGCCGATGCGCGGACACCATATCGTCATGGTGCGTTCCGCCGGCAACAACCAGCTTATCAGTGCTGAACGGTATTCGCCCATACGATAATAAAACAGGTTGCGGAAGGTACGCTCACGGGTGCAAGCCTTGATGAAATTGAGCAAGGTAGCCTTCCTGTCCTGCACTTGGAGCAAATCAGCCTCCATCTCCTTCCTGTGAAGGAGATACAAGCCAATCTGCGGCAACATTCTAACCGCAGAAGCCGACAACAATAGGGTTTGGGTAATCGGATTCATTTCTATAAATGCTTTGCGATGCAATTCATTTGCAAAGGTACAATAAAATCCATGAAAAAGAATGTTTTTGGCTGAAAAAGCAAGAAGGAACGGCAGGTCTTTCAATCGTTTTGAGGCTAAAAAATGTGAAAGGCGTGCCTGATGTGGCAGATTTGCACTAACTTTGCATTTGCTTGAAAAAATGAACGCCATATGACCCATATACTGATTGTAGAGGATGACTTGACCTTCGGCACCATGATACAGACATGGCTCAAGAAGAAAGGATTTGCGGTAGACCGTGTTGCGTCTGTCGGTGCAGCCCTGCGCCATCTGCAGGAGAATGGTCGGACAGACCTCATTCTTTCCGATCTCCGTTTGCCTGATCGTGACGGTCTTGCCCTTCTGCAGTGGATGGGTAAGCAACATATAGCTACACCCTTTATCGTTATGACCAGTTATGCCGAAGTGCAGAATGCTGTACTCGCCATGAAGTCGGGTGCTACCGACTATATTGCCAAGCCTTTTCCGCCCGACATCCTGCTGGAGAAGATACAAGAGGCCTTGGAAGGGAAGATCGAAGAGGGAAGAGTGAAGAACTCCTCGGAAGGGAAGAACTTAACAACAGAAAAGGAGAGTAATGCTATACCTAAATATATAGAAGGTAAGAGCGAAGCATCCAGACAGCTTTACGAAATGGTGGGTCTTGTTGCCCCCACACCTATGTCAGTGCTTGTCTTGGGGGCAAGCGGAACGGGTAAGGAGTATGTGGCACGCCGCATACACGAACTGAGCCCACGCCGCGGCAAACCTTTCTTTGCCCTCGACTGTGGCGCCATCCCCAAGGATGTTGCAGCCTCCGAGTTTTTCGGGCATAAGAAAGGTGCTTTTACCGGAGCGGAGCAGGATAAGAAGGGTGCATTCGAAGCAGCCAACGGCGGAACGCTGTTTCTCGACGAGATGGGCAATCTGAACTATGAGGTGCAGGTGCAGTTGCTCAGGGCTTTGCAGGAACGCAAGATACGCCCGTTGGGGAGTACGCAGGAGATAGATGTCGACATCCGTCTGGTTTGTGCTACCAACGAGAACCTTGCCCAGCGTGTAGCGGAAGGCAAGTTCAGGGAAGACCTTTACCACCGCATCAATGAGTTTACCATCTACATGCCTGCCCTGAAGGATAGAGGTACCGACCTTTTTCTCTTTGCCGACCTTTTCATAAGGCATGCCAACACGGAACTCGCCAAGAACATTCTCGGACTGGATGCCCGTGCTTCGGAGAGGATAGCATCCTACGACTGGCCCGGTAACTTGCGTGAACTCAATAATGTGATGAAGCGTGCCACTCTCCTAGCCAAGGGAAAGTACATCGGTGTTGCCGAGCTGGAAAAGACCATGGCTCCTATAGCAGTGCCGTCTGTAGGTATGGCTCTGCACGATGAGCAGACAGAACAGCAGAGTATAGCTGCTGCCCTCAAGGCCACCAACGGCAACAAGAGCAAGGCTGCCCAGATGTTGGCCATAGACCGCAAGACGCTCTACAACAAGATGAAGAAATATGGTATGGAAGGTTGAGATTCTTCATGATGTAAACTGTGTTCCCCAGTTTGTTGTGGAATATTTCCACACTGATTCTACACTTTCCACAGTCTGGTGTTTTAACTGATTTTTTATTATTAGTTGTAAATCAGATATTTATATTGTTTGCTTGTGTTTTGGCACGCCCCTTGCGGTATAGGCAGTGGGTACGGCAATGAGGCGGCAAGTTCTGCGGATACCCACAGAGTTGAAACAACAAACACATTAAATATTCACACTTTAAAGATTTATGATTATGAAAAAGTTAGTTTTTGCAGTTGTAGCAGCAGTAGCAATGGTTTCGGTAAGCAATGTTTTCGCCACCAGCAAGATGTCTGGTATGGCAAGTGTAGCACCTGTTGACACCGTAGCACCGTCAGACACCATCATTTCGGAGACTCCGGCACAGCCGACACCGGCTCCAGCAGATACTGCAGCAACAACACCCGTAGCAGAGTAATCGCCCTATAGAGAGGGCCTTTCCGAATCATCTTAACGAAAAAGTCTGCCAACAACTCAACTTGTTGGCAGACTTTTCCGTTTATTCAGACCGTTTGTGTAATTTTGTACCGGATATCAATGCGGGAGGTGAAGCCTCGCTAATATCTCAGGAGAAAACCTCTCGGTAAACGTTACAGGATACAAAGAGCAATATGAAGACTAACATACCTTTCAAGGCTGCCGCAGGATACGGGGCAGTAGCGGCAGTTCTGATCGCTGCCATCGTCTTGGTGTACAGCAATACCAAGACGATACTCGCCATCAATCATGTCTCGCAGGAGTACATGGCACAGCGCGATTCGTCCGACCGGGCCATGAATCTTTTGCTCCGACGGGAGCAGGGCAGTCTGAAGGACCTGGCTGATGCTATGGAGGGAAATCTGTCGCACGACTATCTGCACGAGAAGTGGCGCAGCCTCAATACGGGAAAGGACTCGGTAGTGGTACATCACCATACGGTGTTGCCCCGTGAGGAGAAGGCTACTACCGTAGAGGTGGTGAAGACACGGAAGGGATTCTTCCGGCGGTTGGCCGATGCGTTCAGAAAGGAACGTGCCGAGACACTAAGTGTGAGGCAGGATACGGTGCGTGCCGTCACCGACACCATAGCCCCTGTAAACGTGGCAGAGAACGTTGCTGACATTCTGAAGCAGATAGAGACGAAGGAGAAGCATGCCACAAGGGAGAAACACCGGAACGTAGGCCAGGAGATGACCGAACTGCAGATGGTGAATGCCCAACTGGCCCTACAGTCTGCCCGCCAACTGAACGAAGAGCACCTGAAGGAGAGGCACTCTATGCAGCAGACCATCGACAAGGCGATGGCAGCCCGCCAGCACCTGTTGTGGCAGATAGGGCTATTGGCTGTTGTGGCTATCCTCGCTGCCGTCATCCTGTTATGGCGCATCTGGTGCGAAGCGAAGAATGAGCGCCTCTACCGTGAGAGTTTGGAAGCTGCCAACGAGGAGACGCAGCGTGTGATGAGGCAGAGGGAGCGTCTTCTGCTTACCATTACCCACGACATCAAGGCTCCTGCGGCCTCTATCTCTGGTTTCGTAGACTTACTAAAGGACAGTCTGCACGACGAGCGGGCTCTTTCTTGTCTTGACAGTATCCGCCACTCCGCCATGCACCTGTCCCGTTTGGTAGCTTCGTTGCTCGATTACCATCAGTTGGAGAACGGTCTGCTCGAACTGCATCCCGTCAGTTTCTCTCCTCAGTTGTTGGTGCAGCAGTGTGCGGAAGAGATGCGGGTGCAGGCTCAGCAAAAAGGTTTGTCTCTACAATGTGAATGCCAGGGGGATGCGTCGCTCTATAAAGCTGATGCTTTTCGCATTCGTCAGATACTCAGCAACTTGTTGAGCAACGCCGTGAAGTACACTGATCGCGGAAGCGTTTGTGTCTCTGCCTGTGTACAGGATGACAGCAGACTGATTCTGAAAGTGAAGGATACGGGCAGAGGCATGACGGCAGAGGAGAGCAGGCGTGTGTTCCAAGCATTCACCCGTCTGGACAATGCACAAGGTATAGAGGGTACGGGACTGGGACTTTCCGTCACCCACGAACTGGCTACAATGATGGGTGGAACCATCCGTCTGGAATCAGTCCTGGATAAGGGCAGTACCTTTACGGTAAACTTGCCCATAAAGGCATGTGCTGAGGCGCAGCAGACGGTGCAAGTAGCCACCTCTGCGTTGGCCAACCGCAAGATACTCATTCTCGATGACGACCCGTTGCAGCTCACCCTTCTGCAGGAGATGTTGCACCGCATTACAGACGGCAGTTGGCAGGTGTTCGCATGCAGTCATGTGGCCGATGCGCTCAGTATAGCACACGCAGAACATCCCGGTTTGATGCTGATGGACATAGAGATGCCTGAGGCCAACGGTATACAAATAGTAAGGAGCATAGACCATAGCCGCATGACTATGGTAGCCATGACGGCGCACGATGAGAGTATTCTGGCAGAACTGAAGGAGGCGGGATTTGACGATTGCCTCTTCAAGCCGTTCAGTACAGGAAAACTTTGTTCCATATTAGGTGTGGCAGAACCGGAAGTCACAACAGCCAATACCGATAGACTCTTGGCCTTTGCCGGAGATGACCAGGAAGCAGAAAAGGAAATATTGCGCAGTCTGCGACAAGACTTGGAGGAGTATAGCCGATGCTTTGCCGCTGCTGCGGAAAACATAGACAGGGAAACCGTGGCAAGGGCTGCCCACAAACTGTTGCCCGTAGCGGCCCTGTTGTCGTTCAGTAGTGTAGAAATGCTGAAAGCCCTTTCTCCTGAACGGATAACGGAATTTGCAGATGCCGAGGTCCGCAGTTGTGTCCAGCGTGTAAAGCAGGAGATAGAACAATTCTTGGCTGAGCTCGGGTGTTGAGTGTCCGCAAGAACTTGAGACAAGAAAAAACGTAACTATTCAGCGATAGCTGAATAGTTACGAATTTTTAGAACACGCCTTAAATCATACCTTAATCGTAGAATCCCGGCTGTTTGTATTCGATGCCGAGTTCTCTGTCCACTGTGGCGAGGACACCCTGTATCTGGCCCATGGCAAACATGCGGCCCAGCAAGGTGTAACCGGCATTGTGGCCGTGGGTGCTCTCGTCGAATACACCGCCTGGCTCATCGGTAAAGGTCATGCCGTGGTCAACACGCATGGGGAGACGGCGGCCAGAGTTGCACTTGC
>CAVFRG010000090.1:0-5726 GCA_963624905.1 Oscillospiraceae bacterium
TTTCTTGTCTGAGTGGTACGGCGAGGGCGCCGTACCTCCTAGAGGATGCCTTTTCAGTAAAGTGTTGGTAACTCCTACTAAATAGTTTTTCTATCAAGTGTTGGTGTTTGTAGGAGGTACAGCGCCACTGCTGTACCTCCTACAAACAACTGGAAATTGCCGTTTCTTGACTGAGTGGAACGGTGAGGGTTCCGAACCTCCTATAGAGAGCCTTTTCTGTAGTGTTTTGTTTTCCCTGCTCTACTCTCCGAGAGGGCAGTTACGGAAGGTTCATTTCGCTCTTCTCTCCAAAGAAATGCGGGTTGTCTATTGTATGACAAGTTTTTCGCTAAAAGTCGAGTGAATATGGAAAATAATGTTTAACTTTGCACTCCATAATAAAACTTACATAATAAAATAAGAGAAATATGTCATATTTGTTTTCTTCTGAGTCTGTTTCTGAGGGTCATCCCGACAAGGTCTCAGATCAAATTTCGGATGCATTGCTCGACCAGTTCCTTGCTTATGATGCCAAGGCTCATTGCGCCATCGAGACATTTTGTACTACGGGACAGGTTGTCATTATGGGTGAGGTTAGGTCTTCTGTGTATGTCGACCTTCAGACCATTGCCCGTAAAACCATCAAGAAAATAGGTTATACTAAGTCTGAATATCAGTTTGACGGAGACTCTTGTGGTGTGCTTACTGCCATTCATGAGCAGAGTGACGATATTGACCGTGGTGTGAGCCGTGAGGAAGATGACGAGCAGGGAGCAGGCGACCAGGGAATGATGTTCGGTTATGCTACAAACGAGACAGACAACTACATGCCTGTTTCGCTCGATTTGGCACAGATTATCATGAAAGAGTTGGCTGCCATTCGTAAGGAAGGCAAGTTGATGACTTATCTCCGTCCTGATTCCAAGAGCCAGGTAACAATTGAATATTCTGACGACAATATACCTCAGCGCATTGACACTATCGTCGTTTCCACGCAGCATGATGACTTCATCAAGAAAGCCAATGGCGAGGATGATGACGAAGCGATGCTTGCCCAAATACGTGAAGATGTAGTCAATATCCTCATTCCCCGTGTAAAGGCACAGTTGAGCGATAAGGTACTTGCCCTTTTCGGCGATGACATCAAGTATTATGTCAATCCTACAGGCAAGTTTGTTATTGGTGGTCCTCATGGTGATACCGGTCTTACCGGGCGCAAGATTATCGTGGACACCTATGGAGGCAAGGGTGCGCACGGCGGTGGCGCTTTCTCCGGCAAGGACAGCAGCAAGGTAGACCGTTCTGCAGCTTATGCAGCGCGTTACATCGCCAAGAACATGGTGGCTGCCGGTGTGTCTGACGAGATGCTGGTGCAGGTAAGTTATGCCATTGGTGTAGCTGAGCCTGTAAGTATCTATGTCAATACTTACGGACGTAGCCACGTTTCCCTGACCGACGGTGAAATAGCACAGAAAATAGCCCGTATGTTCGATCTTCGTCCCAAGGCGATAGAGCGCCAGCTTAAACTGCGCCAGCCCATGTTCCTTGAGACAGCAGCTTATGGCCATATGGGCCGCAAGAACGAGGTGGTGGAGAAAACCTTTACCAGCCGTTACCATGAGTCGAAGACGATTCAGGTAGAGTTGTTTACCTGGGAGAAGCTTGACAAGGTTGAACTTGTGAGAAAGGAATTCGGTCTGTGATTGCTCGATAATGGTACAACAGGCAGATTCTGTACAGTTGGAGAATGGCGGGGAAAGTCTTCAGCCGACCGCACCTGCGGTACGTAAAGAACAGCTTACTCCCCGTGTAGTACTGGGGTGGCTTCGTAAGGACGCTACCCCGGCACAGCAAGACTCTATGGTCAGGGCGCACATCAAGCCTTCTGAAATCACCTGGAGTGCATGTCCCGACACACTTCATCTTCCGGGCCATACACGCGGAAAGAGTTTCCGCGATGTGAGTCTGCCGCAGTATTACCGTGAGTCTTTCTTTTCCAAGGACTCCCTGTTCCATCCCGAACTGCGTGGCGGAAGGCAGGGTGTGGTAGGCGACCCTGTGCCCTACACCGTGGCAGGCGATAATTTCATAACCTTGCTGTTGTTGCTGTGTTTCGTGTTAGCATGCATTGCCTATTCGCAGTCGCATCAGTTCATCTCCAATCAGATACGCAGGTTCTTCTATGTGCCCCGCTCCGGTACAACAGAAGTGTCTGAGACATCAAGTGAACTGAGGTTCCAGCTTTTTCTCGTATTGCAGACCTGTCTGATAGTAGGCATTGGCTATTTCCTCTATTCCCGGATATCGATCAGCGACACATTTACGATAGACCAGAATCTGATTATCGGCATCTATGCCGGGATGGTAGCTGTCTATTTTCTGCTGAAGGCAGCACTTTGTTCATTTGTCAATTGGGTGTTCTTCGACAAGAAGAGCAACAAGCGATGGCTCAAGTCCTACTTGTTCCTCTTTTCGACCGAGGGAGTACTCTTTTTCCCGGTCATTATGCTGATGGCATATTTCAGATTGACGATAGATGCCGTTGTCATTTATGCGATATCTGTGGCTGGATTGGTTAAAATACTGTCGTTTTATAAGGGTTATCTCATCTTTTTCAGGAGAAAAGGCTTATTTCTGCAAAATATTTTGTACTTTTGTGCCCTCGAAATGGTACCATTCTCCGCCTTGTTGGGTGGGTTGGTTATGATGAGTCATTATTTGAAAATAAACTATTAGCGCAAAATGATTAAGAAGATCTTGGTTTCCCAACCCAAGCCCGCAAGTGATAAGTCTCCTTATTACGATATCGAAAAGGAATATGGAGTAGAATGTGTTTTCCGCCCTTTCTTCAAGGTTGAGGGTCTTTCTGCCAAGGAATTCCGCCAGCAGAAGATAAACCTTCTGGACTATACCGCAGTTGTTTTCACATCCCGCCATGCTGTAGACAACTACTTCAAGTTGGCCAAGGAAATGCGTATAACGATACCCGAGGATATGAAGTACTTCTGCGTGATAGAGACCATTGCGCTCTACATCCAGAAATACGTGCAGTACCGCAAGCGTAAGGTGTTCTTTGGCGATACGGGTAAGATAGACGGTCTGATGGGGCAGATGACCCGTCACAAGACAGAGAAGTATCTTGTTCCGTTGAGTTGCGTACACAATGACGACATCAAGAACTTGCTCGACGAGAAGAAGCTCAAGCATACGGAATGTGTGATGTACCGTACGGTAAGCAACGACTTCAGCGAAGAGGAAATCAAGGGATTTGACTACGACATGATGGTGTTCTTCAGTCCTACGGGCGTGAAGGCATTGAAGAAGAACTTCCCCGATTTCAAGCAAGGCGACATTGCCCTTGGAACTTTCGGTCCGGCTACGGCCAAGACAGTGGAGGAAGAGGGGCTTCGCCTTGACCTCGAGGCTCCTACCAAGGAGTTCCCTTCTATGACCGGTGCACTGAAGAATTATCTCGAGAAGAACAACAAGTAAGGACACAATCCTTGAAGAAATGGAACCTAAAACCTTTGGCAAAGCAGAGAAACTGTGCAGCAAGATACTTGTAGGGCGCCTTTTTGGCGGCAAGTCATCCTCTTTGTCTGCCTGGCCGGTAAGGGCTGTGTTCCAAACGGTCGATACGGCATCATTGCCGGAGACCGCATGCGTACAAGTGCTGGTAAGCGTGTCCAAGCGTTATTTCAAGCGTGCCGTGAAGCGCAACCGGGTAAAGAGGCAGATACGTGAAGCCTACCGCAAGCACAAGGACTTGCTTGTAGACACCGTGTCCCAGATGCCAGGCAAGCGTTTGCTGGTTGCATTCATTTGGCAAGACGACAAGTTGCACGATTCGGACAAGGTAGAACGCAAGGTTGCCAGTCTGCTGCAGCGGATAGCGGAAAAGGTGGTGTCTTGTCCTGACGGTAGACATCCGGAGCATCCGGCAGAGCCAACCGCTGTGCCGCCGCATAGTGATGCAGTATGAAAAGCCTGTTCAATAAGACGTTTGGTCGTGGATGGCATCTGTTGACGAAAGTCTTGGGGTGGCTGTTGTTACTGCCCATCGTGTTCTATCAGCGTTTCATCACGCCCTTCACTCCACCATCCTGCCGTTTTACGCCCACGTGTTCCGAATATGCCCGGCAGGCCATTGTGAAGCATGGGCCTTTCAGGGGGCTGGTGCTTGCTGTATGGAGAATATTGAGATGCAATCCATGGGGTGGTTCGGGATATGACCCCGTGCCGTAAGTTTCCGGAGAAGATTCGGGTCCCATACACATATTTATATAATATAAACACTCTCATTCGATGACAAAAAACTTTGTTGAAGAATTGAAATGGCGCGGTATGCTGGCTCAGATAATGCCAGGTACGGAGGAATACCTCAACACCCACATGGTGTCAGCCTATCTTGGAACCGACCCTACGGCAGACTCGCTGCACATAGGTCACCTTTGCGGTATCATGATGCTGCGTCATTTGCAGCGTTGCGGACACAAGCCTTATCTGCTTGTGGGAGGTGCTACAGGTATGATCGGTGACCCTTCGGGCAAAAGCCAGGAGCGTAACCTGCTCGATTCCGATACGCTTTACCATAACCAGGAAGCCATTAAGAAGCAGGTGTCCAAGTTCCTCGACTTTGACGGTGCTGAACCCAACAAGGCAGAGCTGGTCAACAACTACGACTGGATGAAGGACTTTACCTTCCTCGATTTCGCACGCGAGGTAGGCAAGCACATTACGGTCAACTACATGATGGCGAAGGACAGTGTGCAGAAACGACTCAACGGTGAGGCGCGTGACGGTTTGTCGTTCACAGAGTTCACCTACCAGTTGCTGCAGGGCTACGACTTCCTTTACCAGTACCAGAAGTATGGCGTGCGCCTCCAGCTCGGCGGCAATGACCAGTGGGGCAACATGACAACAGGTACCGAACTGATACACCGCACGCTCGGCAATGATGCCGAGTGCTTCTGCCTTACCTGTCCGCTGATAACCAAGGCCGACGGCAAGAAGTTTGGCAAGACAGAGAGCGGCAACATCTGGCTGGACCGTAACCGCACTACGCCTTATGCGTTCTACCAGTTCTGGCTCAACGTGAGCGACGAGGATGCAGAGAAGTACATCAAGATATTCACCGACCTCGACAAGGAAACCATCGATGCCCTTGTGGAGGAGCACAAGCAAGATCCGGGCCGCCGTGTGCTGCAGAAGCGCCTGGCAGAGGAGGTAACCACGATGGTACATTCCAAGGAAGACCTCGACATGGCCATTGCTGCCAGCAACATCCTCTTCGGCAAAGCAACCAAGGAGAGTCTGGCACAGCTCGACGAGGCTACGCTCAACGATGTCTTTGCCAATGTGCCCCACTACGACCTCGACAAGAGTCTGCTCGGCGGTACGGCTGTCGACCTGTTCTGCCAGGAGGGCATGGAGATATTCCCCAGCAAGAACGAGATGCGCAAGCTCGTGAAGGGCGGTGGCGTTTCGCTCAACAAGGAAAAGCTGGCTGCTTTCGACCAGGTAGTGTCTGAAAGCGACCTCATCGACGGCAAGTATCTTCTGGTGCAGAAAGGCAAGAAGAACTATTACTTGATTACGGTGAAATGACTTCCGGCAGGGAAGTTTGTCGCTGTAAATGCAAAAAGTGACTAAATAATTTGGTAGTGGAGAAAAAATCCACTACCTTTGCAAATAGTTTGATTGTCCTATGGTGTAATGGTAGCACTACAGTTTTTGGTTCTGTCAGT
>CAVFRG010000091.1:0-5518 GCA_963624905.1 Oscillospiraceae bacterium
TATCGCGTATCGTTGATTTTTGGTTAGCCCTGCCACGGACTTTATCGGGTGAGCCAGAAAATGACAATGAACGAAAACTGGAAATCATTTATCCGCTACCTCGTAGTGGCAGTGTGCTCCGCCATCGTCACCTTCCTCACCAGCTCCTGCACCGCAGGACTCGTGATAGGCAAGAACCAGCGACAGCAACAGGAGAACAACATCTCCACCAAAACCGACTCTACAACCTTCGTGCCGTCAATCACGATAAGGTAGTTTAAAGGTAAAAAAGTAAAAAAGTAAAAGGGTAAAAAGAGGGCATACGCCGAAAAAGCTGTTGTCTTAACTCCTTAACTCCTTTAACTCCCCCAAAAAACACCCTAAAACATTAAACATTAAACAAAAAAACTATGGCAATCAATTTGAAAGCAAAAGAAACCCTCATCCAGGTCGGTGACCTGAAGGGTCAGTATCGTTTCGTGCTCAATGCAGAAACGTACAACAAGCTCTCCGAGAGCAAGGTTATCAGCGAGGCAGCCCTCCGCAGCGGCATCAGCCGTGGCGTGATGCAGGCATGCTGGGACGCTGCAGGCGAGGTAATAAAGGCGTGGACCACCGAAGGCCACTCCGTAGCCATCCCCGGACTGGGAACCATGCGCTTCGGTGTACGCGCCAAGAGCGTGGCAGAGGTGGGCGACGTAGCCTCCAGCCTCATCACTACGCGCCGCGTCATCTTCACCCCCAACGTCGACATCAAGGACGAGCTGAAGAACACCTCCATCAACATCACCTGCTACGACCGCAACGGAAAGGTGGTAAAGAACGTCACCTCGGGCGACGGCGGCAACGTGGAGGACAACGACGGCGGCACCACTCCGTCGGGCGGCGGCTCAACCTCGGGCGGCTCAACCTCGGGCGGTGGCTCAACCTCAGGCGGCAGCTCGGCAGCAGGCGGTGACAGCGAATCGGCAGAGTAGCCGGGCTACATAAACCGCAGGGCATCACAAAACCCCATCCTTCCCCCTCATAGCAGGGGGTGGGTGGGGTAACGTGTTTTTGGGCATTTATGTTTTTTTTCACCACATTGACCATAAACAACTACGAAAAAAGAGGACTGTTACGTCCTCTTTTTAGTGATTCCGTTGGGGGTCGAAGGACGTACCTGTAAATGATTACATATCAGCCTAATTGCATCAAACTGCAAAATTACTGATAACATACGTATATACCAAATTTTTTGTAGAATATTTTACGTTTTTCTTGCTCAACACTTTTTAACGTTTTTTGGAGGTTTAGCGGTTTTGCGCTAACTTTGCGGACGTAAAACATGCCTTGCCCGTAAGGCAGAAGAAAACCGGCAATAGGTATTCATTCTATATAGGGGAGAAGGTTAGTCATACGGGTAGGCTTTCCTTTTCCCCACCTTTTTACCCCGAATCATGAAGCTGTATGTAACTACCGACATAGTGAAGCGATACGCAAGACAGGGTGCCACTCCAGTTGAAAGGAAGAGGCGCATGGACGTGTTGTGCTTTGCCATATGGTGCAAGATGCAGCACAGCAATTCCATTATCTACAGCCTTGGTGTAAGGCAAATCATGAGTGCGCTCAAGATTGGATACGGACGTGTCAGCAACCTGCTGAAGGCCGTGCGTGAGGACAAGGATTTGTTCGAAGACAAGGGCGATGGAAAATTTCTTGTGAAGTCATGCACCTCGCCGGTCTTCTCGTCATACCAGCCAGTAACAGGCTCGCCGGCTTCAATGGCTGCCTTGGCTCGCTTGTTGGTCACTTCTTCGGCAGAATTAACCATGTTCACCTTGCCGCCCACCTTCCCGGCTACGTTGGCGATATGCTTCACTACGATAGGAGCGTGGTCGGAGAGCTTGACGGAAGAGTTAGCAAAGCCGTCCTTATCAATCTCATTCATGGAAATATCATCAATTGTCTCGTTGAAGTCATCCATGATGTCGTTGATTGCCTTGTCCATCTTGTCCTTGTCGGAAACCTCGAAGAGTTTCTTTACGGCATCCTTCAAACGCTGCAAAACGGAACGGTCGCCCTTGCGTGCAAGCTCATGCGCAGCGTTGGCAACCCTGTCCCATACTGACAAGTCCATCGCCTTGCGCTGTCGTGGGTCTGCCATCTGTGCTGTCAACTCGTATTCATTTTGCAAGCCATAGGTGTTCTCCCTGAAGCGTTCCTTGTCATCCTTAACCTTATTATAAATGTCAAGTATGGTATTGACCGCCTCAATCTGTTTGGGAGTAAGCGCACCCTCTGCCTTACCTTTCTTTACAAGATTGATGGCACCATTCGCAACTTGGTGTATCATTTCATGAAGAATGGTGGTGGCTAATTCCCCACGCTTAACGGAAGTTCTGGCTAATGTATCTATGTAAAGATTGATGTCTCTATGAATGCCGGAAGAACCGAGTGCATTCTTGTTTGCTTCGGGGGCTTCCGTTTCTACTGAAATCTCCGTACCAACCTTCTTCAGAAGCAAAGACGCTCTTTCGAACAGTTCTCTTCCGACTTCCTGTTTGCCTCTATTATCTTTCTCAAATATCCTTGCCAATGCGTCAATAGTGGCTTGTCCTCCTCCTTGCAGTCCGTAATTATCCCGGATAGCGTCTGTTCTAACTTTTCGATAGTCCATTTCTCGTTCGGCGGCAATGGCGGCAGCTCGATATTCAGTAGCTTTACGTCTGACAATATTCGTGCCGTTTCCATTTCCTCCAAACTTGGTACTCCATTCTCTATAGTCATATTCGTATGCCTTTAATTGGTTCTCTATGTCTGATGCACGCAGATGGGAAAACTCCCTTACCTTCAAGTCGAGCACATCCTTGAAGAATGTGTTTTCCTCTTCGGAAAGTCCGACGGACTCTTTCTCTACGGCATCGTCAAACTTCTTCTCAATCTGCGAAGATACAGTTTTATCTACATCTTCGGGAATGATTCTACCGTTCTTAACATCTTTTGCATCTGTTTCAGAATACTGAATGCCTCGCTCCTCACGGAAATGTGTACCGCCGTTCTTCCTGTCGCTGATGTATTTCTGCATCTCGTCCTCGCTCATGTCGGCGAGCTTGCAAGCCAGCTTCTTCATCTCTTCGAGGGCAGCCTTGCTGTGCTCGCTATATACAGCTTGCTGGGTTTGGTCGAACTGCTCGTACACCTTGGAGTAGTTCTCTCTCAAACGCTCCTTGCTGTAAGCGTCGCCGGGGAAGGCAATGCTATAGTCCCTGTAACAGTTCTTGTCGAACACGGAGATGCCGTTCTTTTCGAAATGGTTGACGCTGATACCCTTGATACTCTCCAGCTCCTTCTTGAACGAGCGAGCCTTCTTCATATCCTTCAGCTGCGTGTCAATGATGCGGTCGGGTATCTGCACATCACGCAAGTCCTCAAAAAAGTCCTCTATCTTGTCGTAGTGACCACTGAGGTCTATCTTCTTGCCGCCCACGCCCTGTTGGTCGATAGGTATGATGCCGCTATGCTCCAGCACGCCGTTGGCAAAGCTATCCCGAAGGTTTCTTGCCTGACTGCCCAATGCCAAGTTCTCGGTGGTAGATACCTGATTGTTGAACTTCTCGCCGAACAGCATCATCTCGGAGTTCAATCCCAAGATAGGATATTCGAAGATGGCATTGCTCTTGTTGCCGATGCGATAGGTTCTGCCCTCAATCTGCAGGGCAGTGATAGGACTCTGGGGAAGTCCAAGAGTGATAAGAACCCGCTGATGGTTGCCAGTGGTATCGTGCAGGGAGATACCCTCCTTGCCGCTTGCCTCCTGTATCACGATGATGTTCTTTCCGCTGTTGTCATCGTTGAAGACATCCACAGCCTTGCTCTTCGCTCCCTTGCTCTCCTTGCCGCTGAAGAAAAGTACGTTGTCCTTGCCGAAAGCCTTGGCTATCTGCTCTCTCGGCATGGAGTAGTCCAGAGTCTGTTCCCACTGCAAGAGGTCGGCATATTTTCTGCGGAACTCGTTAGCCTCGGCGATAGCCTCTTCCTTCTCCTTGCCGGGCTTCATCTCCTTGATCATCTCGTTGGCATAGCTCAGCATATAGGCGAACGGCGGTTGGATAGGCTCCTTGGTCTCCACTCGGCGGTGGAACACCACTATCTTTCTGCCAGCGTCCAAGTGTTCCTTCATGCGCCCGATGATGTTGGCTATCTTCATCGTCTCGAAGAGGGCACTGCCATAGTTGTAGTTGCCGATGGTCTTGTGGTAAGCCTCGCCCAGATAACGCCCCCGTCATAGCCTCCTGCGTGGCACTGTTGAAGTCCTCGGCATGGTCGGGGGCTACGGTCGGGAAATCTCGGGAGTAGTCATATGCGCTATCAATGATGCGTCCGCTCATCGTGCCCAAGGTGTTCTGCAAGTAGTCGGAGAAAGCTATCTCCTGCTTGGCTATAGCATCAGGGGTGTCGGTCTTCGCCTCCAGCCGGTTGTAGCGGTATCTGTAGGCTGCGCCGAAGTGGTCGAGATAGAAGCGGCTTCTGCCACTCATCCTGCCACCATCGTCCTCAGGGAACTTGAAGATATAGCCCTCGGCATAGTCCAAGTTCTCCCTCGTGTTGAATGGGGTAGCTGAGAGGAACACGGTCTTGGTGTTCTTCCATGTCTGCTTGGCTTGCTCCTTTAACTTCGGCTCCACATTATTGTAATAGTGTGCCTTGGCTTGCTGGTAGTCTTGGAAAGCCTTGCCCAACTTAGGGAAGGTCATACCGTCGGCAGGGGCGAAGCTGTACAAGTCCTTCGGCTGCTTGCTATAAGTAGCGTTGATAATATCCTTGGTCGTTGCCTCTGGGTGGCTCTGCTTGTACTCCTTCTGTATGCGTGCTATCTCCTTTTGCCGCAAGTCGTTGAACTTGTCGATGGCAGACTGCATCTTCTGGTAGTGCTTGTTGGCGGACTGCAGACGGAGGAAGGTGTGATTCTCGTCCCGGTTGGTCAGCATATAGTGCTGCTGACTGCCTGTAGTCTCCGCTCCCTTCTTGTTCTCCATGATGCGGTGGCTCTCGTCGTAGATAACGGCATCCCACTCGGTTTCCAAGAGCTTCTTGTTGGCTCTCATGTTGGCATAGGTGGTGATAACCATACCCTCGCCGCTCTCGGTGGTGGCGGTAGTACCCTTCTCCTTGGCTACGGAATCCAAGTCACGGATGTCAAGACCAAGGTTCTTGCCGTCCTTCACCCAGTCATAAACCTTCTTCTGGCTCGGAGTAACAAAAAGTATTCTGCCCTTGCCCTGCTTGGCAAGTCGCTTGGCGATACCAAGACCAGTATAGGTCTTTCCTGTACCTGTGCCGTTGGTGAACATATAGCCCTTGCCGTAGGCGTGGTCTCGGTCGGAATGCTCATTGCCGAAGAACTGAGTCTCGGCTTTCAGTACGTCCTCCTGCTGCTTGGGTAACAGATAAGGCAAGGTTTCTTCGATGTTCTTCATGTCCCCCACCTTTACCTTGATAGGTTCGGCAGCCATCTGCTTCTGATACTTCTCGTTGAGAGGTTCTTTTATCTTCTCTC
>CAVFRG010000092.1:0-4843 GCA_963624905.1 Oscillospiraceae bacterium
ATGCGCTTGTCCTGCTGCTGCACGGTGGCAGACTGCGGGATGACGATGCAGTTCTTTCTTGTTGTCGGGATGATGACGTTGCCCGAACCGCCACTGTTGAGCAGTCGCTCGGGGTTGCTGAACTCGGCACGCAGGGTCACGGCACCCGTCTCAGTGTCTATCACACCACTGATGCTCTCCACCCTGCCCTTGTGGGCGTACATCGTCTGGTCGCCCAACTGGAGCGAAATCTCCGGCATGTTCTTGATGGCAGCGTCCTTGGAACCATACTGGCGGACAAAACTGAGCAACTGCTTCTCCGTCATGGAGAAATAGACATACATCTGAGAGTTGTCCGAGACGGTAGTCAGAGGCTTGGGCATCGAGGCGCTGACCAGTGTACCCACACGATATGGCAACACGCCTGCCACACCATTGGCAGGACTTCTCACCTCGGTATAAGAGAGATTATTGCGGGCATTGGTCACTTGCGCCTGAGCCTGAGCCAACTGAGCCTTTGCCGAGAGGTAGGCGTTCTCGGATGTCTGGAGCGTATATGAAGAAATCACCTTCTGGGCGAAAAGCTCCTTATTGCTGTTATAGGTAAGCTGTGCGGAGGCGAGCTGTGCCTGCGCTGCCTTCTCCGTGGCTACGGCTGTGGCAAGGGCGGCGCGGTAAGGCACCTGGTCGATGACGAAGAGCAGCTGTCCGCGGCTCACCTTGTCACCTTCCCTCACCAGCAGCTTCTCTATCTTACCCGACACCTGGGGATAGATGTCTATGTCCTGCTTACCCTTTATGGATGCGGAATAACTGGTGGAGAGGTCTTTGTCCGACCGGCTGACGGTCATTGTCTTGTAACTAGCCTTTTCCACCGCTGTCTCTTGCTTCTTCTGCTGGCAAGAGACTGTCAGGAGGGAGAGGCAGAGCGCCATTCCCACACCTGGAACCATACTTTTCATTGTCATCATTCTTTTCATTTTTTACCTTATTTTACCTTTTTACTTTTTGTACCTCATTACTTTTTTACATTTTTACCTTTTTACTTTTTTACCTTTCTACTTCTAAAAGGCGCTGCAAAGTTAACAAGTTTGCCAGGCGTAGGCTATGCCGATTAGAGAAAGGTGTTTGACTTTTGCGGAACTCGTACCCGAAGAGAAAAGAACTGTTCCTGTTTTGAAAAAACAAGGGAATATCAGATAAATATATCAGCAGCATTTGGAAATCCGATGAGTTTTGCTTAACTTTGCCGACAAAAGGAGCAAGTATGGCAAGCATCAACAATAGAAAATTACCCGCAGGCATCCAGTCGTTCAAAGCAATACGAGAAGAAGACTATCTCTATGTCGATAAGAGCGACATCATTTGGAATTTGGTTAATAACGGCAACAAGTATAATTACTTGAGCCGCCCCCGCCGATTCGGCAAGTCCGTACTTGTCGATACGCTGCAGATGTACTTTGAGGGAAGGAAAGAACTCTTCGAAGGACTGAAGATTATGCAGCTAGAAAAGGAATGGAAACTGCATCCAGTCATACGTCTTGACATGAGTCTGGCGGGTTCTGACCCACAGTCCATCAAGGCTTACTTCAACGATGCTTTCCAGGAGTACGAGGAGACTTATGGCATCACTCCACTGCCAACGGCTTCTCTGGCCGTAAGATTCAAGCGCATTATTAAGACAGCAGAAAAGCAGACTGGCAACAAAACTGCCATCCTCATAGACGAATACGACTCCCCTCTGCAACACTCCTGGAAAACTGAGAAACATACTGCCTGCACCGATGTCTACCGTGATGTATTCGCCGTACTGAAGGCATGTGACGAGTACGAGAAGTTTGTCTTTATCACAGGTATCACCAAGTTTACCCAGATATCTCTTTTCTCCGTGCTCAACAACCTGACTAACATCAGCTTCTTACCCGAATATGCACCAATTTGCGGCATCACGGAAGAGGAAATACAGAATAACTTCAAGCCTGAGCTTGAAGAAATGGGCCACGCCAACAACTGGACACCCCAAGAGACTCACGACAGACTGAAAGACTACTATGACGGCTACCATTTCAGCCGCCGCAACATGGTTGACATCTACAATCCATACAGCCTCATCAATGCTTTGAACATTCAAGAACTCAACAATTACTGGGCAGCATCCGGGGCAACATCCTTGCTCCCCAAGTTTGTCGACAACATGGAACTTCGACTGAAAAACTTTGAAAATTGCCGCATCATGCGAAACACGTTGGAACTTTCTGACGTTTCAGGGGGAGGAGCAGAACTGTTCCTATACCAGTCAGGCTACCTGACCATCAAGGACTGCGACGAATTTGGCTATACGCTTGGATTCCCCAACAAAGAAGTAAAGCAAGCACTCTACGAAATGGTAGTACCAGCTCTCGCTATGCGTTCCGAAAGTGAAATACAATCATTGCAAGCAAATCTTTATGCGCAAATGGGGGAAGGGCAGATAGACGAGGCCATGACCACTCTCAAGGCTCTCGTTGCCGATGTGCCTTACAGCAACAAGAAGATTGCCTCGATGGATATGGAGGAACGCTATCGCCTCATCATCAGCACCATCTTCAATGCCATAGGCTTGAAAGTAGAAGTAGAGAAGATGATTGCCACGGGAAGGATAGACATGGTGGTACAGACCTCCCGCTACATCTATGTACTGGAGCTTAAACTGAGTAACAATGGCGGAACAGAAGCTGCCATCCAGCAGATTCTCGTCCGCCAATACCTGGAACCGTTCAAGGCCGACAAGCGTCAGGTCATCGGTTTAGGCATCGAACTGGACGAAGAGGGGAAAGGCCTCCTAAGCTGGAGGAGCGCATACCCAACGAACAATGTATAAACAAGAAACTCCTGTCCCTATGCCATGCCAGGCTTTACGGAACGGGAGTTTCTTGTTTGTCATAATAATATCATTATTTCACAAAGACTTTTTTTTTGCATTGGGATTTCCCAGACCTATATAATGCGACTTTGATAGAGGGTGCTGCAGTAATTCTTTAAATTCTTGTGAATAGCTCATATCTATATATTTTCAAGTTTAATATTGCCATAGCCGAACAAATTGCTATGCGTATAATAAAAAAAACGGCAAAATTTTGATTTTATTGCATTTACGTTTCTTTATAAAGCAATTGTTTATTTGAGACTTCAAATACAAGCAACCTGTACGGTTGCTTGCGCCTTGAAAGGTCATAAAGTTTTAGGCTGTACGATTGAAATCAACGATAACATGCAATCCATACGGAGCAAGCTGTGGTCGGCTTGTCTGCCGTTGTCAATTTTCTTTATCAAAATTCTATGACTAAAAAACTTGCAATCTAGGGAAAGAAAAGGCTCATATCCTTATAGTTTCTATGCTTGAAACAGAAAGTCAGACATTGGGGTAATGTCATGTTGTACAACTATAGGGTGCATGGTTGTACAACTACATGCTGCAATGTCGTACAACATCAGCGTTGTAGTTGTACGACTATAGGGCACAATGTCGTACGACCATAAAATACGTAAGGCTCACTATTTTCTCATAAAAACCATACATGACTGTTTTTCAAGCATTTAAAAGAATAACCTATTTCTATAGTATTTTGCAGCAAATATTTTTTGTTTCGATTTTTTGGATTCTTAAAGGGCAAAAAGTATCTTTCTGTACGGATTTTTGTTTCAACCGTACAGCTTGAATACAAGTGGAGTATAGAACAACGAGGCTATACCTCAATGACCTCCGAGACTATACCTCATTGACTATCGAGACTAAATTTTACTGTGCAACCAATAGTCGTATCAGGAAAGGAACAAAAACGAAGGAGAATTGCCTAACATCATATTATTTTACTCATCACATGATCGTTTTTTGCAGTTTTCGTATTACCTTTGCAGACAACTACAAAAAGTAGGAAGGCCAAGGAATGGCTAAAAGGAATAGAGATCACAAGTAATCCGGTAAAAAAACTACAAAGAAAAGATACAGAGAAAACTATGGAAAGAAAATCTGGTAAACATTCGATACTTTTTGTCTGTCTGGGCAATATCTGCCGCTCGCCGGCTGCAGAGGGCATTATGAAGAAGATGGTGGAAGAGCGCGGCTTGACGGCCGACATCACCGTCGACTCTGCCGGTATAGGCGGATGGCACGTCGGACAACTGCCCGACCAGCGCATGAGGCGTTGCGGGGCTGCCCACGGCTACTGCTTCGACAGCAGGGCAAGACAGATAAGCAGGGAGGACTTCCCGCGCTTCGATACCATCGTGGTGATGGATAACGAGAACTACCGTGCCGTCACCTCCCTGGCTACGTCGGAAGAGGAAAAGAAGAAAGTGGTAAGGTGTGCTGACTTCCTGAACAGCCACCGCAACTATACTACCATCCCCGACCCTTACTACGGCGGTGAAGAGGACTTCGAACTGGTCATCACACTGCTGGAAGACGCTCTGGAAGGACTGCTCCGCTGGATAAATACGTCCCTGTGACGTGCACACTTTTAATCATCACTTTACACCTCGTCCATACGGTAGAGCTTCCAACCGTCAAACTGTATGATGATGCGGTGCAGCTGCGTGCCCTGGCGCAGGGCTTCTACCCTCGGGGCACTGGCATACCGCTTGATTTGCTCCACGGCATCGTCCCACTGGCGGGCCACCAGTCCTTCGTACGTTGCATCCGACATTCCTTTCTCCCGCTTGGGCATCAACTTTAGCTCCAGAATGTAGCTGTGCTTCGTGGGGTAGTGCGTCAGGTCGGGCAGGAGGAAGAAGTCACAGTAGCCATGGCTCAACTCCAGTTCAGGAGCCGTATAATAGTAATTGTTGAGATTGAGATATGCCATGAAGAACCCCTGCAGGTTGC
>CAVFRG010000093.1:0-4602 GCA_963624905.1 Oscillospiraceae bacterium
GTCTGCTTCATGTTTCATAAGACAAAGGTAACAAACTAAAATGACATTCTATCGCATATCGTTGATATTTTAGTTAGCCTTGCCACGGACTTTATCGGGTGAGCCATATAATTACTTTTTATTTTTATACAAGGCGTACAGGGAAAATGTACCAACTTTTCGTGGAAAACCATCTCATAACTTTTCAACAACCCTGTGGATATCCACACAAAGCATCAAGCAGACCGAGAATAGAGGATATCCACAGGATTGTTAGTAAGTTTTCATAAAGTTTTTGGCACTTTTAGAACCGAAAAAGATATAAACTTATTAACTTTGCACAAAAATAGGGAAATGTGGATAAAACAAATAAAGTACTATAAGACAAGTACAAGTTATCAGCAGACACGACTGATAACGTTCCTCCCCATGTGTATAATGTAAAAGCCAAGAAAAAAGGCTATAAATTATCCACTTATCCACTTCATATCATCATCCCTATAATCATTTTCAAGTTAAAGGAATATAAGAATAAATATAATAATGTTATGGTGAAAAAAGAATGGATAGCGAAAGGATACGTAGACGAAGCCGTAGAACCATCGCTCGACCTGAAGCAAGAAATACGCCGGCTCTGTAAAGAAAAAGACGCCATCATTCTGGCGCACTATTATACAGTAGGAGATATACAGGACATCGCCGACTTTGTAGGCGATTCGCTCGCCCTGGCACGCAAGGCAGCCGAGACCGATGCCCGCATCATGGTGATGTGCGGTGTACACTTCATGGCCGAAACCTGCAAGCTTCTGAGCCCTGGCAAGACGGTGCTTTGCCCCGACCTCAATGCCGGATGCTCGCTTGCCGACAGTTGCAAGGCTGACGACCTGCGCCAGTACAAGGCCGAGCACCCCGGTTACAAGGTGGTGAGCTATGTCAACACGACGGCGGCAGTCAAGGCTCTTACCGACTGTGTGGTTACCAGCGGCAATGCCAAGAAAGTGATAGACAGTTTTCCTGAGGACGAGAAGATAATTTTCGGCCCTGACTATAACCTCGGTAATTATATCAACAGCGTTACCGGAAGAAACATGCTGCTGTGGAACGGTGGATGCCATGTACATGAGAAATTTTCCGTACAAGCTATTGTTGAATTGAAGAAACAGCATCCGCATGCACTTGTCATGGCTCATCTGGAGTGTAAGGCTCCTGTCCTTGCCGTTGCCGATGTGAAGGGTTCTACAGCCACTATGCTGCATTATGCCGAGGAACATCCCGAGACCAAGGAGTACATCATAGCTACAGAGGCAGGCATCCTGCACGAGTTGGAGCGCAATTGTCCGGGTGTGATATTCTATCCCGTACCTCCCGAGGTAAGTGAAGGTGGAGTGGGGTGCAGTTGCAACGAGTGCGAATACATGAAGATGAACACGCTCCAGAAGATTTACAATGCTCTGAAGTACGGTTGGCCCACTGTAGAGGTGGATAAGGACATAGCAGCAGAGGCTGTCAAACCTATCGAGAAAATGCTCTCTCTGTCTTAGAAAATTCAAAACAATCCCCCCCTATTGTGTAGTAAAAGCTGACTTTTAGGGACGCAAAAACTTGTTATTCCATCCTCAAAAAGAGAAAAACTCACCCTGATGCAAACAATTATTACTACCTTTGCATCAGTTAGAAACAATAGAAACAAAGAATCGGCAACTTGAAAAAGTTGCCGATTCACTTTTATATAGCGGGTTCTTGTCCCGAACCCACATAGAAAGGTTTATTTACTCAACTTTCGGATGTTTCGAAAGTTGGGAATTTATTTATTGATCACAAT
The DNA here is from genome assembly GCA_963624905.1 of Oscillospiraceae bacterium. Lineage (GTDB taxonomy): Bacteria > Bacteroidota > Bacteroidia > Bacteroidales > Bacteroidaceae > Prevotella. Next base: position 1,802 of record CAVFRG010000093.1, read on the forward strand.
TACTTTGCCCTTTACTACGTAGATGCCGTTGCCGAGGATGTCGGAAGCCTTAGAGAGGAGGATTTGGCGAGCCACGAGGTTGCCTGCGAGGTTGTAAACATCCACGGGCGAGTTGTCGCTGGTACTGTCACTGTCAACAGTGTCAATGCCGCTAGAACCGTCTGCTGTATACACTTTACTGGTTGCAGTGACGGCAGTCGCCGTACCGTCTACGTAAGAGTTGGCACTGAAGCGGTACATATAACTGTCTTTTACCGGGACGGTAATGGTAGCCTCGCCCGTAAGCGCATCGAACGATACAGGGATATTGTCGCTCCAGGTCTTGCCCCCGTCGGTAGAGTAGTTGATATACCCCCTGTCAGTATCCTTCATCGTCATATGAAGGTCAGGGTTGACGGCTACCTTGACGGTGTGAGTGTATGTATTGTCTTTCTCGTTGTATCCGTCTGTGACCTTACCGGCAAGCGTGATGCTATCTATGGCAGGATTATACGATACTTCAATGCCTGGGGCGGTATTACTTGGCTTGAAAGCATCTATGTCTGCCAAAGCATCGCATGGGGTCTCTACGATGCGGAACATATAGGAAGTGTGGCCCGGCTCTACCGAAATGGATTCTGTGCCTTTAGCGGACATCACGGTCTTGGTAGAAATCCAATTGTTGCCGTTGTCGTACGAATAGTAGAGACCAACACTCTTGAATGCTTGGGTCATATTCTCCGAGGTGCTCCAGGTAATTTCAGGAATGAAAGTGCCTATCTCTGCATTGTAGCTGCTCTTCAGCTCGTCTGCAGTAGGCGCCTTGTCTATGCCGCAAGAGATACCTGTAGGCTCGAGGGTCCAGTCTTCGGTAGTGCATGTCCAGCAGCCTCCCTCTACCACTGATCTGTAGCGGTCCTGAGGGTATGTTGTCAAACGGTATCTTACCTTGGTCTTGTCCCAGGGGACAGTCGCATTAAAACTAGACGACATTTCGGTGTATTTGCCCACTGGTGACCAGGTGGAGCCTTCATCATAGCTGACTTCGATCTTACCGTCCTTAAACAATGCATCGCTAGGTCCCGAAATGTTGTAAGCTATTCTCAGCTTATAGTATGAACCTTCGTAGGTGTAAGGTTGGAGAAAAGCCTCGCCGTCTCCTTTTATATAAAAATCACTGGCTTTTGAAGAGATGTCTTCTCCTATAGCGCAATAGATGACATTGGCAGAAGTCTGAGAGTTGACCTTCAAAAAGTAGCTATCATTCGTGTAAGAACTAATCTCTCTGACGTACCCTGAGGAATAGTTGTTGTCTATGTGATAGTTACATCCGCGAGAGAAAGGATCTTCTCTAGACAATTTAGGGCCATTGTCAATCTTCCAATAGGGATAGGCCGAACTGGTTGTATTCTTAATCCACCCCCAAATTTGATAACCAAGTCTGGTGTCTCCTAGATACGTATAATTGAAGTTTTCGCCAGAGAACACTCCTATGTTGATAATAACACTTTGGGCATCATAGACAGACGCTGATGCAGGCAGCATACCACCTGCTATCATCGCCAACGATGCCAGGAAATTAAAGTGATTTTTCTTTCGCATGAGTTTTATTATTAAAAGTTATTTTTATTGTTGCGCTTTTGAACGGGAATCAGATGTAAAAGTTAATCCCTGTGATAGAGAAAAACTTAAACATCATATCCTCTCAATAATGTCAAAGATGAGAATTTTGTTATTCTACTACTTTTGACTGCAAAGTTATGAGTTTTGTTTATAAAAAACAAACTTATGGGTGTTTTTTTCAAGGCGTCCTGTATAATAGGTGGGCAGAAAAAGATAAAGGTGGACTGAAAACTGAAAGAGGCTATCCTTCAATTCATCGCTTTCTGTTCTTTCTTTCCCTCATAAAAATGTTATTGCAATTCCCTAACAAGCAATTAATCCTTTGATTTATCGATATTTACGAAATAATTATGTACCTTTGCACTCTGAAATACGGAATATTCCGAAAGGAAGCCGTCATTTAAAGCTGCAAGAAATCAAAATATAAACAAATAACAACAAAACAATGAAGAAAAAAGCAACTCTCCTCATTGCTTCCATCATGGCTTTCGGCGGAATCAACACTGCCCGTGCCGACGAGGGAATGTGGACCATCTACAACCTGCCCAACGCTGTGTATGAGATGATGCAGCGCGAAGGTTTCTCTATGACTTACGACCAGCTCTACAACGGCGAGAATGCACTGAAGAATGCCGTGGTCAACTTCTCCGGCTACTGCTCGGGCGTGGTGGTGTCGCCCGACGGACTGGTATTCACCAACCACCACTGCGGCTTTGAGGCTATCCGCAGCCACTCCACCGTGGAGCACGACTACATGCTCAACGGCTTCTTCGCCAAGAGCTACGAGGAGGAACTGCCCAACGAAGACATGTTCGTGAGCTTTATGGTTGACCAGAAGGACGTGACCGACAAAGTTATGAAGCTCGGTTACGAGGCACTCGACAAAGAGAAGCGCAGCGAGCTCATCGACTCCCTGGAGAATGCAATGACCAAGGAAGCGAAGGCCAATGACTCCACCCTCCACGTCATTGTACAGCGTTTCTACGAGGGCAACAAGTGGTACGCTACCACCTACCAGGATTTCACCGACCTCCGACTGGTATTCACCATTCCCAAGTCAATGGGTAAGTTTGGCGGCGACACCGACAACTGGATGTGGCCCCGGCAGACCTGCGACTTCTCCGTGTTCCGCATCTACGCCAATCCCAAGACCAACGGTCCTGCCGCCTACAGCAAGGACAACGTGCCTTATCACCCCA
>CAVFRG010000094.1:0-4501 GCA_963624905.1 Oscillospiraceae bacterium
CAAGCACGGTTCCCAAGCCGGGGCACCAGTTTACCATGGTCTCGCCGAGGTAGGCAATGCGGTAATTCATCAATACCTGCTGTTTCTTCACGTCGTCATAGCTGTTCCACTCCTCGGCGGTGAAGTCGAGCTGCTCGCTCTGGGCCACATTCAGGTCAGCACTGCCCTTCTCCTCGAAGTACTTGATGAGTTTCTCGATGGGCTGCGCCTTCTGGCAAGCGTTGCAGAAGAAGGAGTTGAACATCTTCTCGAAAGCCCACTGGGTCCAATGGTAATACTTGGGGTCGCAGGTGCGCACCTCACGGTCCCAGTCGAAGGAGAAACCAATCTTGTCGAGCTGCTCACGGTAGCGGTTGATGTTGGTAACGGTAGTGATTTCCGGGTGCTGGCCCGTCTGGATGGCATACTGCTCTGCGGGAAGTCCGTAAGCGTCGTAACCCATGGGGTTCAGCACGTTATATCCGTTCAGTCTCTTATAGCGTGCATAGATGTCACTGGCGATGTAGCCCAGTGGGTGACCTACGTGAAGACCCGCTCCCGATGGGTAGGGGAACATGTTGAGCACATAGAATTTCTTTTTGTTTTCATCTTCCGTCACCTTGTAGGTCTTGTTCTCGACCCACACCTGGTGCCATTTCTTCTCGATTTCTCTGAAGTTGTATTCCATTGTTTAGTTCTTGTTGTTTTCCTTATTAAAAGAGGTATCCCTCCTTTGCGGTGCAAAATTACATTATTTGGAGGACATTGCAAAATAAAAAACTGTTTTTTAGAACCCGCCTTTACAGAATATACCCGATAAAAATTGTCCAATCAGATAAAAAACATTATCTTTGCCAACACACAAAAGGAATAGCTCAACTTCCGAAACTAAAAACACACCAGTAACAACTTGAAAAGCAACGATACAATGAAGACCCTACTAATGACACTTGGCCTGGGACTGATGAGCCTGGGGGCGCAAGCGCAGAGCATCTCGCTCGCCGGCGAATGGAACGTAACACTGGAGAATGATAAAGAGGCAAAGCACGCCACTCTGCCTGGTACCATTGATACCAACCGTCTGGGTACAGTACCCACCGACCTTAACGAGACAACCCACCTTACCCGCATCAGCTCCTACAAGGGAGCAGCCCGATACGCACGCACCATAGACATACCCAAGGACTGGAAGAAAAAGAAGGTGACGCTCTTTCTGGAGCGCACCAAACCCACATGGGTGTATCTCGACGGACAGCTCATAGACTCCTGCAACTTTATCTCTACCCCACAAAGGTATATCCTGCCCGCGAAGATGAAAGCCGGGAAACATTTGCTGGAAATCGTAGTGGACAACTCGAAGAGGGTGCCCAACCAAGTATATGCCTCCAGTCATGCCTATACCGAGGATACCCAGACCAACTGGAACGGCATCATCGGAAGGATAGAACTGCAAGTTTCGGGCGGAGACAAGGAAGAACAAAGAGAAAAAGACAAGAATGTTCTCCCTTGTTTCAAGGACTTCCACATAGAAGGCTCACACTTCTATGCCAATGGGCACAGGTTGTTTCTGCGCGGCAAGCACGATGCGGCAGTGTGGCCGCTTACCGGCCATGTGGACATGACCGTGGAAGGATGGATGAAGTATCTGCGAACATGCCAGGAGTATGGCATCAACCATGTACGCTTCCATTCCTGGTGTCCGCCGGATGCGGCATTCGTTGCTGCCGACTCGCTCGGCATCTATCTGCAGCCTGAGCTTCCTTTCTGGGGAGACTTCGACAGCAAGGACTCCACACTCATGACATTCCTGCACCAAGAAGGCATCAACATCCTCCGCGAGTACGGACACCACCCTTCCTTCCGCATGATGGCACTGGGCAACGAACTGTGGGGCGATGCCGACAAGATGAAGGCGTTTGTGGATGACTTCCGGCGGATAGCTCCCGACAAATATTATACTACGGGCAGTAATTACTACCTTGGTTTTCAAGGTATAAAAGAGGGGATGGACTACTTTACGGCTTGCCGCATAGGCGGTGAGGGATGGGGTAACTATAATACCCATACGCGCGGTTCGTTCTCGTTTGCCGACGCTTACGACGGTGGCATGCTCAACCATTTCCGCCCCAATGCCATCCTCAACTTCGACGAGGCTTGCGACAAGGCTGGCATTCCCATCATCTCCCACGAGACAGGACAGTTCCAGACCTACCCCGACTACCGCGAGATAAAGAAATACACTGGGGTGCTCCGCCCTTGCAATTTTGAACTGTTCCGCAAGCGGCTTGCCGCTGCAGGCATGCTCTCGCAGGCCGATGACTTTCATAAGGCTTCGGGCCTGTGGAGTGTGAAACTCTATAAGGCAGATATTGAGATGGACCTCCGTACCCGTAACATGGCGGGATACCAACTGCTCGACATCCAGGACTATCCAGGGCAGGGCAGTGCCTTTGTAGGTATCCTCGATGCCTTTATGCAGAGCAAGGGTATCACTACGCCCCAGGAGTGGAGACAGTGGTGCGCACCGGTAGTGCCACTGTTGGTTGTGGACAGGTTTTGCTTCGAATCGGGTGACTCGTTGAAGGCTAAAATTCAGATTGCCAACTATGACGGCTCTTCACTCGAAGGAAAGAAGGTGAGATGGAAGATAGGCAATGAGGAAGGCGTTATGAGTATCACCAAGAGCGATGAGGGTTTGCTGGACATTGGCGAATTGGACAAGATTATTCTGGTAGACAAACCTTCAAAAATGGATATCACGCTACAGATAGAAGGTACCGATGCGCACAACTCGTACGAACTGTGGGCCTATCCCAAGAGCGCTGTAAACAAGAAAGGCATCGTCGTAACCAATAACCTCTCCACCGATGTCGCCAGACAGTTGGAGAAAGGCGCCAAGGTGCTTTGGATGCCCGACAGCCTGCCCCATACCGTAGGCGGACTCTTCCTTACCGACTACTGGAACTACCGTATGTTCAAGACCATCTGCGACAACAACAAGAAGGAACCATCGCCCGGTACGCTCGGAATACTTACCAATCCCCAACATCCCATCTTCCACAACTTCCCCACAGAGATGCACACCAACTGGCAGTGGTTCCCCGTCATCAAGGAGTCGCACCCCTTGGTGCTCGACAATTTTGCCAAGGACTATAAGCCCATCGTACAGGTTATCGACAATGTGGAACGCAACCACAAGCTCGGACTGGTAATGGAGTGGAGGGTAGGCAAGGGTAAACTCCTCGTATGTATGAGTAATCTGGAGAAGGCTTCGCAATATCCCGAGGGAAGGGCTTTCTACGAGAGCGTACTGGACTATATGCGCTCCGGCGACTTCTCGCCATCGGCAGAAATCACGGTCGAAAGCCTTCAGAAAACTTTGGCTGAGAAACCACGTGAAATCACTATGAAAGAGCTGAACAATATCTCACAATACTGATTTACGGTAACTATCCAAAACACCTTTAATATGCTATCAACAATTTACTAGTCCTACCTAACAATACACTTTGTTGCAAGAAAAGAAACAACACAAACAAAAAAACGAACAAATATACAAAAATAATTGACAAAATATTTCGTTTTACGGAAATATTCACTAGCTTTGTAATTGTTTTAAGTATAACTAAATAAGATGGATATGAAAAACGGTTTCCTTATGGAGGACGAAATAGACGAATTAAAAATAATCCGCCAAAATAACGAATTGTCTATTCATAACAAAGATTATTTTTTAATAATTCTGCCTACACTAAACTGTAATTTTTCTTGTTGGTACTGTATACAAAATCATATTCCTTCAAAAATATCCACCGATACGTTGGAAAACATTATGAAGCACATTGATTTTATGATAGAAAAGAAAGAAATTACGTCTCTCCATTTAGACTGGTTTGGTGGTCATACACGTACGTGCGTTTTATTATAAAGTTAACTTCGTTGGCAGATGAAGCCAACTTCATTTGGCAATGCAATTACATTGCTTAATATAAAACACCTTTTGTCAATGAAAGCACATAATGGATATAAAGCAAACAGGGGAAGGATTACGAGTACCCTTCCCCTGTCGTTTTTTACTTCGCATCTATTTCTTTCAGCAGTCGGTCGGCATGTCCCCACTTGTCCATGAGGTAGAGCACGTAGCGGATATCTACGCCGATACATCTTGCCAATCTCTTGTCGAAGTTGATGTCAGAACTGAGACTGTCCCAGTTGCCATCAAAGGCGAGACCTATCAGTTCCCCCTTGCCATTAAACATGGGGCTGCCGGAGTTGCCGCCGGTGATGTCGTTGTTGGTGAGGAAGCAGAGCTGCATCTTTCCGCTGGTCTTGTCCTGATACTTGCCGAAATCCTTTTCTGAGAGGAGTTGGTGCATGACAGGCTCGGCATAGTAGTCGAGTATCTTGTCGCCCTGCTTCATCTTCTCCACGATGCTCTCGGCAGTGGTGTAGTAGCCCGAAGGCTTGCCACCGAGGTCGAAGCCGCCCACCTGTCCGTAGCTCAGACGCATGGTGAAGTTGG
>CAVFRG010000095.1:0-4441 GCA_963624905.1 Oscillospiraceae bacterium
CTTGTTTAGACTTACAAGAATCTATGCATAATCCACACACTTTTGCAGGTGATCCAGATTATGGCTTCATGCGAAAAGCGGAGGCGCAGATGTCCAGCGGTGTGAAGGAACGGATAACCGAGAATCTGGAGCGAAACTTGGAGAAAACGGCAAGAAAGTCGGGATTAGTATAAAGCAAAAACCGAGATTATGAGTATAAAGGTTACATCATTAAGCGTAGGAGCACTCATCCGCGAGGTCTTGACTGAAAACGAGGATGTCGCTTCTATTACCAGCAGGGTGTTTCCCGTGGTGACAGACAAGGCAGAACTGCCCTATATTTTTTATCGTGTGAACTCTTTCGAAGCCAAGCCTTCAAAGGACAGAGATGGGGCTGACACTGTAAGTGTAGAGGTGACCTGCTGTGCGGAGAGCTATGCTGAGTGTGTCAACTTGGCTGAGGCCGTAAGGGGTGCGCTCGATTACACTGCTTATGTCAGTGATGACGGCAACTTGCGGCTTCGAAGCTGTAATCTTGATGGGTACGAACAGATGTGGGAGGACGATGCCCATGTGGGTGTGCTTACTTTCACGTTGAAAGTTTAGTGTAGTTTTAATTTTCTTTAATTTGATTGATATGGCAACATCAAGTAATTATGTTAACGGTAGCGACCTCTTGCTGATGATAGGCGAGAAGGCGGTGGGCCATTGCTCCACTCATACGCTTACCTTCAATAGTGAGACTAAAGACCGCTCCGTAAAACCTGTGGCCAGTGCGGCTAAGACGGCAGGGCTGTGGAAGGAGAAGGGCGTCTCGAGCATGAGCATCAGCATAAGTGCTGAAGGCCTTCGCTTCTACAACGAAACGGAAAACGGCTACGAAGAAATCGCCGCATTATGGGGCAAGGGCGAGAGTGTAGAGGTAAAAGCCTTCAAGAGAGGCGGGGACTCCGACCCTTATTTGAAAGGCAAGTTTGTAATATCCAGCATCGAGGAGAGCAGTCCTGCCCAGGATGATGCCACCTACACGGTGAATCTCGAGAACGATGGCGAGCCTGACATCTATCCCGGTAAGGATGCTTCTGGAACCGAATAATCTGTTTCCTGTATATTCGTATAACGTTGGCGGGGAATGGTATTGGCCGTGCGCATTACAGGGTGCAATGCCTTCCCCCGTTTCTTTTTAATCTTTTATAAACAAACATCATGGCAAAAGCAACAGTAACAATTAACGACAAGGAATATCCCATCAAGTTAACGATGGGTGCGATGCTTCGTTTTAAGCAAGAGACAGGTAAGGACATAAATGATGGCAACATGAGCTTGACTGACAACGTCACGCTGATATGGTGCTGCATTAAGTCGGCATGCGCCCACGAGAAGGTTAAGTTTGATGTCTGTCTGATGGATTTTGCCGACAGCATTGACGCAAAAGACATAGAGCCGGTCGTCACTGCTCTTTACCGAAGTATACAGGGTGAGGAAAACGGCAAGAGTGAGGATACTTCAGAGGGAGGCGAAGAGGGAAACTGAACGAGGGCATTCTGGGGCTGATGGGTATTGCCATCGGCTGCATCAGGATGTCCTACGATGATTTCATGTGGCTCGACTGGGGTGAATTCAAGTCTATCTATTCCGCATGGCGTAGATGTCGGGAGGACCAAGAGCAGGCGGAGTGGGAACGCATAAGGATGCTTGCCGCTATCAGCATTAGTCCGCACGTAAAACACTCACCATCGCCACAAAGACTTCTACCTTTCCCTTGGGAGAAACCCAAGAAAAAGGATGTACCTCAAGTTGGTAAGGATGAGGCAAAGGAAAAATTGGAAAATCTGATGAAGAGAATGAAAGCAGAGTGACCTACGCAATCCCTTACATCCCCAGGTAGGAGTATCTGGATTTCTTTTTCTTTTGCCCCAGTGATTCCCTTTCTTTTTCTGCCATGCTGAAAGTGTGACAGACGAGAACGCTGAAAAGGATTGCAGTCGAAGTGATTCCAGCGAGAGACAGCTTTATGGGTACGTCCCCGTAATCTGTGGCAATGGAAATGGCTATACAGACACTGGAACCTATGAGGCTGAAGACGAACAGGAGTCTTATCCAATCCCATACAGCTTCCTCTTTTACGGGCTGGGATTTGTTCTCGCCCGTTTTTTCGATATTGGCAGTGTTATCAATGTCCATGAATATTTGCAAACTAAAAATTTATGGTGCAAAGATAGCGGAATAATTGTAAAATACAAAGGAAAATGGCGATAATTATCAATTGCAAGGCTTTTTTGAAGCTCATGGGCATTGACAAGATTGATTCTGCTACCTCAAGTGTGAAGGATTTGCGCAGAGAGGTGTCTGGATTGCAATCATCATTCCAGGATGCTTGCGAGAAAATCAATGGTGTAGGCTTTGCCATGTCGAATGTATCGAACTCTATCAGTACGATATCCAGCACGCTTAATGATTTGACATCAGAGAGCCGTGATTTTGGCGGTGCGATGGCTGCCGCCAATACTATGGCCGGCAAGAGCGGCGAGGACTTCCAGAATCTGAAGGAACAAGTGTCCGAACTGTCGAAGACTGTACCTGTAGCCCGTGACCAGTTGGCCAACGGATTGTACCAGGTAATCAGTAACGGTGTGCCGGAGGATAACTGGATAGAGTATCTCAACAAAAGCGCCAGGGCATCGGTGGGCGGTATTGCCAATCTGGAGGAGGTGGTTAAGGTAACGAGTACCGTCATCAAGAACTACGGTCTTGCCTGGGATGATGCCGGAACCATCCAGGATAAGATACAGCTTACCGCTAAGAATGGTGTTACGAGCTTTGAACAGCTGGCACAGGCCCTGCCCCGTGTTACGGCCAATGCTTCAACGCTGGGCGTGAGTGTGGACGAACTGATGGGAACCTTTGCCACGCTGACAGGTGTAAGCGGTAATACGGCAGAGGTGAGCACACAGCTGGGCGCCATATTTACTGCACTGGTAAAACCTTCGAGCGAAGCTGCCAAAATGGCCCAGCAGATGGGCATACAGTTTGATGCAGCCGCTATCAAGGCTGCGGGAGGCATGCAGAACTTCCTTACGCAGTTGAGTGCTGATGTCAAGCAGTACGCCTCTGCGTCCGGGATGTTGGAGCAGGAGATATACGGCAAGCTGTTTGGCAGTGCAGAGAGTCTGCGTGCCCTTATTCCCCTCACGGGTAACCTTGCCGACAAGTTCAGGGAGAACGTGGAAGCCATGAAGGGTAGCGCCGGCACTATGGATGAAGCCTTCACTACGATGGCGGGCACAGGTTCTGCGTCGCTGCAGCTCATCAAGAACAAGATTGCCGATGTAACCGACTGCATTGTGCAGACCTTTACCCCGGCACTACCGTTCCTTAATATTACGTCGCAGATAGGCATGACACTGGGGTCTCTGGCTACGTTGGCGCAAGCCTTCCAGTCGCTGGGTGTTACTACCAAGGCTACCACGCTGGCTATAGCTGCATACAATAAGACCCTGGCGTTGGCCGTGGGGGTCAGTACTGCGCCCCTCATGGCGATGGCTGCTGCGTTGGGTGTGGTGGCTGTAGGGTACTCACAGGTGAAGGACCAGATAGAGGATACCGACCGTAAAGCAGAAAGTCTGAGGTCTACCATCGCAGACATGAAGAAGCGGCACGATGAAGAGACGGCCGCTATCAGGAAGTACCTGCCCATAGCGCAGGATGCCACCAAGAGCAATGTCGACCGCAAAGAGGCGATTGCCAAGCTGAAAGCCCTCTATCCCGACTACTTCAAAAACCTCGATATAGCCAAGAGCAAACAATACAATATAGCTGATGCTGTTAATGCGGCCAACAAGGCATACCGCGACCAGTTGGTACTCATCGCCAAGCAGAGCAAGATACAGTACGAGAAGTCGAAGACCAACTACGAGAAGAATCAGAACGGCGGGCAGATGGGCGGCACCAATGCCGGTATGAATGCCATGATGAACCAGCAAGACAAGGCTAATGTCGAGGCCGACCGCAAGATGTGGAAAGCGGCAGAACAGGCCGTGAAGGATTACGATAAGGCCCTTGCCACACCCGCCAAGCCGGCTCCGTCAAAGACTGATGCTGCCGTTCCGTCTGGCAAGACTGCGCCCGAGACTACTACTACTCCCAAGACCACTACACCCAAGACTACCACCCCCAAGGTTACTACCCCCCAGAAGGACACCGCCCTGGTGGGGAGCATAACATGGTATACCGAAGCCATCAGCAGCCTGAAGAAGAAACTGGAGGACTCAGTGACCGACCCCAGCGTGGCGCAGGGCATCAACAAGCAGATAAGCGGACTGGAACAGCAGCTCAATATGCTGAAGATACAACTCGGCATGGAGAGCATACCACCGGTAGAGGTGGACAAGGAGGCGGAGACGGTGATACTTCCTTTGCTCTTCCAGCCATTCCAGCACGGGCTGGCATCCGGCATTCTGAA
>CAVFRG010000096.1:0-4312 GCA_963624905.1 Oscillospiraceae bacterium
TTGCACCCTTAGCTCAGTTGGTAGAGCAACTGACTCTTAATCAGTGGGTCTAGGGTTCGAATCCCTAAGGGTGTACTACTTGATGATGTCATCGAGCATCTCAGAAAAAGGTATGAATATCTCATCAAGATATTTGTACCTTTTTTGTTATGTACATTTTTCTTGCACATTCCTTGCTATATGCTGTTTTTTTTGTAATTTTGCATCGTTATTCACATTATTAACAAAAAACGACACAAACATGAACAAGAACAAGATGGTAGCCACCATCAGGAAACTGGTGTTCCTGACAGTCCTCACGACAACGGCTGCTACTGCGGCAAGGGCGGAAGAGAGTACCTCCTCCAGCTTCAAGCCTGCACAAGTTACAGCATGGTGGAACGGTGAAGAGTTCGCTAACCAGGCAGACTCCTTCCTCATCTACAGTCCTACGGTCAAGGCATACCTCGGCAAGGACAAGAGCAGCATGCCACAGAATGTCAATGATGCTCTGCTCTGGGTAACACAAAAAGACAACGTTGGCAAGTACACACTTACCAGCAAGGACGGGTATAAAGTGATTCTCGAGCCGGACAATGCCGGCAGCACCGATGGCGCGTGGCACCTGGATATCAACATGGCAGGCACCGCTACGGCACTGACCGTAACGCAACAGGAGGGTAGCACCAGCTATACCTTCAGTAACCTAAGCCACTACCTTACTGCCAAGACTGAGGACAGCAAGGCTGTAGCCACCATCAGCCAGGAACTGCCAAACGCAGGATGGCTCGTCATAAGCTACAACCAAAAAGAGAGCTACGACAAATACACAGAGCTCTTCAATAAGGTAGCCAAATACATGGACAGCGAATCGGTAATGCTCGACGCTGCTACACGTGAGCGCATCGGAAACATCCTGATGAAGACCGCTAAGGGTACCTTCAAAACCTACAACGAAGACATGGATAGTCTGGAGACTGCCCAGAAAGTGTTCGCCACAACTGCCAAGCTACAGGGCAAGTGGTTCCGCGGCGAAAAGTACGCGGATGGCAGCCAGTACTACATGTACAACCCCGGTGAGGGCATCTTCCTCACAGGCAGCACACCCGAGGAGCACGCCATCGACCAGGCTGACCTCTGGACTCCCAGGAAATGGAACAACGGAACGTGGTCTTTCAATAGCGAGCGCAACTACAGACTGTATCTGGAGAAGGTGAACGACACATACGTGAGCAGGATTGACTCGACATCCACACCTACCACATTCCAAGCACAGGTACTGTCTGACGGCAACGGCGGATTCCTGCTCAACAGCTTTGACTGGGCACAAAGGTTCTGTGTTGACAACAACGACGGAAAACTTTCGTTCGGCGTTCATGCCTACAACCTTGACGACACCGACTTCAGCAACTGCACCTGGTACTTCATCTCACCGGCGCAGAAGGAAATTTTCCTGCAGTACAACAAGCTCTACTACGAGGTGAAGGGCTTCGCCTCTTCCAGTTCCCTGACAGACCCCAGTACACAAGAGCTGATAAAGAAGGCTATCGCCATGACTGATACCTGCGACTTCTACAACGCCACGGATGTCATCGCGGCCCTCGAGGAAGCAAAGAACGCCTACTACGGCGACGTAACAAACACCAATAAATGGTGGTACGGCGACGAACTGGCAGACGGACAGAAATACTACCTCTACAATGCAGGTACGGGTACCTTCCTCGCCAAGAGCAACACACCGTCGGAGAGAAACATCGAAGGCGCCGCTGCATGGACATGGAACAACAAGACGCTGACCAGCGACGATGGCTATGTCGTATATCTCGAGAAAATAGACAAGGCCGAAACTTTCGACAGCCCCAGCCGCTGGAGAGCAAAGATCACGAACGACGGAACACAAGCTTCCACTCTCACCGCATCGAAGGCACGCTCCGACAAGAACGCATACATCTTCTGGAAATACGGAAACATCGCAACCGGACAGATGTGCTTCGGCATAAGAGAGGGCGAGTACGCTCCTTACTACTATCCCAAAAACGACAACTACCCCAATTTTGAGTGGATCCTCATCTCGCAGGAGCAGAAAGAGGCTTACACCAAGTTCATGTCCCTCTACTACGAGGTTAACGAACTTGCCAACGACGAGAAGGTGGTAAGCTATGACGATGTGCTGAAGGTGGCAAACGGTGCTCTCAACACTGCCGAAAACTGCACATACACCAACTATGCCGACGCCATGATAGAGCTGTATTCGGCCAAGCGCATGATGCTTAGCCTGTTGGGCAAAGACAACGACTGGTGGTATGGAGAGCCCCTGGAGGCCAACAAGCCATACTATATGTACAACATCGGCGCCGATATCTTCGCCACCAACGAGACTCCTTCGGTTACGGCGATTGACGAGGCTGACACCTGGACAACACCGGCGACAGACAATACCGCCACGTTCACCAGCTCCAATGGCTACAAGATCCACATGGACGGAAAAGCGTACAGGCCAGTCCCGCAACTTTGGGTTTCCAAGATAGGCAAGGACGTGGAGGCTACAGCGATCAGACTTTACCCACAAAGCAAAAGGAATTCGTACTGGCTCATCAGTGCAAATTCAAACAATGTCTGCTTCACGGCCAAGAAAGGCGAAACATCCTACTGCGTCACCCTTTCTCTCCAGAACGACGACGAGGAAATGTGGCTCTTCATCTCCAAAGAGCAGAAGGCTTGCCACTTGGCTTTCGACAGTCTGTTTACCGTAGTGGGCAAGTATGCAGTGAACCCGAACGTAAAGGCAAACGAGGAGGTATACCAAGAGGTGATTTCCACCCTGTCCACTGTCTCTAAGGGCACCTACGCAACCTACGAGTCGGACAAGGAGCTGATGCTCGAAGCCATCCGTGCGGCAGCAGGATGCACACCCCTTTCAGACAGCTGGTGGTACGGCGAAACGTTGGAGAACAACAAAAAATATTACATCTACCACCCCGACGCCTGTATCTTTGTCACCAAGGAGACACCCGAGTGCAAGGACATCAACGAAGCCGCGCTCTGGTATGCAGGCTGGAGTGACGAAAACAAAATTGGCGGCAATACGTTCACTTGCGACAACGGCTACAAGTGGCTCCTCCACCAGGACAATACGGGATACGCTTTGTGGATCCGCAACAGATACGACGACGCTACCCCATTCCAGGCATTCCGTGCCGACAACGCCGTAAGGGGCGAGTACCAGTTGGCATACAGGCAACCGGTATTGTACCAGTCCTCCAGCGATGAATACTATATGCACGTGGGTGTAAATGACGGAGCCTACGTACATAGTGACTTCAGCTGCGACACGCTGCGCAATGAAGAATACACCTATTACTGGCTCTTCATTAGCGAGGAACAGAAAGAGGCATACGACACTTTCACTCTCACATATAACGAAGCCAACAAATACTACACATGTGACGAGCTGAAGGACAAAGACGACATCCTCGACGTGCTGAAGCAGGCTATAGACCAAGCGCAAGCAGGTACATACGCCTCTTATACGAAGGATATCGTTACGCTCAACGCTGCCATCCAGAAGGCCAAGCAGTATATAGCTACAGGCATAGAGAACGTGGATGAGGCCAAAGCCGCCGTTTCCGATGCCAAGGTGGTAGCTATCTACGGCATGGACGGTGTACGCAGGACGGTTCTCGGTCCCGGCATCAACATCCTCAAGATGAGTGACGGCACTACCGTTAAGGTTGCCAAGTAACGAAGACTTTTCGCAAACATAGTAAAACTAGAATCCCTTGGTGCGCAATGCACCAAGGGATTTTTTCTGAAGCGGGAGTGACACCTTCGTTTACCCTATGTAAACCCTACGAACCAAGACAAGAATAACCGCAGCCGCCGCGTCCTCCTTCCCTATGGTCCGTGTCTAAGAGTTTCCAGAAGAAGAACATGAACGAGATTACCAATCCCCAAAATATTATTTGCCCGATGGTGTCGTATGTAGACAGTCCGAATATCATCTTTCCGTACTTCACGAAAAGGAAGAAAAGGACAATGAAGGCAATGTGTATCCATCCCCATGGTATTTTGTAGAAGAGGCTGACGGGTTCCTCTTTCGGTACGATGACCTCTCCGGTTTCGTCATCGGTGATGGTGACTTTGATATCGATTTTGATGTCAGGTTTCTTTTCTTCCATTCTGATTGCAAACTAAATTGTTATGCTGCAAAGATAAACAATAAATTCGTAATCTAAAAGAGGATATGGCAAAAAGTGCAACGATATGCAAAGAACATACGGGTCACCTGCAAAAATGTGTGGTTGCCCTAATAAATCTTCCATTTTTCCGTTAA
>CAVFRG010000097.1:0-4278 GCA_963624905.1 Oscillospiraceae bacterium
ACTCATGCAGCGGAGTCTCGGGCTTCATCTTCTTGGTGTCAAGATAAATCTTGCCGTCTACTGTGAATCCATAGACCTCGCCGTTTGAAGCACGGAACTCCTTTGCTTTCTTTTTTGCATTGCGCTCTGCCTTCTTTTGTTCCTTGATGGCCTTCTTGATGTCTTCATTCTTGCCCCATTTTAAATAAGCGTCCTTAGTCATTTTAACATCAACAAACTTCGCTTGTGGAAATTCTTTTTCCAATTCAGCCTTTTGCTTTAAGAACGCCTCTTTAGTTTCCTTGCCAACAGTGCCTGTTTCTTTGGTAGTAATAGGCACGCCAAGCTTTGCAAATTCTCGGATTTGGTTAGGAGTGAAAGTATTCCATGGAATAGCAAGGTCTGTTCCTTCCAACTGTTTTGCCACCTTCTCGGCAACCTCTGCGTCAGGAACAACCCTTATAGCCTTTCTCCAACGAGAAAGCATCACGCTCCTCTGTCTATCCTTCGGTAGGAGACCGTTGACGGAACCAGAATGCCAAGGTACCATGCCTACAGCATCTTTAGCTTTCTCTGCATGATAACCGCTTTCAAGCTCACTTTTAGGAATAGCCCATTCCACAACTCTGATATTGCCTCTTGCGTAAGCACCCGTAAATTGGTCGTTCATCATAGAGGTAGAGGTGTGCATATATGGATTGTAGGCTGCATCAACATCACCTTCACCTGCTCCTTTCTTCTTATCAGTCTTCACAAGCGTAAAAGTACCATCATCATTTACAAGGTCAGGACGTTCGTCTGCACGGTGCCAATCGCCCATTTCTACTGCATCGGTTCGTTTACCGTCAATAATGGCAGCCATAGGTGAGTAGAGACCATCATCTATCACCTGCATTCCGCTATACATAGTGAAAGTCTCTTCGTTGTTCAGTCTTTCAAGCTCGTCCTTGTCAGTTACCTTATGGAACTTTACAGGATTATCTTCGCCGTCATTATAATTTTTAACATCGTTTTCGATTGCGGTCTCGGCATCTTTTCGTATCTTTGCAGCGTCTATGTCGAGGATAGCGTTTTGGACGTGTGTATCAGGGGCGGCATTTCGCTGAGCATTGGTAGCCTTGTCTGACATCTCAGCCCACATGGTAATGGTCTCCATATCATCTGGGCTGTTTTTGTATTCCTTTTCAGCTACAACCACATAGCCATTACTCAAATCTTTGTAGAATCTGATAGACCTGCGCCCAGTTACATCTGCACTCCCTTCCTTTACATAGTCTGGAGCAGTCATAATATAAGGAAGTAACTCAAAGTCCTCGTCTCTCAGCGGAATGCTATTACCCGAAAGTTTCTTTCCGTCTTCTCCATGATTCTTCTTGGCATGAGCTATGCCGTTAGCGGTAATGTTGTGGCTGTCAAAGTCACGTCCCATCTCCTTTTTTATCATGGCTTGTGTAGAGGAAGGAAGGTCAATGGTAAATACCTTGCCACGCTTTCCGTTCTTTACCCAATCCTTGATAGCTTTGGCGGCTTTAGTCAATCCGCTAAGCATAGCTTGCTTCTTAACTTCTATGCCGTTGTTCTCGGCTTCGTCAAGTACTTTCTGTGCCTCTTTCTCATCTGTCACCACCTCAATGCCTGTCTGTTTGGTAATCTCGGTGGCGATATGTTTCAGGGCTTCGTCTACTCGCTCTTGGCTCTCAGCAGGCTCGCTTCCTTCTGCGCCAACTGTTCCTCCTGCTTCTTTTGCAGGTTCTTCATTGCTTGCAGCATGATTGCCGCCTTCCTGTTCTGAATGTCTTGATTCATTTCCGTAAAGTTTAATGTCGTTATTCTTGATTGTCTTGCTCGCCTCCAAGAACTGCTTTACCAACTCCTCGGGCGAAAGGTGCTCGCCGAATATATCAGCCTCGCCGGTGTTGTAGCTCTTGGCGATGTCGTTGTACTCCCTCATCAGGTCACGGAAGGTAGCGGTGTTGCCCTCCAACGCCTGGGCTATGGCCTGTGCAACCTGCGAGAATCGGTCTCTTGCGTTTTCGTCAAATGCGCTGCTCTGCTTCAGCAAGTCCTCCACGGTGCTGTTGCTGCGCCTTGCCTCATAGAGCAACTGTACAGCTTGGTCTATCTCGTCACGCAGAGAATAGTCGCCCAACTTCAAGTTGTCCATGATAGAGCGAATACCATTGATGGCAGCGTTCTTAATCTTGGGGTCGAAGCCAAGCATTCGGATGGTCTCTGGCTTGAACACGGAGCCAAGCAACAGATTCTTCACATATTCCTTGCCTTGCGCCGACAGCCTTTCCGGTCCGTCCATGAAACCGTCGACCTCGTTCTGGCCGATGACACCTTTACTTACTAACGTTTTTACAAGGTCGTTTATTGCCTTGGAATTGTTAAAGAATGCATCCAAACTGCCACTCCCCTCAATGTCCGCCACGATGGCTCCAACCTCGTCAGCCGTCAAGGTCTTAGCCTTAGCCACAGCCTGTTCGGTATTGCTCTGCGATTTCTTCTCGTTGCGGTTAAACTTGGCAAAGGTAGCGGTGTCGTAAGGCAACCTTTCGTCCGTCACCATCACGAGGCGAGGATGCTCGATGCCGCTCTCAACTATCTGCTCCTTAGTGAAGCCGTAGTTCTGCGCGTTATCCATCAAGTCTTCGATATACTCGGCATCCGTTCCCTGCTTGGCAGCCTTCTGCCCTGCCATGGTTCTGCCGTTGCCGTCGTATACGATACCCTCGTCAGATACCGTAGGCACCTGAGTGATAGCCTGACCGCTGTACTTCTGAGCCATCTGGTCGGTGGTCTGCTGTGCTGCCTTGTCATTCTCGTAGTCCCGGTCATTGATAGTCCGTCCCTCTGCATCCACAGGGAAGCCCTCCGACTTCTTATAGCCATTGTTCACATCGTGTGAAGGAGTAAGGCTCTCAGCAGGAACAATCTCGTAGTGTCCGCTGACCTTCTCGTTGGTAGGCAAACGCTTGGTCACAGTATTACCTTTCAGTCTCGGTGCCTTCTGGAACTTCTCGGCTGCAACACTGCCAGCCTCATGCGCTCCCTCAACAGCAGAAGTCTCCTCCTTTGGCTTCATCGTCTCTGCCACCTTCTGTGCAGTCATCGCCTTCTTCACATCCTGTGCCTTTTGCAGCTGCTCCTTGGCGGCGGCAATGGTACCATCCTTGATTCGCTTCTGCTCCAAGATGTCGTTGGGTTCGGCATTGTAGTCCACCTTCATCTTCTCGGCATCCTTCAATGCCTTCTCGGCTTTCTTGATTTGTGCGCCCGCCACCTTCTCGGCATCCTCGCCAAACTGCTGCGTCATCACGTCAGCCGCCTGCTCAGCCGTCATCTTGCCGTAATCGGGCGTGGGTCTTCCCTTGCTGTCAGTGGTCATCGGCACAGAATTGCCGTCCTTAAATGTTAAAGTCGCCTCAGAGCCATTGCCGTCTGAAGAATTATTCGTATCTTTGCCGTCAGAAGACGAGCCGTGCGGAAGAGCAGAAAGGGCTGCTGCCGACCCATCCTTGGGAGAAAGTATGAGGAATTGTCCGCCCTCACGTTCGGCTTGTCTTTTCATTTTAGCAAGACCTTTCTCGTTGATTAATCTCCAACCCACAATTTCCACTTGCTTCTTGTCGTTGTACACGTCAAGTACAACAATTGAGTTTTTATCCCCTGTCTGCACTGCGACTTTATACGAAGGACGCTTTACTGGCTGCGTCTGTCCTACGAGGTTGGGATTATAAAGAGCGTTCTCCAAGATAGCACGACTATCAGCCGAATCAAGCTCAGGGTGATTGTTTGCGTTCTTCTCAAAGATATTCTTCTTTATAATGATAGGTTTCCCCTCTGCGCCAAGAGCTGCGGAAACATTATCTGGTACAGCTGGAAGTTCAACGCTTCTTGACGGCGTATCAAAGTCGTTGTCTGTAATCTCGCTGATAGATTTTACAGGCTCTGCATAGATACTGCCATCGCTATTCAGAGTGTTGCCCATATTATCTGTGCCGCCCTTTCCGTCATTTATTATAGGATTCTCTTGCACGGATTGATTGTTTTCCGCACCTTGTGGTACTAAGTCCTCTTTTGTGGTACTATCTTTTGCCGAAGTGGTATTATCTTGTGGCTTTGTGGTATCATCTTGTGGTGCTAAGTTGCCGTTCTTCGCCGCCTGTTCCTGTGCCGCCTCATTGTAAGCCTGTGAGTTTATCTGCTGCAACTTGTTGCGATACTCGTTGCCGAAGTCTTCGGGCTTCTGCGTCTGGAAGAATGTAACGTCATCCACTTTCGTATATACCATTT
>CAVFRG010000098.1:0-4040 GCA_963624905.1 Oscillospiraceae bacterium
AATGGGAAACGGAGATTATCCCTGTCGAGGTAAAGGCGGAGAACTGCATCAGCGGTCGGAGTATCGTCGTCTATAACGACCGCTTCCATCCGAGCCACCGCATCCGTTTCTCGTTCCTCAACCTGCAATACAACTGTGGCATGCTCGCTTGTCCTTCACCTTTGGCAGAATGGATCTGGAAATGGTTGCCAGCATTAGACAGCGCAAGTCCATTATAATTCAGCCAATGGCTTCAACGAGCATAATGACAGGGCGTATTATAAACAGACAAGCTCCATGAACGATAAAAAATCATTGGGGATATTTCTGCCCGCCACGATTGTTGTAGATGGAAGGGCGAAATAGTGCCGTCCATCCGTAGGCGGCGTGCCATGGAGTACTTGTTGCTCCGTTAGCATTGCCGCCTTGCTTGTTGTGTAACGCCTGTCTATGAAATTCACCCCCGCAAAAGCAGGAAAATGTAAGCAGAAAGCGGCAGCAAACGACAAAAAGCAATAAGTTTTGGCCTTTTTGTGCTTGGATTAAAAGAAAAAGCCTTACCTTTGCATCCGTGATATGGCAGGGTGAACTCCAGTATACCAGATTCACCATACATATCTATATAGTAACTTACACAACTGTAACACAAAAAAGAAACGATTATGAAAGTAGCAATTGTCGGTGCAAGCGGTGCCGTAGGACAGGAGTTCCTGCGTATCCTTGCTGAGAGAAACTTCCCCATGGATGACCTCGTGTTGTTTGGTTCAGAGCGTTCGGCAGGACGAAAATACAACTTCAAGGGTAAAGACTACGAGGTGAAACTGCTGCAGCACAACGACGACTTCAAGGATGTCGACATTGCTTTCACGTCTGCCGGCGGCGGTACGTCGGAGGAGTTTGCCGACACCATCACCAAGTACGGTGCCGTGATGATAGATAACTCCAGTGCCTTCCGCATGTGCGACGACGTGCCACTGGTAGTGCCCGAGGTAAATGCTGAGGATGCACTCAACCGTCCCCGCAACATCATAGCCAACCCCAACTGTACCACCATCATGATGGTAGTGGTGCTGAAGCCCATCGACGACCTCAGCCACATCAAGAAGATACACATCTCCTCCTACCAGAGTGCCTCGGGTGCCGGTGCCGCTGCCATGGCCGAGCTTCAGCAGCAGTACAAGGACCTCATCGAGACGGGTAAGACAGACCATATCAACAAGTTCCCCCACCAGTTGGCCTACAACGTCATCCCTCAGATTGACAAGATGACTCCCAACGACTATACCAAGGAGGAGATGAAGATGTACAACGAGACGCGCAAGATCATGCACTCCGACGTGCGCACCAGTGCTACCTGCGTGCGTGTCTCCTCGCTGCGGTCCCACTCCGAGAGCGTATGGTTTGAGACAGAGAAGCCCCTGGCCGTGGAGGACATCCGCAAGGCCCTGGAGGCTGCTCCCGGCGTAACGGTGAAGGACGACGCACAGAACTACGTCTACCCCATGCCCCTGGAGAGTGCCGGCAAGGACGATGTCTACGTGGGCCGCATACGCAAGGACCTGGCCGACGACAACGGCAACACCCTGTGGCTCACCGGCGACCAGATACGCAAGGGCGCCGCACTGAACGCAGTGCAGATAGCCGAATACCTCATCAAGGTGGGAAACGTGAAGTAAACACAAGAATGAAAGAAAGATTCGAACAACTGCTCCGGGAGATGAACCGGGGCATTTACGAGAAGGAAACCGAAATAGCGCTCTCGCTCCTTGCCGCTCTGGCAGGCGAGAGCGTTATCCTTTTGGGACCTCCGGGTGTGGCGAAGAGTATGGTGGCACGCCAGCTGAAGACAGCCTTCAGCGGTGCACGCAGCTTCGAGTACCTCATGTCGCGCTTCTCCACCCCCGACGAGATATTCGGACCGGTGAGCATACAGAAACTCAAAAACTCGGATACCTACGAGCGTGCCGTGGACGGATACCTGCCCACCGCCGACGTGGTGTTCCTCGACGAGATATGGAAGGCAGGGCCAGCCATACAGAACACCCTGCTCACCGTCATCAACGAGAAACTCTTCCGCAACGGCAACCGTGAGACACACCTGCCCCTCAAGCTCCTTGTGGCTGCCAGCAACGAGTTGCCTGCCAAGGGCGAGGGACTGGAAGCCCTCTGGGACCGCTTCGTCATACGCATAGAGAGCCGCCCCATCCGACAGGAGAAGAACTTCAGGGCCATGCTGATGGAAGTGAAGAGTGAAGAGGGAAGAGTGACGAATTCAAATGCTATTTCGGCAGAGGAGTATCAGGAGTGGACCGACAGGATAAGCGGGGTAGGGGTGAGCGACGAGGTCCTCGACGCCATAGCCTCCATACGCAAGAGCCTGAGAGCCGTCAACGTGGACGAGGGCGAAGAGCGCCGCAACATATACGTGAGCGACCGCCGTTGGAAGAACATCGTGCGGCTGCTCCGTACCTCGGCATTTGTGCACGACCGCCCCGAGGCCGCCATGTGCGACCTGCTGCCCGTGTACCACTGTCTGTGGCAGGAACCCGAGGAGTGTGATGCCGTGCGCAACGTGGTGATACGCGCCCTCTTTGCACGCCATGCCGACAGCCTGATGGAGATGAAGGCAGCCCTCGCCGAAGACATCAAGTACCACCGCATACGCAAGAACCCCGATGACGGCAGGGATTATGAGGGTGAAATAGAGAAGCTGTCCGACGGCTTGACATCCCTGGAACGGCAGTTGGCCGACAACCTCTTCGTCTCTGCCGACGACAAGGCAGAAGTGTCAGCCTATCTGCGCGGCTTCTACCGCGAACTAGCCTTCACCCGCCAGGACACCATGAAGCTCTATGCCGAGTAGCGGGAACGGTTCCGTTATTACAATAAAAACAGAAGTATACATGAACATCAAGGAAGGTTACATGCCCTTCATGGGCTATCAGACATATTACCGCATTGTGGGAGAAACACAGGAGGGAAAAAGTCCCCTCGTCCTGCTGCATGGCGGACCGGGCAGCACGCACAACTATTTTGAGCTGCTCGACCGGGTGGCGGAGACGGGACGTGCCGTCATCAGCTACGACCAGTTGGGTTGCGGCAACTCATACGTCGACGGACATCCCGAGCTGTGGACACCCCAGACATGGCTCAGCGAACTGTGCGCCCTCATAGACCATCTGCACCTCGACACGTTCCACCTCCTGGGACAGTCGTGGGGCGGCATGCTCGACATCATCTATCTCATCGAGAAAAAGGCCCGGGGCGTGAAGTCGGCCATCCTCTCCAGCACCCTTTCCAGCAGCAGGCTCTGGGCAAGCGAGCAGCACCGCATGATAAGGTTCATGGCGGAGGAAGACCAGCGTGCCATCGCCGAGGCCGAGGCAAGCGGCGACTTTTCGGGCGAGGCGTATGCCAGGGCCAACGAGCGCTTCATGCTCCAGCACTGTGCGGGCGAGGTGACGGAGGACAGCCCGGAGTGTCTCCGCCGCAAGAAGAAGGCGGGCAGCGAGGCTTACCTCTACGGATGGGGACCCAACGAGTATAACCCTACCGGTTCGCTCGCCGGCTACGACTATACCGACCGGTTGGGAGAGATAGCCGTGCCCTGCCTCGTCATGAGCGGCACCGACGACCTCTGCACCCCCCTTGTCGCCAAGACCATGTACGACGGCATACCCGACGCAAGATGGGAACTCTTTGCGGGTGCCCGCCACATGCCTTTCGCCGAGCAGACCGACAAGTATTGCGGGGTGCTGGAAAAGTGGCTGGAGGAGAAGGACTGACCGCATCGTGTGCATTTTTGCTGGCCAACTAATTTGGTATTTCCAATATAATGTTGTATTTTTGCAGAAATGATAGTCAAAACAAAAAGCTATGGAGCAGAACAGGATAAAGGAAATACCCTACGGCGTGTCTGACTTCGACATCGTGAGGAGAGACAACCTCTACTATGTCGACAAGACAATGTATCTACCCAAGTTGGAGAGCGAGGCCCGCTTCCTCTTCTTCATCCGCCCTCGCCGCTTCGGCAAGAGCGTGTTCATCAGTATGCTCCGTGC
>CAVFRG010000099.1:0-3928 GCA_963624905.1 Oscillospiraceae bacterium
CCGACATCATCACCGTGGCAAAGGGCATCGGCAACGGCTTCCCCATGGGCGGCGTGCTGATTTCGCCGGAGTTCAAGCCCGTATATGGTCAGCTCGGCACTACCTTCGGCGGCAACCACCTTGCCTGCACCGCTGCCCTCGCCGTCCTCGATGTGTTCGAGCAGGAGAATATCGTGGAGAACGTGCACGAGGTGGGCGAATATCTCATCCAGCAGTTGAAGGAGTTGCAGAAGCGCAACAGCCACATCACCGAGGTTCGCGGCCGCGGCCTGATGGTGGGCGCCGTGCTCGACATCCCTCATAAGGAGGTACGCAGCAAACTCATCCACGAGCAGCACTGCTTCACCGGATGCGCCGGCACGAATATCCTCCGTATTCTCCCTCCATTGGTATTGACCAAGGAGAACGTGGACGACTTCATCGGCCGTCTGGAGACGGTACTGAACGAGATATAATAACCGATATATATTACCGTAAGAATAACTTGGTACAACTTCTCTGTCAACGTACCAAGTTATTTTTTTTGCTATACAGCCACTATGGATACTAAAAAAGATTGATTAAGCAAGTCTATACCGCGCCAAAACATGCAAAATCGTCACATTTTGGAGCAGTTAAGACGACATTCATAAGTAACCGCCCCAGTGTCGCTTCCTATCTTGGCCCATTACATAGCACAAGAAGTTACGCAACACATACCTTTTTATCACACAATACAGACATAATACAGCGTTTTATCATTGCTTTTTGTATTTTTACTTTCAAACATTTGGCAATACCAAAAGAAAAGCATAACTTTGCGACATCAATAGGTCAACAGAATGAAGATGTCTGTGCAATGAGCAGACGCATAAACCAACAAAAGACATTATGAAACTATCCATCATCGGAGCAGGAGCCATGGGCGGTGCCATGGCAGAAGGACTGCTGCAGAGCGAGCGCATCACAGCGCAGGACATCACCGTATCAGACCATAACCAGTCTACACTCGACCACTTCGCCGAGGCAGGCACCAGCGTGACACTCGACAACGGGGCGGCTTGCCACGGTGCCGACATCGTGTGCGTGGTAGTCAAGCCATGGTGCGTGGAGAAAACGCTGAAGGGCATCAAGGACGTGCTCGACTACAAGAACCAGAAACTTGTCATCGTGGCTGCCGGCGTACCCTCAACAAGTATCAAGGAATGGCTCGACAAGGACGGCACTACCCCCACCTTCTTCCTCGTGATGCCGAACATCGCCATCGCCTACAAGCAGTCGATGACATTTATCACGCCTGTGGATGCCTCAGCCGATGACACAAAGCAGATTACCTACATCTTCAACGAACTGGGCGAGAGCCTCATCATGGAGGAACGACTCTTCCCTGCCGCCACTGCCATGTCGTGCGCCATCGCCTATGCCATGCGCTATGTGAGGGCGAACGTGGAAGGTGGTGTGGAGATGGGATTCAAGGCAAAGGATGCCCAGAAGATCGTGCTCCAGACCATAAAGGGAGCCGTGGAACTGCTGCAGGCTACCGGCGAGCACCCCGAGGCAGCCATCGACAAGGTAACGACTCCCGGCGGCTGCACCATCAAGGGTCTCAACACCATGGAGCAAGGCGGGTTCACTGCTGCCGTCATCAACGGCTTGCTGGCAGGGAAGAGATAAGAACAAGACTGCCATCGCACTTTCCCGCATATTTTGTTGGCAATGTGAATTAAATGCCGTAACTTTGTAGCATTTAATAATACAAACACTTTAGGAAGTATGAAAAAAGTAACATCAATGATCATTGCCCTCATGACAACAGTCAGTGCCTTCGCACAGCCAGAAGCAGGCACATTCTCCATCACACCAAAGATTGGTATAAACGTTGCAAACATAACAAACGACGCTTATGACAAATACCATGACGAATACAAAGCCATTGGCTATGACTTCACGGCAGGAGAAAAGCCAAGCATAGGCTTTGTAGCAGGAGCCGAGGCAGGATACCAGGTAAGCAAGGCATTTGCAGTAACCGCTGGCTTGCTCTATTCACAGCAGGGAGCAAAAAGATCTGGCTTCATACATAGCGAGCGTATAAACATCGATGAAAATAGCCAGTGTACACTTTCCTACCTCAATATCCCTATCCTTGCCAACGTATATCTCTTCAAAGGCTTTGCCATCAAGGCTGGTATCCAGCCAGGCATTCTGCTCTCGGCAAAGAACAAAATTGACCTTACTGTCAGTGGCATTGCAGGTGATGCCGGTCATCACGAAGAACTTGACGGGAAGGACAATTGCAATTCTATTGACTTCTCCATCCCCGTGGGCATCTCGTATGAGTTCTACAATGTCGTCATCGATGCCCGCTACAACATTGGCGTGACAAACATTCTCAAGGATTCCAAGGGCGAAAAGAACGGCTGCAACGGCGTTCTCCAGCTTACCGTAGGCTACAAGATCAATCTCTAAGCTACGCTACCGATACACTCTCAGCCCCCGTCTTGAGCACACTCAAGGCGGGGGCTGAATCATTTACGGTAACCACCAATGTTACCCACGCTTGCCTGCAAAGGCAATCATAACAAAATAAAACTGCACTTGCCTTTTTACTTTCCGCCTTTTGCCGGGTCTTGTTACTGAACGCCACCAAGAGAAAGGCATTACAATCGGGAAAAGCATTTGTAGTTTTTGTTTAGACTAATAATAAGTGTAGGGTGTTTCACGGGATGTGACGCACCCTCTTTTTTATTCGTCCCGTCTCTTCACATACACCTTTGACGTTCTCCTTCCATCCGTATCAATGCCATTGGAAGGGTCTTCGGCAAACGTTCGAAGCTCCTTCGTGGCGGAAGACCGGGGCAACCCCGTCAGCTCGGCATAGTCTGCAGCACGCATGAAGGGATGGGCGGCATCGGCAAGATACTCCTGCGCCAACAGGAGGCGTTGTTCCTTGGTATAGGGCGAGTTGTTCACCCGTCTTACACCTGCCTTCGACAACGTGCATCGCCTGTTAACATCCTTCACTAGTTGTTTGTCCGACACATACCTCACATTCTTCACCTCGATGCTCTTGGCGTTGCGCTTGGTCTCGTCACCGTCGATGGTGTCCATCTCCTTGTCTTTCTTCACGCCAAGCGTAGCCTGGAAGGTTCCGATGCCATCGAGGGTAACGGTATATCCTTCCGCCAACTCCTCCACCAGTTGATCCGCGATCTTGCTGAGTGCATGCTCCAGAATATTGTCATCAAGAACACCATGCGCCCCAGCCCTCTTCAGGAACTCCTTGGAGGAGAGGTTCCTGCGCTTCTCCAGCCGATAGTAACACTTCGTCTCCCCCGTACCCTGCAGGTCGGGCATCTCTTGCTTGATATACCTTGCCATAGTCTTTCCTTTCAATAAAGTTTGATGAATACTACTGCAAAGTTACAAAAACCTAAGAACAAAACCAAGAGAAGCCTACTACCTTTTACTAAATACAACCTATATTTACGTAAATATAACTTATATTTAGCTTCGCCTAACTTATATTTAGCTAAATAAAGCTTAGGCGAAGTAGTTGGTAGTAGGCTTCTACAAGTTTTGCAATAGGTCGACATTGGTTTTGCGTTAGGGTGACATTGGTTTTGCATTAGGGTGATACTGGTTTTGTGTCATTCCGCCATTCGTACTTTGACGCATACAAGGATATGGTGAAAATATTGCCCCTAATCCTACCTATTTCTAATAAAAGTGGTATATTTGCAACATGAAATCCCAAAAGGCAAGGAATATGATGACAGAAACGAGCGAAAGAAGACTGCCGGTAGGCATCCAGTCCTTCGAGAAGATAAGGAAGGAAAAGTACTTATATGTTGACAAGACCGACTTGGTTTGGAAGCTTGCCAACAGCGGGAACACGTATAATTACCTGAGCCGCCCGCGGCGGTTCGGCAAGTCTGTGCTCGTGGATACC
>CAVFRG010000100.1:0-3807 GCA_963624905.1 Oscillospiraceae bacterium
CACGCTTCAGTTCGCTGGCACAGTGGAAGGACTTCAAGAACATCGTGGAGTTCGGCACTACCGTGAAGGTGCGCAACCTCTCCCGCCTGTATGGCGATGAGAATCCTACACTCGCCTTCACCATCAGTGGCGACAAGGTGGAAGGAACACCCGAACTGGCGTGCGAGGCTAACCACCTTTCGGGAGTGGGCCGTTACAAGATTACGATAAGCCGTGGCACCATTGCCTCGGAAGACGTAGAGTTTGAGGACGGATACCTCATCGTCAAGCCTGCGCCGCTCGAGGTGATAGCAGAGGATGCCGTACGCGAGCCGGGCAAGACCAACCCCGTATTCACCCTTCGTTACGAAGGTTTCAAGAACGGCGAAGATGCCAGCGTGCTCAACGAGAAGCCCGTGGCCACCTGTGTGGCTGACGAGACTTCGGCAGAGGGCATATACGACATCGTGGTGAGCGGCGGTGACGCCGACAACTACGAGCTGAGCTACACCAACGGCAAACTGACCGTCACCAAGTCGACAGGCATCAGTGCTGCCGTGGACGGCAAGGCAGCCGTACCTGCAGATGTCTACACACTGAGCGGACAGTTGGTTCGCCGCCAGACGAGCGACCTCTCTGGTCTTCCCGCCGGTGTCTACGTAGTAAAAGGCAAGAAGGTAGTGATAGCTGAATAATAGAAGAACGCCCATCGCGGCATCTGTGTGCTGCGAAATATGATTAGCCCGGTGTGAGTCTTTTCACACCGGGCTAATTATGTTTATAGGTAACTCAAGTTTCGGATTTGACTGTTTCCTCTTGCTTGGTACAGCGAGGGCACTGTACCTCCTACAGTTACCTGCACTTGACAGAAAGCTATTCATTAGGAGGTACGGCGCCCTCACCGTACCACTCAGTCAAGCAAATGCTATCACTTACCCCTTTCTACCAAAGTCGGCAGGTATCTCCCCCCACTTCTTCGTATCCCACTTGAGGATAGAGGTAGAGACCTGGTGCGTCCGGAGCCAGTTCTCAGCACGGGCAATGACACGGTAGAGCGGCTCGGTCTGAGGCGTACGCTCCAACTTGGTCTTGCACTGTTTCTTTTTTACCCACAACTGGGCATTCACGCTGTCGCTGTAAATCGTCTTCCCATGGATGCCACGCTGCTCCATCAGGGCAAGGGCATGGACGATGGCAAGAAACTCGCCGATGTTGTTGGTGCCGTGTACAGGACCATAGTGGAAAACCTGTGCTCCCGTCTGCAGGTCGATGCACTGGTATTCCATAGGTCCCGGATTGCCCGAGCAGGCTGCATCTACAGCCCAGGCATTGGCATTCACCTCGGCGGGCAAAGGCAGGACGGTATCGTTGCGCCACGAAGGCGGATTGGTTGGCATATTGCTCATCTTTTAGAGTGTGTTTCGTGTGTTACGGCAGAAAGGCTCCCCCTCTTTGCGGAAAAGCCCAAATGCAAAAGTAAAGAAAAGATTTGGGATGAGCAAATCTTTATTGTACGAATTAATGTGTACCTTTGCATTACAAAAAAGAGAAAGACATGAAAACATACCAGCAACTATGGCAGTCGCTGACTTCCCTTTACAGTGCGGGCGAAGCGCAGGCTATTGTACGTACACTGCTCGACGTGAGGTACGGCATGACGCTGACCGACATCGTTTGCGGCAAGGTAAACGACCTGCCCGAGGAGGAGGCCGTAAGGCTTGACGACCTGCTCTGCCGACTGCAGCATGGCGAACCTGTGCAGTACGTGCTGGGGCAAGCCGACTTTGCGGGAAGGACATTCCACGTAGAGCCGGGTGTGCTGATACCCAGACCCGAGACGGCAGAGCTGTGCGGATGGATTACGGAAGACTGCCACAGAAGGATGCCTGCGGGAAAAGCAGAGCAGGACAACCCGGACAAGACAACAATGATACTCGACATCTGTACGGGGTCAGGGTGCATAGCCGTGACACTCGCACTCGACACGGAACGTGCGGAAGTGACAGGATGGGACATCTCTGCCGATGCACTCCGCATAGCCCGGAGAAACGCAGAGACATTGGGCGCCAAGAACGTAAGCATCGGATACAAGGATGCCTTGACGCTGCCAAAAGACAACGAAAGATGGGACATCATCGTGAGCAATCCGCCCTATATCTGCGAGAAGGAAAAGGCAGACATGGAGCGGAATGTGCTGGAACACGAACCAAGCATCGCCCTCTTCGTGCCGGACGAAGACCCGCTGCTGTTCTACCGTGCCATCGCCGGGTATGCAGCAAACGCGCTCAAGCCCGGCGGAGCACTCTACTTCGAGATTAACCCTCTCTACGAAAAGAGAACAAGGCAAATGCTCGAAAGCCTGCATTTCAGAGAAATTGAGACAAGGGAGGACGCTTTCGGCAAGAAACGGATGATGAATGCGCTGACTATAAAATGAAGAAGATGGAATACGAACGTTATAACAAGCCACGCCGTGCGAAGAAGCCGGTAACCGAGCAGCAGGCCCTGCTGAAGCTCACCACGCTCTGCACCCAGTCGGAGCACTGCTCACAGGAGATGCTGGAGAAGATGAAGAAATGGGAACTGCCGGAAGAAGCGGTGGCACGCAACATGCAGTTTCTTACCGAGAAAAAATTTGTAGACGACGAGCGATTCGCCCGCTTCTTCATCAACGACAAGGTGAAGTACAACAAATGGGGGCGCCGCAAGGTGGAGCAGGCCCTTTGGCAGAAACGGATACCCAAGAGCATTTCCGACCCTATCTTCGACGAGATGGAAGACGACCTGTACATGGAGACCCTCCTACCCCTGATGAAGAGCAAGTACAAGACCATCAAGGCCAAGAACGACTACGAGCGTTCCATGAAACTCATCCGTTTTGCACTGGGCAGAGGATACGGCATGGACATTATCCGCAAATGCATCGACCTGATGAAAGAGGAAGACTTGGCGGAGGTGGAACTGGACGGCGACTTCGATGTGTAGACAAGAAATATAAGAACGTGCTATGCGAGTGAGTCTGTTAGGCAAGATACTGGACTTTTTCTTCCCCCGCACCTGCCCTATGTGCGGCAGGCGGTTGGTGGGCGACGAGGAGGCACTGTGCATTACCTGCAACCTGCACCTGCCCCGCACAGACACCTGGCAGCATCCCTACGACAACGAGATGGCCAAGATGTTCTGGCATCTCCTGCCCGTAGAACGTTGCGGCGCACTGTTCTCCTACCAGGGACATTCCATTCCCAGCATACTGGTTTACCAACTCAAGTACGGCAACCGCCCCGACATAGGAGTGGCCTTGGGCCGCCTCCTTGCTGACGAAGGGGCAGGGAGCGGATTCTATGAAGGCATTGATGCCATCGTGCCTGTACCGCTCGCCAAGGAAAGGATGAAGAAAAGGGGCTATAACCAGAGTGAGTGCATAGCCAGGGGGATAAGCGAGCGGACAGGACTGCCCGTATGGGACAGCATCGTGATGCGCAACACTTTCAGGGAGAGCCAGACACATAAGAACCGCTGGGAAAGGCAGTGGAATGTAGACCAGGTGTTCTCCCTGTGCAAGCCATACCTCCCCGGTGGGGAACGGAACGGGACACTGCAGGGCAAACACCTGTTGGTAGTGGACGATGTGTGTACCACAGGAGCCACCGTCCTGGCATGCTGCACGGCAATAATGAGAGCCGGAGACGTGCGCTTCAGCATCGTAAGTGCAGGCTATACAAGGCGGTAAGTGACGATAAAAAAAATAACTTGGTACAGCGAGGGCGCTGTACC
Organism: Oscillospiraceae bacterium; assembly: GCA_963624905.1. Taxonomy (GTDB): domain Bacteria; phylum Bacteroidota; class Bacteroidia; order Bacteroidales; family Bacteroidaceae; genus Prevotella. Next base: position 3,754 of record CAVFRG010000100.1, read on the forward strand.
TCCTACAGTTACCCATACTTGCCAGAAAAGGCAATCATAGGAGGTACGGCGCCC
>CAVFRG010000101.1:0-3778 GCA_963624905.1 Oscillospiraceae bacterium
TCAGTCTGCTGCTCGGTGAGGGATGTGAGATGTGTCGGTTGGCGGTAGACGGACATGGGGACAGTGTCGGGGGCTACTGCATATTCAGCCATGTTTACAATGCCTGTGCTGACGTATACCAGAGAGGTGTGCGGTTCTCGGCTGCCGCCATACACAATGCGGTTGCCCAACTGGTCGGTGCCTCGCCTCACGTTGAGCGAGGGTGACACCACGAGGTGTTCTTCCTCCACGTTAAGGTATGAGCCAGCCATGGGCAGGCACCGCAGCAGGAGCGAGTGGTTGGTCACTGGCTCTGAGAAACTGACAGCTGTCTGATAGCAGTAGATGTATCTCTTCATACCCTTACGAGCTGGTTGATGTACTTGATGAGCTTGTACTTGTAGTCGGTATCGTCAAGACAGAACTTGTCCTCGGTAATGAGTTGGTCGAGCTGTGCCATGATGTGGTCGTCGAGGATGTCCTCCATGCCGTCGGCATAGCGTTTCATCGACTCATAGGCGAGGGCTATGCGCCTGAAGGGATAGCCGAACCGAATGAGTATGTCGAGGTTCTCCACATTGCGTCCTATCATCATGATGTTCAAGGCGCGATGGTTTTGCACGCGCTGCTCTGCCGAGCCCCAGAAGGCGAGCGACCAGTCTATGACGCTCTGCAACTGTGAGAGGTTTTTCTCGTTGAGTTCTTTGCACCTTTTCATCAGTGCCACACTCATCTCGAGATAGCTCAGTGTTTCGGACATGATGTCCTCACGCAGGAGTATGGCGTTGTCCATGGCATACTTCTGTGCGGAGAATACACTGCTGGGGTTGTTCTCGTCGTAGAGCATGCCGAGGGTAAACTCCTCCGTAGTGAAGTAGTTGCCCTGTGCGTCGAGTCTTGCCCAGAATGCACGGTAGTCGTCCGGCTTGCCGTCTATCATCTTGTCATAGCACTTGTTCAGTTGGTGAAGCGTGAGGTACACCCTCATCTCGTATCTTCCCAACCAGTATAGTCTGTTGGCCTTGGTGGCCGAAATAATGTCACTCTTTACCATTTTCTACCTATTTACTTTTTTACCTTTTTACCTTTAATCGGCCTTTCCTTATTCTTGCATTACCCATGTGTCCTTGAATCCGCCACCCTGCGAGGAGTTGACGACAAAGGAGTCAGGGTTGCGCGAGAAGCGTGTCAGTCCACTCTTCCATACCCGTGTGGTGTCGCGTGAGCTCACTACGAAGGCACGCAGGTCGGCCTTGCGCCAAACCAGTTTGCCGTCCTCCAGGAGTTCGAGGTCCTTGAAGTCCACCACCTCCTGTGCTATCCATCGTCTTGGGAACTTGATGATAAGCTGCTTCAATTCCTCCAGCTTGTCGTCGCTCAGGTCGCTGCCGAAGACTACTCCGTATCCGCCAGCTTCGCTCACGTCCTTGATAACCAGTTTCTGTATATTCTTCAGCACATAGTCGTAGTCTTCCTTGAAATAAGGCAGATAGGTAGGCGCATTCTGCAGGATGGGTTCTTCGTCAAGATAGTATTTCACCATCTTCGGCACAAAGTAGTATATGCCCTTGTCATCTGCCACACCGTTGCCAATGCCGTTGATGAGTGCCACGTTGCCAGCCTTGTATGCCTGCATCACATTGGGTATGCCAAGCAGCGAAGATGGTTCGAACATCATGGGGTCCATATACTCGTCGCTCACACGGCGATAGATACACCCCACGCGCGTCTTCTCCTTGTACATGCCGGCATAGTACACCTTGTCGTCCTCTACAAAGAGGTCACCGGGATAGGCCAGCGTGGCACCCGTCTTCTCTGCAAGATAAGAGTGCTCGAAGAAAGCCGAGTTGTAGCGTCCCGGCGTTAGGATGACAGCGATTCCACGTCCGGCGTTCATATCGTCCATCATGTCACGCAACAGGTCGGCATAGTCGCGGTTGTCTGCCACGGCGTTGTTGGAAAAGGTTTGGGGCGACACCTTGCGTGTTATCATTCTGGCTATCATGGGATAACTGGCTCCCGAGGGTATGCGCAGGTTGTCTTCGAGCACATACCACTTGTTGTCCTTGCCCTCCACAAGGTCTATGCCTGCAATGTGCGCATACACCTTGCCTTCGGGACTGATGCCTTCACACTCGGGCATGTAGCCTTTCGACGAGTAGACAAACTCTTCCGGCACGATGCCGTCCTTGATGATTCGTTTGTCGTGATAAATGTCCCATAGGAACATATTGAGTGCTTTTACCCTCTGCTGCAGTCCGTGCTCCAGATAGTCCCAGTCGGACTTGCTGATGATGCGCGGCACAGAGTCGAACGGGAAGAGTTGTTCCCGGAATACACCTTTCTTATATACACCGAAACGCACGCCGAAACGTTCCATCCACTTGTTTACCGTGTCCCTGCTGTCTGTTAAATCTTTGATGTTTACATTCATACGCTATACCTGAATTTCTTTTCATTGGTTACATTTCTCCCTTTTGCTCCTTACACATTGTTTGCGGCAGGGCTTTGCTTTACGGCACATTGTCGTATTTTATTCTGCAAAAGTAATCATTTTAATAGTTCAAACAGTAATATTAATCCATTTTGTTCATTATAATTCGTTTATACTTTCATTTTATTATAACACACTACACATACACTTATCTTTTATTACCGTTTTCCGTTAAATTTGCATTGAACAGTAACAATTCATAAGTATGGGGCTTATTTGCATGCCATCTGCAAGCAGACTATGTTTATGAAACGGATTCTGTCCAATAATTAGACGGCGGTGTCTAATTATTGGACAGTATTGTCTATATCGCTTTATTGATAACACCTTGGTTATCAGTGAAAGTGAGTTTTTGGCACGCCCATTGCCTTTATCTTGGCAAATAAACAAGTGGATAAAATGAACAAGAAAAGGAACATCATATTGGGATGGATGCTGATGGGGGCAGTTACAGGATTCGCACAGCAAGCAGACGATGCCGCAAGCAAGACATGGAGCCTCGACGACTGCATGCGGTTTGCCGTGGAGCATGCTACGGCAGTGAAGCGGGAGACCATCAACGCCCGACAGCGCAAGCAGGACTATCAGAATGCCGTACAGAGCTTCTTGCCTACCGTCACGGCTGGGGTGCAGGGACAGTATGCCTGGGGACGTAACGTAGACCCGGAGACCAACACCTACAATAATGTAACGACATTCAACAACTACTATCAGCTCTACGCCAGCCTGAATGTCTTCGACGGCTTTGCCACCATCAATGCCTTCAAGCAGGCGAAGATGGCAAAAGCTTATTCCGCTACGGCGATGCAGAAGGTGCAGGACGACAAGGCCATCGACGTGATGCAGAAGTATGTGGATGCCACTTACGCCGAGGCGAGCATCAAGATTGCGAGTGAGAAACTTGCCGAGAGTAAGCGACTGTTAGGGAAAATGCAGCGCCTCTACGAGTTGGGCGAGAAGGGTAGGCCCGACGTAGTGCAGATGGAGTCGCAGGTGGCGGAGGACGAGTACAACCTCACGCACCAGCAGAATGTGGCAATGCAGAGCTTGCTCGCCTTGAAATCGGCGATGAATTATCCTGCGGAAGATGCTTTGGTGCTAAATATGGCTGATGAGGCTGCGGGCAACAAGGTTTCGGGCACAGAAGCAGCAAGTGCCGAAGCTCCCAAGGCATCCGAAGGACTCTATCAGAACTTCCTCACCCTCTCCCCGACCGTGAAGGCGGCGGAATACGAGGTGGAGAACGCTCATTACAACTACAAGATATCAAAAGGTCGGTTGCTGCCGTCACTCTCTCTCGGCGGC
>CAVFRG010000102.1:0-3774 GCA_963624905.1 Oscillospiraceae bacterium
GAGAGAAGATAAAAGAACCTCTCAACGAGAAGTATCAGAAGCAGATGGCTGCCGAGCCTATCAAGGTAAAGGTGGGCGACATGAAGAACATCGAAGAAACCTTGCCTTATCTGTTGCCCCAACAGCAGGAGGACGTACTGAAAGCCGAGACTCAGTTCTTTGGCAAGAAGCACGCCGACCGAGACCACGCTTATGGTAAGGGCTATATGTTCACCAACGGCACAGGTACAGGAAAGACCTATACTGGTCTGGGTATCGCCAAGCGACTTGCCAAGCAGGGCAAGGGCAGAATACTTTTCGTTACTCCGAGCCAACCCAAGGTGAAGGACTGGATAAAGGACGGCAAGAACCTTGGTCTTGACATCCGTGACTTGGATTCCGTAGCCAAGGAGAAGGGAACCACCGCCACCACCGAGAGCGGCGAGGGCATGGTTATCACCACCTATGCCAACATGAGAGCCAACAAGAAGTTGCTCGAAACCGAGTGGGATGCCGTTATCTACGACGAGAGCCACCGCATCATGGAAAACAAGAAGGGAGCGGAGACTACAGGCAGTCAGCAGCACTATATGCTGACCAACAGGGACGAGAATCACACCTTCCTCCGTCTACAGTCCATCAACAAGCACTACCAGAAGATGCAGTCTGCCATCGACAAGTTCAATGACTTGCGGCAAAAGGAGATAGCACGCATACAGAAGGAATACAAGCAGAGCCACCCAGAGGCAACGACCAAGGATATTATCTACGGTGTCCAAGGCAAGCTGCCGAAGGATTTGTATAACTTCGCCCCTGCCGACGGCATGACCTTCCCAGAGTTAGGCAAGGCTTATCAAGACTTCCAGCAAGCCAAGGCGCACTATTATAATAATGTGGAGCCGAAGCTAAAGGAGCAAGCCAAGCAGGCATGGAAGAACACCAAGACCGTGTTCCTCTCAGCTACCCCATTCAACACAAGGGAGAACTTGGACTATGCCGAGGGCTATATCTTCAAGTTCCCCGAGGACGATGGTGGCAGGATGAGTGGCAGAAGCCGATTCTATCTCGACCACTTCGGCGCAGCCTACAGATACCGCTACAACCGACTGGAGGCGAAGACTGACAACCCTGATGCTATAGCCAAGCAGGAGATAGCTTTCTCCGACTACTTGCAGAATACCTTGGGCACGATGAGCGGACGCATCATTGACAGCGCATACGACTATTCACGAGATTTCCCGACTGTAGCCCCCGACCATGCAGAGGACTTCAACAGTGCTACGCAAGAGGCTATGACAGGGCGTTATCTGGGCGAGGCTTACCGCAAGACCATCGGCAACTACAACTATGGCAGTGCCCTCTTCGAGACGATGAAGATAGCCAACATCATCGGGCGCATGAAGGAACACTTGGACGCTGGCAGAAAGATAGTGGTGTTCCACCGCCGAGTGGAGACCAAGGAGCCTATCCAACCGCCGTTCGCCTATATGCTGAGCTATGCCAACGAGATGATCAAGGAGATGAAGCCCGGCAAGGAGAAGGAAGAGGCTATCGCCGAGGCTAACGAGTTCCGCAGAAAATATGCCGACCTCTTGCAGTGGGAACAGACTCTGGACTACTCCATGCCGAGAGAGCAGATAGCCAAGGCTTTCGGCAAGGACAACGTACTTTTCTTCAGCGGCAAGGAGAGCAAGGGAGCGAAGAGCAAGGCTGTGGATGTCTTCAACGATGACAACAGCGGAAAGAACATCATCGTGATACAGGAGGCAAGCGGCAAGGAGGGTATCTCCCTGCACGATACCACTGGCAACCATCAGCGGGTTCTTATCACTCTTGGACTTCCCCAGAGTCCTATCACTGCCCTGCAGATTGAGGGCAGAACCTATCGCATCGGCAACAAGAGCAATGCCATCTTCGAATATCCTATCTTGGGATTGAACTCCGAGATGATGCTGTTCGGCGAGAAGTTCAACAATCAGGTATCTACCACCGAGAACTTGGCATTGGGCAGTCAGGCAAGAAACCTTCGGGAGAGCTTTGCCAACGGCGTACTGGAGCATAGCGGCATTGTGCCTATCGACCAACAGGGCGTGGGCGGCAAGGAGTTTGATGCACCCAAGCAGAGTGACAGCGACCCATTCGACGATGCAGTGCTCGACTACTACAGCAACCAGAAGCTGAACAAGCGCAACCGAGAGGGTGTGGATTACTTCCCCACTCCCGAACCATTGGGCTACAAGATGGTGGAATGGGCTAACATGGGCGAGGGTGACACAGCCCTTGAACCGAGTGCCGGTCATGGAGCCATCGCCCGATACATCCCGAGAGAGAACCAGCTCCTTAGCATCGAGCCGAGCCAGAGCCTCTTTACCAAGTTGCAGTTGAAGGCTGGCGGCTTGGGCAGAAAGTTCCTTAACAATATGTTCGAGAACTACGACGTGAGCAACAAGCACGACGTGGTGGTGATGAATCCTCCGTTCGGTACGGCTGGAGCTACAGCCATCGCCCATCTTGACAAGGCTTTCCGTCACTTGGACGAGGGTGGACGTGTGGTAGCCGTCATCCCGAGAGGCAGCACCGACAAGAAGTTTGACAAGTGGTATGACGGTCAGAAGAACATCGCCATGCGTGCCGAGGTGGACTTGCCCGACATTGTTTTCCAACAGGCAGGAACGAGCGTAAGATGCCGTGTGGTGGTGCTCGACAAGATTACCGATGCAGCTCTGAGAAGCAAGGCAGGCTACCCCGAGAAGATAGACCTCAGCGGTCACTACGACAAGATAGAGGATTTCTTCGAGGACTTGCGTGACGTGCAGATACCCGACCGCATCATTGACACGCAGCTGAAGGATATGAAGAAGGCTCGCTCGTTCAAGAAGGAGCTGGAGAGTATCAAGGGTATCAGCGTCAACCATTTCGAAAAGAACGGCATCTCCGTGTTCGACAAGAACTGTTACAGGGACTATAGCATTGCCTTCCCCGGCGACGCTTACAGCAAGGAGCGTTTGAGAGAGAACTACTCCAAGGTGTACGAGCAGTTCGACCAAACCCAGCAAGCTGTATATAGCGAGCACAGCAAGGCTGCCCTCGAAGAGATGAAGAAGCTGGCTTGCAAGCTCGCCGACATGAGCGAGGACGAGATGCAGAAATACATCAGTGACAGGAAGAACGGAGGTGTACACTTCCGTATGGAACTTGGAAAGACGTTCTCTGATACCAAGGAAAACTTTGACGGCGTAAGAGACAGAGCAGTTGAAGAAAAAGGTATCGTTATGCCTAACCTGAATAAGGAGAGTGTGAAGGTTGTGCATGTAGAGAAGCATAGCTTTGGTAAAACTGAGAAAGAGATTATTTCAAACGCAAAGGATTGGGCAAAAGAGAATCTTGTAACAAAAGACAAGAACAATATGCCAACCATGCGTGATGGTACATCTTATATTATAAGTAAGGCTGCTATTGATAAGTATCTTTCTGAGAGTGCTGTAAAGAAGAGCGAGAACCTTGACACCCATATTTCTGTTCTTCCAAAGCTCACAGATGTTATCCATGAGAGCATCGAGGCGGAAATTCATCCAGACTATAATAAGGGCGAAGATGGTAATCGGAGCATCGAAAATGGATATGGCGACAACATTTTGGTTCATCGCTTGTATGGTGCAGTGGAACTTGATGGTAAAACCTATCGTGTTAAAACTACCATGCAAGAGTTCAGAGGTGGAGAGGAGAATAAACCTCACAGCTACGAGGTAACAAAAATAGAGTTGTTGGAAGGCTCCGAGACAGCGAACGAATCCG
>CAVFRG010000103.1:0-3666 GCA_963624905.1 Oscillospiraceae bacterium
TACCCTGAAGAAGAATAAACTCATGCGGAATCTGGAGCATGATACCGGCACCGTCGCCCGTCTTGTTGTCGGCACCCTCAGCACCACGGTGGCGCATGTTCTCGAGTACCTTCAAGGCGTTGTCTACCAGCTCATGACTCTTGTTGCCGTGGATGTTAACCACCATACCTACACCACACGCATCGTGCTCGTAGGCTGAACTGTACAATCCTTTTTCCATTTCTTGTTCGTTTTATCGGTTATTCTATAACTTTGTTCTATGTTAAATGTTGGGTGTTGGGGGGTAAAGAGGGTAAGGGGGGGTGAGAGACGTAAAAGGAAGTTAGAGGGATTAAAGAAGTTAAGAGAAGCTAGAGGAATTAGAGAAGTTAAGGGAGGTTAGAGAAGTTAAGGGACAACAGCCTTTGTGGCGTATGCCCTCTTTTTACCCTTTTACCTTTATTGGATTCTTCACTCTTACCTTTTTACCTTTTTACCTTTTTACTTTTTTACCTTTTTACCTTTTTAATACGCCTGCTCGTGTACACCTGCCACGGCACGACCACTTGGGTCGTTCTGGTTTTTGAAGGATGCATCCCATGCCAAAGCCTCTGCGGTGGAGCAAGCTACGCTGGGCACTGATGGCACGCTCTTGGCAGCACTGTCGCTGGGGAAGTGCTCGGCGAAGATGGAGCGGTAGTAGTATTCCTCTTTGTTCCGTGGAGGGTTGATGGGGAATCGCTCTGCTGCGTGTGCCATCTGCTCGTCGCTTACTGCGGAGGCGGTAATCTGCTTCAGTGTGTCAATCCATGAATAGCCTACACCGTCGGAGAACTGCTCTTTCTGTCTCCATGCCACTTCCTCGGGAAGCAGGTCGGCGAACGCCTCGCGCACCACCTTCTTCTCCATGGTCTTGCCAGGGCACATCTTCAATCTCGGATCCATGCCCATCGCTACATCGAGGAACTCCTTGTCAAGGAAGGGTACACGACCCTCGATGCCCCAGGCGGCAAGGCTCTTGTTGGCACGGAGGCAGTCGTACATATAGAGTTTGCCGAGTTTGCGTACGGTCTCCTCATGGAACTCCTTGGCACCAGGTGCCTTGTGGAAGTAGAGATAACCGCCAAACACCTCGTCGGCTCCCTCGCCAGAGAGTACCATCTTGATACCCATGCTGCGGATGACGCGGGCTAGGAGATACATCGGGGTAGAGGCGCGAACGGTGGTCACATCGTAGGTCTCGATGAAGTAGATGACATCACGGATGGCATCCAAACCCTCCTGAATGGTATAGTTGATTTCGTGGTGAACCGTACCGATGTGGTCGGCTACGAGCTTCGCCTTCGCCAAGTCGGGAGCCCCCTTCAAACCAACTGCGAAGGAGTGCAAGCGTGGCCAATAAGCCTTGGTTTGCTCGCCGTTCTCGATACGGTACTTGCTGTATTTCTGTGCGATGGCAGAGATGACGGACGAGTCGAGACCGCCGCTGAGGAGCACGCCGTAAGGCACGTCGCTCATCAACTGGCGCTTTACCGATGCTTCCAAGGCATCATGGATTTCGTCAACGGCAGTCTTGCCGCCTGTTTCGGCAGCCTCGGCCTTATCCTTTGCCTCTGCATCTGCGAGCTGGTCGGCGGCAGACTTCTGGTCATCAATCTCATATTGGTGCAGCATGGTAGCGTAGTCGAACCAATCTCGGGTGTAGTAACGCTTCATGCCCGGAGTCTTGCTATAATAATAATGTCCGGGGAGGAATGGCTCGTAGTGGTCGCACTGACCCTCGAGCGCCTTCAGTTCGGATGCCACGAACACCTTGCCGTCCTTGTCGAAGCCAATATAAAGAGGAATTACGCCGATAGGGTCGCGGGCGATGAGAAATTCGTCACGCTCTGCGTCGTAGAGGGCAAAGGCAAAGATGCCATTGAGCTGTTCCAGCATCTTGACGATACGATTGTGTACAGCATCCTCGTTCTTATATACTAATGTGGAAAAGTCGGTATCCTCGCGCATTTCGCGATAAAGGGAAAGAACCACTTCGCAGTCTGAACCTGTCTGGTACTGGTACTTGCCGGCGAAGCGTGCACGGATATTCTGATGGTTGTAAATCTCGCCATTTACGGCAAGTACCTGTTTCTTGTCTGGTGAGAACAAAGGCTGACGACCACTCTCGGGGTCAACGATACTCAAACGTTCGTGCGCCAAGATAGCAGAACCGCCACAATAAATACCACTCCAATCTGGTCCGCGGTGACGGATTTTCTGACTCATACGAAGGGCTTGCTGTCGCAATTCAGGTGTTTGGTCCTGAATGTTAAAGATTGAGACTATTCCACACATAATATCTGTTTTGCTTTCTTTTATGGTTATTTGTAACACTTTGTTACAGATTAGCTGCAAAATTACAACTTTCTGTAATGCTATACGAATAAAAAAGGGCGTTTTGCGCTTGTATTAAGGCTGTAGTAATAATATGTTATATAAACACTATTGTATATTGGCGGGTTGTAAGGTTTGGGTGGTTGTATGCTTACAATATGAAATATTTTATAAAAAACAAGAAATTAGGTAAGGTACTCGGAAGGTGAACGGGTGGTTTTTAGAATGTGGATGTCGTTTTGTTCCTGTTTTCTGACTGCCAGTTAATAGATAGTTTGGTGAATGTGCATAGCGAATATCGGTGTTTTTTTTGATGTTAGGAACATGCTCTGCTTTTTTTCTTTGGTATTGTTGCTCTTGGCGGTGTGAGCCTATTATATATGATAATGTGTAGTTCGTATTGCGGTAAATACAGTGTAGCTTTGCTAAATGTGTTGATTTGTTATGGTATTTATGGGTTGTTGTGTTATATTGTAAGCGTGCACAGTAGCAGACATAACAATATGTTATATAATGTAAGAATTGAGAAACAAAAGAAAGTAAAAATAAAGTTTACTATATCAAAAAGTTGTACCTTTGCAATCGAAAACAAACAAAGTGTAATTTGTTTCTAGGAAAAAGTAGCATAAAGAAATAGACATATCATTATAATTTATAATAGGAGAGATTAGTATGAAGAAAATTGAGGCAATCATCCGCAAGACCAAGTTCGAGGATGTAAAGGAAGCATTGCTTGCCGCCGACATCGAGTGGTTCTCTTACTACGATGTACGTGGTGAAGGCAAGATGAGACAGGCCCGAATCTATCGTGGTGTGATGTACGACACCAGTAGTATCGAGCGCGTGCTGCTGAATGTAGTGGTGAGAGACAAGAACGTAGAGAAGACCATCAATGCCATTTCTGAGGCAGCCCGTACGGGTGAGATTGGTGACGGACGTATTTTTGTCATTCCTGTAGAGGATACGGTACGTGTCCGTACAGGCGAGAGGGGCGATGTTGCTCTCTATAATGCAGAGCAGGAAAAATAACGCTCCAGTCTTCAAATAGAGGTATGTGTCTTCGCTGTGAAGGACTGTCTTTAGCACATTTCCGCAACACAAAAGAGTATGAGAGAGAATATAAGGTAAAAAAATGTTTTTTACAGGATAGGCGGTAATTAGTGAACAAAGGCTAAGTCCTTGTTGCGGCAAGGCGCAGGTAGGATAACAAACCATTAAAAAAACATTACGTTATGAGTACACAAGATTTAGGACTCTCATTGGATACCGTATGGATGCTCCTTGCAGCCATGTTGGTCTTTTTCATGCAAC
>CAVFRG010000104.1:0-3611 GCA_963624905.1 Oscillospiraceae bacterium
CAACGCTATGGTACACAGTTACATATGCTTGCTTTCCTTGGATTTTCTGACCGATATTTTCATGGTCTCAAGCCTATACTTCGTAGGAATTGTGAATAACCGTTTTGGTTCTTTAGTAATTGAACCAATATTCAAGAAATGTAAATTTGCCAAATTTGCAAAACACGATGACTATATTAAAGCAGAAGAGAAAGATAACAAGATTAAAACATTAAATACAGACAACAACTTGTTTAGGTCATGTGTAGCTTTGTGTAGTTTATCAATCATAGCACAAATCCTCTTTCTGTTAGATGAAAATTATAATTGGTTAAATTGTTGGTCTAAAGAGTGGAAATCTTTATGTATTCTTATCATTCTGCTTGTTTTATTCGGATTCTCATATCGTAAACAAACAGGATATGTAAAGAGTCGAGTAGATAAAGTCAACACCAGTACCTATGAAATGTAAATAGTAGCCGCCTGACTTTAAGCTCACAGCCTAAGGTCAGGCGGTTTCTCGTTTACCACTTCCCATAGTGCTGCGCTATCAGCACGCCAATGATACCACAGAAACCGAAGAAGCCGAAGCAGAAGAAGATACCGACAAACCATTGGGCGTAGCGACCGAGATAGACACCATCGTATTCCTTGTAACGCTCGTTGACCTTCCTGCGCTCATCGGCAAACATAGCATTGACCTCTTTCAGGTGCTCCTGCATCTTGGTCAGTATCTGCCTATTGTGTTCGTCAAACATCTGCTGCATCTTTTGCCAATCAGCATCTGAAACTTCCACGGACACCTTCAACTTGGTCGGGGCTTCCTTCAATGCATTGACTTGTGCGGAATATCTTTTATAAATAGGCAGGCACCCACAAAATGGCTGAAATATTTGGCGGTTCCGAAAAATAGTTGTAGATTTGCAAAATAATTAATAATGTAAGACAAAGCAAGCAGTATGGAGCAGGATTACAAGAGAATACCCTATGGACGGTCGGACTTCGTTGCGATCATAGAGCAGGACAACTATTATGTAGACAAGACGATGTACTTGCCGATGTTGGAGGACGAGGCTTTCAACCTCTTCTTCATCCGTCCGCGCCGTTTTGGCAAGAGCCTTTTCCTAAGCATGCTTCACGCCTATTACGACTGCCTGACAAAGGACAGGTTCCAAGACTGGTTTGGCAACCTCTGGATAGGACAGCACCCCACTTCCCTGCAAGGCAGATACCAGATACTCCACCTCGACTTCTCGCAGATAGGGGGCGACATCGAGCATCTGGAGGAGAAGTTCAATTTCTATTTAGGAGTGGAGCTTGACGGTTTCGTCCGCGACTACCGTTCCTATTATTCCGAGGAATTGTACCAGAAGGTCAATGCTACGCAGGACGCCACGGGCAAGCTCGCCCTGATTCAGAGCGAGGCAAGGTCGAAGAGATACCCCCTCTACCTCATCATCGACGAATACGACAATTTCACCAATACCGTTCTCAACGAGAAGGGCGAGCGGGTGTATTGGGCGATGACCCATGCCGAGGGCTTCTACCGCGACATCTTCAAGAAGTTCAAGGGCTCTTTCGAACGCATCTTTATTACCGGCGTCAGTCCTGTGACGCTCGATGACGTGACCAGCGGCTTCAATATCGGGTGGCACATCTCCACCAAGGCGGAGTTCAACCAGATGTTGGGATTCTCGACCGAGGATGTGTATGAGGCGTTCAACTATTACAAGACTAAGGGCAAACTGCCTGCCGACCTGGACGTGGAGAAGGTCATCAACGACATGAAGCCATGGTACGACAACTATTGCTTCTCCAAAGACGCGTTGAAAACCCAAAGCAAGGTTTTCAACTGCGACATGGTGTTCTATTTCTTGCGCAATTACATGAGTACGGGAAGTGCTCCAGACGTGTTGGTCGACCCCAACACAAAGACCGACTACGCCAAGATGAAGAAGCTCCTCCAACTCGACAAGTTGGACGGTGACCGCAAGGGCGTAATCCGCACGATAGCCGAGACCGGGGAAATCGTGGCTACGTTCTACGAGTCGTTCCCTGCCAACAAGATAACCGACCCGCTGGTGTTCCCGAGCCTGTTGTTCTACTACGGCATGCTCACCATCAAAGGCACCCGTGGAGAAAAACTTGTGCTGGGCATTCCTAACAACAATGTTCGCAAGCAATACTACGAGTATCTCCTGGAACTCATCGACACCAAGGCTGTAGTAGATATCAACCGGCTCACCAACTACTTTTACGACATGGCCTACGACGGCAAGTGGCGCGATGCCTTGCAGTACATGGCGGATGCCTACGCCGGGATTTCCTCCGTGCGTGACGGCATCGAGGCGGAGCGCAACCTGCAGGGCTTCTTCATGGCATACCTCAGCCTCAACGGCTACTACTATACGGCTCCCGAGCTGGAGCTGAGCCACGGCTACTGCGACTTCTTCCTTCTGCCCGACCTCACCCACTACCCCACCAAGCACAGCTACATCCTGGAGCTGAAACTGGTGCCGAAAAAAGAAAAGGGCGAGAAGAAGGAGGTGTATGAGGCACGCATCAAGGACCAGTGGAAGCAAGCCGAGGAACAGATTCGCCGATACGCCGCCGCCCCGAGGGTGGAGGCACTTAGACAAGGCACGCAGTTGCACAAGATCATCATGCAGTTTGACGGCTACAAACTGTTAGAGATGGACGAGGTGAAGTAAAAAGTCGGCTCTTGCGCATTGTTTTTTAGAAAAAATATACTATCTTTGCACCGTCAAACCAAAATACTTTGCAAAGAAAGGAGCAAACAGCTATGGCACAGAAACTTTACCCTATAGGAATACAGACGTTTTCGGAAATCCGCAATACGGACAAATTGTATATAGACAAGACGGAATACATCTACCGCATGGCCCACACCAACGGCAAGTATTTCTTCCTGGGGCGGCCGCGCCGCTTCGGCAAGTCGCTGCTGGTATCCACCATGCACAGCTATTTCGAAGGCAGGAAGGAACTCTTCCAAGGGCTTGCCATCGAGAAACTGGAGAAGGAATGGACGGAATATCCCGTGCTGCACTTCGACATGAGCTTGGGAAAGCACATGGAGAAGGAGCAGCTGGAAGATTTTTTGGGCTACCGTCTGCAAGAAGAGGAAAAGAAATGGGGAATAGACACTCCAAGCAAGGGAGCCAACAACCGTCTCATAGACCTAATCAACACGGCATACGAAAAGACCGGCAGGCAGGTGGTGGTGCTCATTGACGAGTACGATGCGCCCCTGCTGGACGTGGCACACGAGACGGAACAACTCGATGTGCTCCGCAACGTGATGCGCAACTTCTACAGTCCGCTGAAAGGTTGCGAGCGTATGCTACGCTTCGTCTTCCTCACCGGCATTACCAAGTTCTCGCAGCTCAGCATCTTCAGCGAACTGAACAACATCACCAACATCTCCATGAATGATGACTATGCGGGCATCTGCGGCATCACCAAGGATGAACTTCTCACGCAGATGGACGAAGACATCGAAGTGCTGGCACAAAAGAGGAAAATAACCAAAGAAGAAGCCATCATAAAACTGAAGGAAAACTACGACGGCTATCACTTCGCAGCCTGTTCGCCGGACGTATTCAACCCATACA
>CAVFRG010000105.1:0-3607 GCA_963624905.1 Oscillospiraceae bacterium
GTATCTTCGGTACCTTGATGACAGGTCTCTTCGCCCTCGACGGCGGTGCCTTCTACGGCGGTGGCTTCGGTTTCTTCGGAGCAGAGCTCTTCGGTATCATCTGCATCGACGCTTGGGCAGCCGTTACAGGTTTCATCCTCTTCTACACCATCAAGAAGGTTGCTGGTCTCCGTGTTGACAAGCGCATTGAGGAGGAAGGTCTCGACATCTACGAGCATGGTGAGAGCTGCTACAACTAAATGTAGAGTTTGCGTGAAGATTTAAGAGTGAAGAACGAAGATGAATGACTCTCCGTTCTTCACTAAAAAGAAATACAAAGGTAGAGGATTGTTAAGGATAACATTCTAAAAGTTCAATCATTAAAGAAGTAAGATTATGAAACATTTATCATATATGAAGAAGTTGGGTGCCCTGGCACTCGGTTTGGTGGCAATCGCTCCTGCTGCCGTTGCACAGGACAAGGTGGAGACAACAGTTGCCGCAGACTTCGTCAACCAGTACTACTGGCGTGGTCAGAGCCTCGGTGAGGTTTCCGTTCAGCCTACACTCGGCGTGGCTTACAAAGGCTTGTCTCTGACAGCATGGGGAAGCGTCGGTATCTCCAATCCTGGCGACACCAAGGAGTTCGACTTGACATTGGCTTATTCAACAGGTGGCTTCACAATCGGTGTGACCGACTATTGGTTCAACTCACCCAATGAGAAATATTTCGCTTACAGCGCTCACAGCACCTCTCACGTGTTTGAGGGAAATGTAGGTTATGACTTTGGTCCCTTGGCCTTGAACTGGTATACCAACTTTGCCGGCAACGACGGTGTGAACAAGAGCGATAAGCGCGCTTATTCTTCTTATGTAGAGGCAACCGTGCCATTCAAACTCGGTGGTTGTGATTGGGTTGGTGCCGTAGGTGCTGTGCCTTATGCTACTTCTTTCTATGGAGATGCCAACGGATTTGCTGTAACCAATGTTTCCTTGAAGGCTACCAAGGATATCAAGATTACTGATTCCTTCAGTGTGCCCATCTTCGCCCAGGTAGCTGCCAACCCCAGCACGGAGAAGGCTTACCTCGTAGTTGGATTCACACTCCAGCCATAATGTCTTTGCATTAACGCTCCATCCATAAATAGGTTTTTTAGTTTTTAGCACACCGGCAGCCGGCTGTTCCTTCTTTCATGGGAACCAGTCGGCTGTCTTCTTTTTGTGCTCCAATGCCGAAGGGTAAGTGAACCCTATTGGATTTATTTCTTCTTGTTTTATATCTAAAAATTTAAATTATAACCAATATGGTTAAAAATACTTTTATATTATAAGAAAATATGTTGTAAAAACTTATAATCCGTAATAATGATGCTTAAAAGTGCGCAAAATGCAAGCTAACTTTTCTTTATCTTAACAAAAAGTTGTAATTTTGCAACCGAAACGTAACAAAATGTTATGAATGTTAGTTTGAATTGTTATAAATAACCGAAAAAGAAAGGAAAAAGGATATTATGTGTGGAATAGTTTCTATCTTTAACATTCAGGAGCAGACTCCTGAATTGCGACAGCAAGCCCTTCGTATGAGTCAGAAAATCCGTCACCGTGGTCCAGATTGGAGTGGTATCTACTGTGGCGGCTCAGCCATCCTCGCACACGAGCGCTTGAGTATCGTCGACCCCGAAAGCGGTCGCCAACCTCTTTTCTCACCCGACAAGAAACAGGTGCTTGCCGTGAACGGTGAGATCTACAACCACCAGAATATCCGCGCACGCTTCGCCGGAAAGTACCAGTATCAGACGGGTTCCGACTGCGAGGTGGTGCTCTCCCTCTACCGTGAGATGCGTGAGGATACCGATTTCTCCTCTTTGGTTTACAAGGATGAGGATGCCGTTCACTCTCGTATTGTGAAGATGCTGGAGCAGCTCAACGGTATCTTTGCCTTCGCTCTCTATGATGCAGAGCGTGACGAGTTCCTCATCGCCCGCGACCCCATCGGCGTGATTCCTCTCTACATCGGATTCGACAAGGACGGCAAGGTGTTTGTTGCCTCTGAGTTGAAGGCGCTCGAAGGTCAGTGCGACCACTACGAGCCATTCCTCCCCGGACATTATTATTATAGCAAGACCCCGGGCATGAAGCGTTACTATACTCGCGATTGGTTCGAGTATGCCACTATGCAACAGCAATATGAGATTGACGACCAGAAAGCTGCTGCCGACCAGCTCGCTGACGCTGAGGCAAAGGACAAGGCCGAGGCTGCGGAGTCTGGTAGCAAAACTGCTGTGGACGAGATTCACGACGCCTTGGAGGCTTCCGTGAAGCGCCAGTTGATGAGCGACGTGCCTTACGGCGTACTCCTCAGTGGCGGTCTCGACTCTTCCGTCATCTCCGCCATCGCACAGAAATACAGCAAGTATCGTATCGAAAACGGTGAGCAGACCAAGGCATACTGGCCACGCCTCCACTCCTTTGCAGTGGGTTTGAAGGGTGCGCCCGACTTGGCAAAGGCGAAGCTCGTAGCCGACCATATCGGCACGGTTCACCACGAGATCAACTATACCATCCAGGAGGGTTTGGATGCCATCCGTGATGTCATCTACTTCATCGAGACCTACGACGTGACCACTGTTCGCGCCTCCACACCGATGTACCTCCTCGCCCGTGTCATCCGAAGCATGGGTATCAAGATGGTGCTCTCCGGTGAGGGAGCCGACGAGGTGTTTGGCGGTTACCTCTACTTCCACAAGGCACCGGGTGCCAAGGAGTTCCACGAGGAGACCGTCCGCAAGCTCGGCAAACTCTATATGTACGACTGCCTCCGTGCCAACAAGAGTTTGGCGGCATGGGGCATCGAGGGCCGTGTGCCCTTCCTCGACAAGGAGTTCCTCGACGTGGCGATGGGCATGGATCCCAGACTGAAGATGTGCCCCGGCAAGACGATGGAGAAGAAGGTGGTGCGCGAGGCATTCGCCGACCTGCTCCCCGAGGAGGTGGCTTGGAGACAGAAGGAACAGTTCTCCGACGGTGTAGGCTATTCATGGATTGACACCCTGAAGCAGATCACTGCCTCCGCTGTGAGCGACGAGCAGATGGCGCATGCAGCAGAGCGTTTCCCCATCAACCCCCCACAGAACAAAGAGGAATACTACTATCGCTCCATCTTCGCCGAGCACTTCCCCAGCGACAGTGCCGCCAAGAGTGTACCCAGTGTACCGAGCGTGGCTTGCTCCACAGCCGAGGCATTGGCATGGGATGCCTCCTTCAAGAACCAGAACGACCCCAGCGGTCGTGCCGTGGCAGGTGTGCATGAGCAGGCGTATAAGTGATTTTTTGGAGTTAAAGGAGTTAAGGAGTTAAAGGAGTTAAGACAATAGTCTTGTTGATAGAAATGTAAAGATAGTCTTGATTTTCTAAAAAACTCAAGCAATAAAAGCTGTTGTCTTAACTCCTCAGCGACCGAAGGGAGCGATAACTCCTTAACTTCTTTAACTCCCCCTATTAGCAACAAAAGTAAATAACCGATAATAAAACGAACAAGAAATGGAAAAAGGATTGTACAGTTCAGCCTATGAGCACGATGCGTGTGGCGTAGGTATGGTGGTTAACATCCACGGCAACAAGAGTCATG
>CAVFRG010000106.1:0-3336 GCA_963624905.1 Oscillospiraceae bacterium
CCTTCGTGGCGAAGCTGGCGGTCTTGTAGGCCTTGTCGGGCAGTTTCGTCTTGCCCTTTCCTGCTTCTATACAAAGGAAGCGGTTGGACTTGATGAGTGCCGTTCCGCCGATGGGCTTGAAGAAAGCATCTATCACCGACCTCAGCAGTCGCAGGTCGAACAGTGCCGTCAGGCTCATCGCTTCATTCACAACCGCCCCGATGGCGGCATCCGTGATGGCGCTGCCGTACTTATCCTTGCTATAAGCTTTCCTCATCTTGGGGATATTGGCACCCGACGTGATCGTCAGGTTGTTGCCTGCCACGATGTCCACGTTCCTGCCCTCTATCTTCACGTCACCGTTGGGGGCGCTGATGGTAATGCCGGTCATGGCGTCTATGTTTACATCGCCCAAGGGGGAGGAAATCAATATCTTGCGCTTCTCCGTCGACATATTGATGTTGAAGAAGCCATAGGCATCGCCGATGTTGATGCCGCCGCTCAGCTCTTTGCTGGAGTCGCCGGCATAGGTGATGACGTCGCTTGCCATAGGAATGTATTTCAGCCAGGCATTGAGGGCGGGGAAGAAACTGGTGGCGAAATTGGTGCAGTTTTGGTTGGTGGGCGACAGAAACTTGATGTACTGCCCGGTGGGCGACTTGATTATGAAGTCGTTGTTGCAGAATCCGTCGAGACCGCTGTCCACATAGCAGTTTGCTATGGAGTTCTCCAGGAAGGCTGCCCTGTTCTGCCCTGCCTTGAACGTGTTGGTTGCCGATGTCATTGCTCCCATCACGAAGGGACGCTCTATGTTGCCGAACTCATAGCCTACCATGATCTCGTCGCCTACTTGCGGCGTAAATCTGATGCCGGAGTCCTTGGAGGCGAAGGGTTGTGTCGTCCTTACCCAGGGCGATGACGGACAACCAGCTTCCTCTGTCTGCCACGGATAGCGGAACTGTATTCTGCCAAGTTCCGAAGGGTCGTTGTTGGCGACAACGTACGCCACCTGGTTGGCAATGGCTGGCGAGGGCTTTTCCTCCAGCAGGGGTGGATAGCAGCCTTCGTCCAGCACGGGGACGGCGTCCACCTCAAACGTTGTGTATGTACCCATGCTGCCCAATGCCTGCTTGCACCCACAGACAGCGGATGTATTGATGACGATGTAGTTCTTGCCCAACACCTTGATGATATCGCCCAACAGTAGGGGTTGGTAGTAGGTACCAAAGTCGATATGTACAGCACGCTCCGCAGCCTTCTGCTCCAGCTCTCTCGTCTCCACATAGAAGTCCTTGCCGAAGTACTTGTGAGCGTTGTAGTTGCTGAGCGGACAAACTACGACATCACCGTCCGTGGTACATTGCTCGGTGTTGTTTTCGTATGGCTTGATGAAAACATCGTTCCATTTGTCTTGCTTTTCGTTGAGTTTAGTTTTGGTTTTGAGAGCATTCTTTGCAACATCCACACCGAAGGTAGCGACAATCTCGTAGAGGTTGTCTTTCTTCAACCACTGGCACGCATTGTAAAGATAGGAACCGGGATCGTCGATGGCATAGGTTTTCCCGAACGAGGTGAGAAAAGTGCTCTTGCTTTTCGTCAAGGTTTCCAGGTATTCCTCGTTCGGCCCGTCGTATCTCCTCGTATTTTTGCTGTCGTCCGGCTGCTCCTGCTCTTCGGTCGTCTTCATATAGTTGGTCATGAAGAAGTTCTCCACGTCCCTGTCCTTGGGTTTCTTGAAAGACAGTGCCGAGAATTGTCCTACCTCTATTGAAGCCTGTGTGGAATCGAAACCGAGTTGCCACGTGCCGCCCTCGTAGAACAGAAACTCGCCACAGCGGTTGGCCACGCGCCTGAGGAGGTCCAGCGGAGTCTCTTCATATTGCACGAGGTAGGGCTGGATGAACTCCATCCAATCATTCTCGGCTGCGTTCTTGATGAGGGTGTGCTGCAAGTGGCTATAGTCGACATTCTTGATCAGGGCTGACTTGCCGGCAACCGTCTTCAGAATGTCAGCGCCCAACTTTTTGGCAACATAGCATTTGTTGTATTTCTGGAAAGAGAAGACATGCTCGGGGCTGAAGATATTGAGCTTCAGATAGAGGGAGGTGCCGTCCTCCGCCGGTTTGTATTCCGGCACATAGTCGAAGACGACATAGTCTTTGGCAATGTCTTTTTCCCCATCGTTGAGTGTTGCCGAGATGCCTAGCAGAGACTTGAACTCCAGCGTGTCGAAGGTGCTGACACTGCCGTTGGAGGCTATCTGCAGCACAGCCTCTATGTAGCAGGGGGTGTATATCGCCTTCTTGACAGTGAGGGAGACGAGGGTGGTCTTGCCCAATTCTTCTACGTATTTTTGCACCTTGAAGGGGAATCCTGTGTTTCCACTCGGCAAATTCAGAGTAAGTGTGAATAATGCTTCCATATGCTGTCCTGCTGTTTTAAGGGTTGTGAACGGGTTCTCTATGCGGTACAAAAATAGGAAAAATATCAATTGCAACCAAAGCAAAAGGCTTTTTTCTTTTGATAAACACAAAAAGAAAACTGTTTTTGGAGGAAGAGTTCCCGCAAGAGTGCTCATACATTACTAATATAGGCGTATCTATTTTTTGGAGGAGTTAAGGAGATTTTTGGGAAGTTAGAGAAGTTAAGGGACAACAGCCTTTGTGGCGAGTATTGGTAGCTGTAGGAGGTACAGCGCCCTCGCTGTACCACTCAGGTAAGGAAGTAGCTTCACCCAAGAGAAATGTACCAACTTATTTTTTAATCATTACTAAAAAGCCCCCGTAGTCAGTGAGGACTGCGGGGGGCTTATTATACGGCGGCCGGCGGGCTTCCACTACCTCTTCTTCGGCATCTCGCCGTTTTCCTGTACCGCCTCATAATTTCTTGCCTTGAGAAACGTAGCTTGGCGTTTGGAAGGGTGTGTCGCTCCTGCTGCGGATGATCACTTTGCCCTTCCTCATAGGGTCTGCATGGCAAAGAAAATGTTGAAAAGTGGTGGGGTCAAAATTATTGAGGGTACCACTTTTGCTCCGAAAAAACAATATCGCCTCATCATGCGCATCACCAAGGCACAGGCTGAACCGTTCCAGAGCAGGGTATACACAGGGCCGAGGAAGTGCTGAATGCCACCTTGCGCAGAAAGACAAGCTCATCGCCGCACAAGAGACGGGAATCGAATTTGATACTGACATGCACAAAGCGTAATATCGTGGACTCTGTTGACAAGGGTTGTCATTGGTTCACTTACGTTTACTCCATCGGTGGAATACACAAATAGCCTTGTTGCCGTCTATCTTCATAATCTATTGACCGTTGATGTGATAAACGATAGTGAACTGACTGTTTAATAGCCAA
>CAVFRG010000107.1:0-2917 GCA_963624905.1 Oscillospiraceae bacterium
GAAATTAACAGTATTTTAACAATTAAACTATTCCACCACCAGTAAAAGCATCCATATCTCATTATTATTTTTACGCGCACACTCGCACATACGCGTAAAGCCCAATGAGCACAAAGAGATTCAAACCACTACAAAGCAACAGCATAAGAGTGACATCGGTAACACTTTGCACACCTTTTTAAAAGAATGCAATACATATAGAAACTATTCATGAATATAAATTTTGTAATTTTACACCGAAGCCACAGATTTCCAATCAAACCGTAAGAGAACAAGCTTTCACTCCTTACAGATTGTAAGAAAACGTAAAATATTAGATATTTTGCAGTATTTTTCTTGCCTATTAAAACATTTTGTTGTACTTTTGCAAGCGAAACAGAACAAATAGTCAGAATAACAGATAAATATAAGACAAAATGAAAGAAACAGTCCATTTTACAAAGATGCATGGGGCAGGTAATGACTACATCTATGTAGACACATTATTATATAATATCCCCAATCCTGAGAAAGCAGCCATTGTTTGGAGCGCTTATCATACAGGCATCGGCAGCGATGGGCTGGTACTCATCGGAAAGCCACAAGACGGCAGAAGAGCAGATTACTCGATGAGAATTTTCAATGCCGACGGTTCAGAGGCAATGATGTGCGGCAATGCAAGTCGCTGTATCGGAAAATATCTCTACGAAAAGGGACTGACCCGAAAGGATACCATACGTTTGGAGACTCTTTCTGGCATCAAAATTCTCAAGCTCCACATCAAGGATGGAAAGGAAGTGGAATCAGTGACAGTGGATATGCTCCAGCCCAAGACTGAGAATCCGGAACAATTTGCCAGTGATACTAACATACTGGAAGCAGATGAAAGAAAATTCGAAGGAATATATGTTTGTATGGGCAATCCTCACTTTGTAACATTCGTGGATGACATTGACACTATAGACATTGCCCATTACGGCAAGATACTGGAAAGGGACAAGGCATTTCCACAACGATGCAATATCGAGTTTGCACAAGTAACAGCCCCTGACACCATAAGGACTCGGGTTTGGGAAAGAGGAAGCGGAATAACCATGGCATGCGGAACAGGAGCCTGTGCAACAGCTGTGGCTGCAGTCATTACCCAAAAGGCAGGTCGGCACAGCGACATCGTCATGGATGGCGGAACAATCCATATCGAGTATCGGGAGGAAGACGGACATGTCTACATGACAGGACCCGCAAAATTTTCATTCGAAGGAGAGATAGATTTACCAGAATAATTAAGAGCAAACTTAAATATACATAATAAAAGGAGAAACAATATGGCATTAGTAAATGAGCATTTCCTGAAATTGTCGAACAACTACTTGTTCGCTGACATCGCAAAGAAGGTCAACGCCTACAAGATTGCGCATCCCAAGCAGAAAGTTATCAGCTTAGGTATTGGAGACGTAACCCAGCCACTGTGTCCTGCCGTCATTGAGGCGATGCACAAGGCTGTAGACGAGATGGCAACCCAAGCCACCTTTAAGGGTTATGGTCCCGAACGCGGTTACAATTTTCTTCGCGAGGCCATCATCAAAAACGACTTCTTGCCCCGCGGGATACATCTCGACCCCAACGAGGTATTCGTAAACGACGGAGCCAAGAGCGACACGGGAAATATCCAGGAAATCTTGAGATGGGACAACACCATCGGTGTCACTGACCCCATTTACCCTGTTTACATCGACAGCAACGTAATGATAGGCAGAGCAGGCGTCTTTGAGAATGGCAGTTGGACAAATGTTACCTATATGCCCTGCGAAGAGGGCAACGGATTCACTCCCCAGATTCCCGACCACCGCGTGGACATGATTTACCTCTGCTACCCCAACAACCCAACGGGAACAGTCATTACCAAGGAGGAGCTAAGGAAATGGGTGAACTATGCTGTCAAGAACGAAAGCATCATCCTCTACGACGCCGCATACGAGGCATACATACAAGATCCGGAAATTCCACATTCCATCTATGAAATTCGTGGAGCAAGGAAGGTAGCAATAGAGTTCCACAGTTATTCCAAGACAGCAGGTTTCACAGGTGTTCGATGCGGTTACACCATCGTCCCCAAGGAATTGAAAGCAAAGACATTGACAGGCGAAGAAGTGGCACTGAACCCCATCTGGGACCGTCGCCAATGCACAAAGTTCAATGGCACGAGCTATATCAGTCAACGCGCAGCGGAAGCCATCTATACCCCTGCGGGCAAGGAACAGGTGAAAGCCACCATCAACTATTATATGGAGAACGCCCGCATCATGAGAGAGCAACTCAAGAAGCTCGGTTTGAGAGTGTACGGTGGCGAGAATGCCCCCTACCTGTGGGTTAAGACACCCAATGACACACCAAGTTGGAAGTTCTTCGAGGAAATGCTCTACGGAGCCAGCGTGGTATGTACGCCGGGCGTAGGCTTCGGCCCATCTGGCGAGGGCTACATCCGCCTTACCGCTTTCGGAGAGCGTGAGGACTGCAAGGAGGCTATGGAAAGAATTGCCAAATGGCTCGACAAATAAAACAAGAAACAAAGAAAAAAAATAATGTATAACGAAGGAAAAAGAGGATAGAGACAGGGACGCATTAGAATTCTTCACTCTTCCCTCTTCACTCTTCACAAAAAAACAATAAGGTATGAGCAACTTAAGATTTGAAGCTGTATCTGAGGCTTCCAAGAGAAAGCCAGTAGAGGTAGCCGCACCAAGCGAGCGCCCCAGTGAGTTCTACGGAAAGAAAGTATTCAACCGTCAGAAGATGTATAAGTATCTTCCCGCTGACGTTTACGAGAAACTCGTTGACGTAATCGACAACGGTGCCCGACTCGACCGCAGCATCGCAGACGCTGTGGCAAAGGGCATCAAGCAGTGGGCCGACGAGAACGGCGTAACCCACTACACCC
>CAVFRG010000108.1:0-2866 GCA_963624905.1 Oscillospiraceae bacterium
TGGGCGGAGTGAAATTCGTCATCGGCAAGCTGCAGCAGAAAGGCTTGCTCAAACGTGTGGGTGGAAGGAAACACGGCGAGTGGCAAGTGTTGTTGCCGTAAGCGTAACTTTGTAAACAAAAGACTAATATAGCGTATGATAACGAAACTCCATACCACAGCCCCTGCTGACTATCCCGTCTGCATGCACGCCCAGTGCCCGAAGGCGGGAGAGTGTCTCCACCGCATCGCCCTCGAGGAGTTGCGTGCGGTGAAGACCTATATGTGGCTTCTCAACCCCGACCATTGCACAGCCGACGACAGTTGCCGGAACTTCCGCAGCAACAAGCCCCTGCGCTATGCCCGCGGCTTCACCAATTTCCAGCGCCGCATGTACCCCGACCAGTACAAGCGCTTCATGAGCACCCTCATCACGCGCTTCGGCCGCAATGCCTACTTCCACCGCCGTCGCGGCATCATCGCCATGCCGCCCAAGGAGCAGGCACTGGTGCTGCAAGTGCTCAAGAATGTGGGTGTCACCGAGGAGATGCAGTTCGACAGCTATGTCAATGCCCTCAACTGGTACGACTGAGCTGAAGAAGCCAGTTAACTCCCCAGGCAGTACCGTTCGGTTGGTACTGCAATACCGTTCGGCTGGTACGGCAGTACCAGCCGAACGGTACGCCAGTCCTGCTTGGTAAGGAAAAACAAAAGGACTGGGAGGAGGAGACAAAAGAGCAAATAACGAACTAACAAGAATCAGAGTTTAACGTAAGAAGTATATGACCGAAGAATGCCCTCACCCACTGGCGTGTGCTCACCCTCACGTGTGCCGGCAAGCGACTCTCCGTCTATCCCGACGGAGGATTCATGAACGGTTGGCACATCTTCGACCCTCACACCTATACTACGGCAGACATCACCCACGATGCCACCGTGCAGCTGAAGAGAAGTGAGGAGATAAAGTTTGATGTAACAATAGAAGACTGTTAAGGAATATGGCAAAATTAAGGTAAATGATTGTAACTATGCAAAAAGGCTGCATAGGTATTCCATACCTTTGCCACAGAAACAATAATTTTAAAACTATACGATTATGAGTGTATGTGTAACAGTAAGAACAAATAAAGCCGTTGCGCCAGACGATTTCCTGAAGGAATTGGCAGAAAGCGGCGAACAGATTGTAGTAACTTCCAAGGAGTTTCCTTGTGTGAAGTTCGGTAATCACCTGACTGCCCTTCGTGGTATAGAAGTAAACCAAGAAGAGGACGGGCTGGAGGTGCGTGTGTGCTCGTTTGCTTCTATAGCGGACTATCAGCTTTTTGCCAAGACGATAGCTGTGCTGCAGAAGTTGACAGGAGACAAGGCTTATGACGACGAAGATTGTCTTGTGGAGAACCCTTTGGAAAAGTTTGATGACGAGTGGATTGAGAAAGAACGCGAATCGAGTTTCATGTTCAACAAGATAATGTCTGCAAAATATGGTCACAAGATTACACTATATGGCCTATTCGAGCCGTTCTGTGTGGGACCGCATATGTATGAAGAATTTGACATTGCTCCAGATTCTGATTATAGGAAGGAGGATATGGACAACCTGCAGAACTACTTGCGGGATATTCAGTGGTTTCTTTCTGACAAAGAAAGCACTCGTACCAGAATGGTGATACCGGCACCATCGGGCGATGAAAGAGAAGAACTCACCATATCTGCCATCTGCATCAAGGACGGTAAAGTCGCTGTCTTCGACTATATATCAGAGGCAAGACTGTTGGCTATATTCGATATGGATGACGAAGAGTCTGCCCCAGTACTCATTCCTTTCGAGGAAGCATGGAAGATTCTTCCGAAAGATACTTTCCGTCCGCTGGACGAATACCAGTATCTGAGGACAGGTGAAGTAACCGTCGAAATGGTTCACGAGATGATGGCGAGAGCCAAACATCTGCAGCCCGACGATTTGCATTATCGCCCCACATATCCCGGGCAAGGTTATGACGAAGTGCAGAATACGGTTATTCTGATGTGGAATCCTGCCATTTCGAGCGTAAAACTTGAAGACCACAACGCTACCATCCAGCGTATGCTGACCGAATATTTCAACTGGAGTGTTTGGGACCACAAGAATGCCAAATGCGGCGACCGCTTCTATCTCGTGAAAGTGGGTCGCAAGGGAAACAACGGCATCGTGATGAGCGGCGTGTTCGACTCACAGCCCTACGAGTTGGATGACTGGAGCGGACGAGGCAGACAGACTTTCTATATGGACATGAAACCAAGCCTCATCCTGAATCCAGACACTGCCCCCATGCTTACCACCGAGGAGCTCATGAAAGCCATCCCATCCTTCGACTGGACGGGCGGTCATTCTGGAAGAATCCTCTCCAAGGAAGAAGCGATGAAGCTGGAAGAACTGTGGAGCAAGTTCCAGAAAGAACATCACGATGATGTGGATGGTGTAAATATGAATGCCATCGACCTTAACCTGAGATAGGAAAAGTGGGCAAGCCAAGGTTCCTCTTCCCGGGAGTGACAGGCAATATTGAGCAAATAAACATGACGCAATATGAACAACGTGATACTTGAAGCCAAACCTATTGGCGACATTAAGGGCAACTTCTTTGTTCCGAAATATCAGAGAGGTTACCGATGGACTGAGTCACAGGTCAGAACGTTGATGAATGACCTATGGGAGAACTGCAAACAAGAAACGCAGAAGGAGTATTGTTTACAGCCAGTGGTTGTGCGCAAGCGCAGTGAAGCCGACTATGAACTGATAGACGGCCAGCAACGACTGACCACCCTGTTCCTGCTGCATTGGTATGTAACGGTTAAAAAATAACTTGGTACGATTTTAACGCCTCCTTATAGTTTGTGACCTGCACACT
>CAVFRG010000109.1:0-2702 GCA_963624905.1 Oscillospiraceae bacterium
GGAGGTACGGCGCCCCCGCCGTACCACTCAGGCAAGGAATTGTAGCTTCGCCCAAGAGAAATTTTAATCATTACTAAGCCGAAAAAGACAGGATATTTTTTGTATTGTCCGCCATTTGGCGTAACTTTGCAGCGCAATAACTCAGATGTTTTTAACTCGCAACAAGACGAAAAAATATGAAACAACACCATTTCTATATATATAATAAGGTGAAAAGCCTGATTGCGCTTTTCACCCTTACGGCGTTATGCTCCTGCGGGGCAGAAGACAGCATCAGCCACAAGTTTCTGTGCCAGTTCACGTTTCTTACGCAGAACCATCCCGGCAATACGCTCGAAGTGGCACTTACCGGACAGGGCACGTACACCTTTGTCAAGGCTTCTTACGAATACGGGGTATGGCACATCCTTTCCACTCCCAACGACGGCAGGAACTATACGGAGAACATTTCCATTACCTCTGCCATAGAAAAGCAGTATGCCACTTACTCCAACCTGGGAGCCAACAACGGTATCATCATAGGACAAACCAACTTCAACGGACGCGTGGCGTACGACCGCCAATGCCCCAACTGCATCAACCAGTATGGCGGAACATACTACCCTCTGGAATGGGACGAGACCAACCGCCAACAGGTAGTCTGCTCCAAGTGTCACCGCACCTATGCCCTGGAGACAGGAGGCGTGGTAGACGGTGGTTCGGGTGTACGCCTCATGCAGTACCCCATTACCTATACATCATACACCACAGGGGGCGGAATGATTATCAGGGTGCAGAACTGACACAGTACGGATAAGGGAAGCCGGCAAAGAGAATGGCGGTAGGCAGAGTCTTAAAATATGTAAATCCCTTGGAGGTTACGATAAATAGCACTATCTTTGCACTCGCATTTCTGCGGAAATAGCTCAGTTGGTAGAGCACGACCTTGCCAAGGTCGGGGTCGCGGGTTCGAGTCCCGTTTTCCGCTCCATTCTAAGGTTTACCTGCCGCAATGGTGGAATTGGTAGACACGAGGGACTTAAAATCCCTTGGCCAGTAATGGCTGTGCGGGTTCGAGTCCCGCTCGCGGCACTTTTTTATTTACCTATGAAACAATTTGCTTATTCCATTGTCCTTTTCGCAAGTTTTCTTCTTACCGCTTGTGGGGTAAGCAGCGGACGATTCAAGATTGAGGGTAAATTGCTTCACATGGCTCAAGGAGAACTTTACGTATACAGTCCGGACGGAAGCATGAGTGGCGTAGACACTATCCGCGTGGAGGGCGGACGGTTTACCTACGAGACGGCTTGCGAAGCACCCACTACCCTGATGCTCGTGTTCCCCAACTTCTCCGAACATCCCATCTTCGCCGAGTCGGGCAAATCGGTAAGCGTAAAGGGTGACGCCTCACACCTCAAGGAGCTGTCCATCAAGGGGACAGACGACAATGACCTGATGAACGCTTTCCGCGAACAGACACAATCCGTATCGCCGCCCGAGGAGAAAAGAATAGCTGAACAGTTTGTACGCGACCATACCGAGTCGGTTGTGAGCTACTGCCTTGTACGGAAATATTTCGTGGCAACACCTTCGCCCGATTACCGCAAGGCAGAAGAGCTACTCAGTCTGATAACGAAGGAACAACCCGACAATGCCCAGGCAGCCCGCCTGCAGCAACAGGTGTCGATGCTCAAAAGTGTAGCTGTCGGTGCTTCGCTTCCAGCCTTTACGGCCTATGATACAAACGGCAAGCTGGTGTCGAGTGCCACACTTGCCAGTGCCCCCGTAGCAGTGCTCACCACCTGGTCGGCATCGGTATTCGAGAGTCTGCAGCTACAACGTGAACTGCACAAACGCCAACGGGCATCACTTGGAAAATTAAAACTCATGAGTATCTGCATAGACGGCAACAAGACCGAGTGCAAGCGCAATATGGAGCGCGACTCCATTTCGTGGCCCAACATCTGCAACGGCGACTTACTGGCCGACAAGACATTGCTCAAACTCGGACTGACATCTGTGCCCGACAACATGGTGCTGCAGAACGGGAAGATAGTAGCACGCAGCCTCAACAAGAAAGAACTGAACGCCAAGCTCGACCAGTTGCTCAAATGATTGCCGTTGCACGAATGAGTGATACGGTGAGGGTGCCGTATCTCCTAATAAATGCCTTTTCCGCAAGTGTGGATAACTGTAGGAGGTACAGCGCCCCCGCTGCACCAAACAAGTAGGTATTGCCCAATCTGAAACTATAGTTAGTAACTAACGTTCTTCCACTTCCTTCCAGTCGACGAGTCCCTTGCCCATGTCGTCCAGTTCTATGGCAAGGACTACAACCTTACGCTTGTCTGCCTTGAAAGGCTCGGCGTACTGTTTTGCCTGGATTTGCTGTTCCGCAGCGGTGAGACCGCCGTTATTGGAGAGTCTCAGTTCCATGACATAGATGATTTCCTGCGTTTCCACAACCATGTCTATTCTTCCGGTGGCAATCATCTTTTCCACTTGAACCCTAAACCCGACAGCATAGAAGATGGTGCTCATAATGAGGCGATAACGCTCTTCCATGTCCATGCTCGCCAACTTCTTGTTGCTGTAAGGCACATCCGCTATCAAGGCTTTCAATGCTTTCTTTGCCTCGGGCAGGTCGCCTATTTGCATGAAATAGAATGGATCACCTGCAAAAGTGTGTGGATTATGCATAGATTCTTGTAAGTCTAAACAAG